>JACDEL010000096.1 GCA_013816405.1 Chloroflexota bacterium | reverse complement strand
GCGCGACGCCGGCAAAGCCGGTCACCAGGCCGAGCACCCGGACCAACGTCACCGACTCGGTGCGCAGGATCGTCCCGGCCAGGATCAGGCTGAAGATCGGTGTCAGCGAGTTGAGCACGGCGGCGGTGCCAGAGTCGATGTACTGCTCACCCCAGGAGATCAGGAAGAACGGGAGCGCTGTGGCGATCAGGCCAAGGACCGCCATCGGGACGAGCTCACGGACCGTCCGGGGCAACCGCTCGCCGGTGAGGCGGGCGTAGATGAGCATGGCCACCGCACCCAGGCTGACCCGATAGGCGACCAGCGTGGCGGGATCCATCTCGTCCACCGCGATCTTGATCCAGAGGAAAGAGGAGCCCCAGATCAGCCCGAGTAAGATGAAGGCAGCCGGGACCAGCCAGGGGCGATTGGCCATCGGCGAAGGGTAGCGGGAAGGAAGGGCCGATGCCGACGCTTCGGGTGGCCGCCTGCCAGATCGATCCTCAGCTCGGTGAGGTCGAGGCGAACCTCGACCGGATCGGGCGCGCCGTGGCCGAGGCCGCCGCCGCCGGAGCCGTGCTCGTCGTCCTGCCCGAGGCCGCTGTCACCGGATATGCCTTCGGCTCGCTCGAGGAGGCGCGGCCAGTTGCCCGACGCGCAGGCGTCGTGGCGCACGAGGTTCTCGCAGGCATGGCCGAGGTGCACCGCATGACGGTCATCTGCGGCACCCTCGAGGCGCTTGGCGACGAGGTCTTCAACGCCGCTTTGGTTGCGACGCCGAATGGGGAGCGCTACACCTACCGCAAGATGCATCTGCCCTACCTAGGGGTTGACCGATTCACCACGCCCGGGCCCGATGCGCCGAGCGTGATCGAGGTCAACGGCCTGCGGATCGGCGTCCTCATCTGCTACGACCTGCGCTTCCCCGAGGCGGCCCGCATGTGCGCCCTCGATGGGGCCGATCTGATCGCCCTGCCCACCAACTGGCCGGTGGGCGTCGACTTCCACCCCGGCATCTTCGCCCCATCCCGTGCGGCGGAGAACCACTGCTACCTGCTGGCCGCCGACCGGGTCGGGACGGAGCGTGGGACGACCTTCATCGGTCGCTCGGTGCTGATCGACTACGACGGGAAGCAGCTGGCCGTCGCCAGCGACACTCGGGAGGAGCTCCTGGTCGGCGAGATCGACCCGGAGGCCGCCCGGCGCACTCACGTTTCGCGGCGCCCCGGCGAGCACGAGTGGGACACGATGGCCGACCGACGGCCGGGGCTGTATCGGCGCCTGCTGGGCCCCGCGCTCGACCGCGAGCATGCCGCCAGCGCGAACCTGTTCTCGGGGGACGTGGACTAGGCGCTGCTCGTCGCCGCGCGCATCGGTCACTCGGAGGCGGCCCACATGACGAAGCCGCACACGAAGACGCCCGACACCAGGCCGATGAAGGCCGCCGTCCCCTCCGGACCGGATCCCAGGTGGACCGGCGCGATCAGGTTGATGACCTGCAGCCCGACGATCATGTAGAGCAGCCAGCCAACGCTGAGGACGGCCGCGATGATCGCCTTGGTCCGGCGGGTGAACGTCACGGGACGCATCCTAGCAAACGGGCAGTAACGGAGCGATAACTGCGCGCTGGGCACCGGCGGCCATGCTTCGCGTATGCCAACACCTCGGTTCGTGTTCGGGCCGCGCGCGGATGACCTCACCTCGCGGTTTGCTCGCGAGCTGGTCGCCGCCCGGGCAACTGCAGGCCTCACACAACGACAGCTGGCGCGCCGAGCAAAGATAAGCCAATCGTTCGTCTCCCAGGCCGAGCGTGGACAGAAGGTGCCAAGCCTCGTGGTGATGCACCGGCTCGCGTCGGCGACCGGCCACGACCTGGCCATCCGACTCTATCCAGCGGACGGCGTGCGGTTGCGAGACTCAGGGCAACTCCGCGTCGCAGAGCTAATCCGCGGAGCACTGCATACAGCCGCGCGCGTGCGACTCGAGGTCCCGGTGGCTCCCGCGCCTGATCGGCGTGCGGCCGACATGGTGCTGCAGACGACAACCGAGGGCGTGCAGGTGGAGATCGAGCGGGCGCTGCTGGATTTCCAGGCTCAGCTGCGTGCAGCTCAGCTGAAGCGCAGCGGGATGGCCGATCAGCTCGGCCGTGCGGTTCGATTGGTCATCGCCGTGCCAGATACCCGCCGCAATCGCGCGGTCGTCGATAACCATCGGGTGATCGTGGAATCGGCTCTCCCGATACCCTCGAGGAGGATCTGGTCCTCGCTCCGTTCGGGGGACCGCGTGGGCGGCGACGGTCTTCTCTGGGTTCGGTTGCCGTCGTCCGCTCGTTGATAACTGCAGGTTCTCGTCGTGCACCGATAGCGGCAGATCGGTGCTGCTTGATAACCAGGGGTATTCAGGCGGCGCGGCATGGGCGCGATTAGTGCAGGAATAGAACCAGGGGTTATCAAAGACCGATGTGCCAGGAGGGGCGGGAGGGCCTAGTCCTCTCCCCGGCCGGACTGGTCGCGGATCGAGGAGACGATTCCCTCGTCGGCGAGGGTGGTGACGTCGCCCAGGGGCCGCTTCTCAGCGATGTCACGCAGCAGGCGACGCATGATCTTGCCGGAGCGGGTCTTGGGAAGGTCTGGCGTGAACATGATCTGCTTGGGTCGCGCGAGCTTCCCAATCACCTCGGCGACGTGCTCGCGCAACTCCCCCGCCAGCGCCTCGGACGCCTCAAACCCGGAACGCAGGATGACGTAGCAGAAGATCGCCTGCCCGGTGATCGGGTCGGTGCGGCCGACGACCGCGGCCTCGGCGACGGCGGGGTGCGAGACGAGCGCCGACTCCACCTCGGTCGTCGAGATGCGGTGGCCGGAGATGTTCATCACGTCGTCGACGCGGCCGAGGAGCCAGTAGTAGCCCTCGTCGTCGCGCTTGCAGCCGTCCCCCGCGAAATAGCGGCCGGGATAGCGCGACCAGTAGGTCTCGAAGTATCGGTCGTGGTCCCCGTAGATGCCGCGCAGCATGGCCGGCCACGGGCGCTCGAGCACCAGATACCCCCCGCCACCCAGCGGCACGGAATTCCCGGCCTCGTCCACCACGTCGGCCTTGATGCCGGGGAACGGGAAGGTGGCACTCCCCGGCTTGGTGATGGTGAGGCCCGGCAGCGGAGTGATCAGGATCATCCCGGTCTCGGTCTGCCACCAGGTGTCCACGATCGGCGTCCGGTCGCCCCCGACGTGCTCGCGGTACCAGATCCAGGCCTCGGGATTAATCGGCTCCCCAACCGTACCGAGCAGCCGCAGCGAGGATAGGTCGTCGCCGGCGAACGCATCGGCGCCGTACTTCATGAGCGCGCGGATGGCCGTCGGCGCGGTGTAGAGGATGGTCGCGTGGTACTTCGCCGCGATCTGCGCCCATCGGTCCTTGTCCGGGAAGTCGATGGCGCCCTCGTAGATGATCCCGGTCGTCGCGTTGGCGAGCGGGCCGTAGACGATGTAGCTGTGGCCGGTCACCCAGCCGATGTCGGCCATGCACCAGTAGATGTCGGTATCGGCGTGGATGTCGAAGATGAGCCGATGGGTGGCGCTCACCCCGGCCAGGTAGCCGCCCGTGGTATGCATGATCCCCTTCGGCCTGGCGGTGGTGCCCGAGGTGTACAGCAGATAGAGGAGGTCCTCGGCGTCCATCGGCTCCGGGTCGGCGGTGGCCGGCTGATCGGCCAACAGGTCGTGGTACCAGTGGTCGCGGCCCTCGCTCCATGCGACGTCGGCGCCGGTGCGCCGCACCACGACGCAGTGCTGGACCGATGTCGTGCGGCCGATCGCCTCGTCGGCGGCGTGCTTGAGCGCGACAGCGGCACCCTTGCGGTAGCCGCCGTCGGCGGTGATGACCACAGTGCACCCCGCGTCCTCGATTCGGTCGGCCAGCGCCTCGGCGGAAAAGCCGCCGAACACCACGCTGTGGGGCGCCCCGATCCGGGTGCATGCCAGCATCGCCACCGGCAGTTCGGGGATCATCGGCATGTAGATCGCGACCTTGTCGCCCTTGCGCACGCCCAGCGAGCGCAGCGCGTTCGTGAAGCGGCAAACCTCGTCGAGCAGGGCGCGGTAGGTGATCGTGCGACTGTCCCCGGGCTCGCCTTCCCAGTAGTAGGCGACGCGATCCCCCAGCCCGTTGGCGACATTACGATCGAGGCAGTTGGCACTTACGTTGAGCTTGCCGTCGACGAACCACTTGGCGTACGGAATGTCCCAGGTGTAGAGCTCGGTCCACGGTGCAATCCAGTCGAGCCGGTTCCCCTCCTCCGTCCAGAACGCGCGGAAGCCTTCCTCGGTCGCGGCGCGCGCATAGATGCCGGGATCCCTGGCGATCGCATTGGCGACGAATGCGGGATCGGGCTCGAACCTCCGCTCTTCGCGGAGCAGGTTCTCGATCGCATCGGGGAT
>JACDEL010000012.1 GCA_013816405.1 Chloroflexota bacterium | reverse complement strand
GAACGCGCCTCGCCCGGCTGATCAATCGCGACGCGGCGATTATCCCGAGATCACCTTGCCTCGACGACGCGATCGGAGCTGTACGAGTACGCCCGGTTGCCATCACCGGGCACGCGGACCCGGCCCCCGGCTACCTGTGCACCGGCCGAGATCTCGCCGCGAAGGACGCGAAGACGAACCTCCTCGCCTTCGCCTCCTGCATTGCGGCGGCGGCCTGGTCGTGCTGGCGTCGAAGCTCGACGAGCTTGCCCAGATGCGGCCTCGCCGATTCTCGCCTCGAGCACCTGCTTCATCCGGGCCGTGGTCTGGACTAAGCCTTGCGCTCGCTCGATCAACGTGTCGAGCCGAGCCAAGTTGTTGCGGGTCTGCTCCGACAGGCGTCGGGTGCCGGCCAGGCGGGCCCCGGCGGAGCTGTACGACCCAGGCAGTCCCTGATAAGGCCGCTGCCGTGTCACAGCCCGACCGAGGCGGAACCGCAGGACCTGGCCACGGCGCTCGGTGGATGCCGCCCCGAAATCCAAGGCGCCCACCCAAATGGGCGGCCGATGCATGGATTCCCCCGCCGGCCGACTCTTGCGACGCGCTCGCGCTTGCCCAGGCGAGGGCGTGGGCCAATGCGTCGTTGGCGGCGTTAGGGCACTCCGGGGGCGCCATAAACGATGCAGCGTGCCAGACCTTGACGATTCCTCCAGCGAGACCACTAGCTATGGGAAGAGCCGGGTTGGCAAGCGTCTGTGCTGCGGTCGATAACGTCGCCCTTAGGTGGCACGCCCCCCACGGCGGGTGAACGTGTTCCACAGGAACACGACGATGATGGCCCCGACGATGGCGGCGATGATGGTTGGGATGTTGATGCCGGTCGTCCAGTCCTCTTTGGTGAGCAGCCCGAAGAGCCAGCCACCCACCACCCCGCCGAGGATGCCGGCGATGAGGCCGCCGAGCCAGCCGTAGCGCTCGTCACCAGGGACCACCTTGCTGGCGATCCAGCCAGCGAGCGCGCCGACCACCAGCCACGCAAAGAAGCTCATGTCATACCCTCCAATTGCAGTGTGGCCTAGCCAACCCGATTGCCGAGGTCACGTGCAGCAGGTTTTGTCTTGCCCAGCCCTGCCGGAGGCTACCCTCGGTCTATCACGCGTGCCCCCCGGCCTCCTTCGACTGCTTGCCGATGACTTTTGCCTCAGCCGTCCTTGGCCTTGCCGCCTGCCTTCTTGGCGGCGCCCGATCCCTACCCACGACCGTTTCTTCCACGAGAGGCCTGATCGGGCCGCTTGGTCATCGTAGCACCCTGTCCTGAACGGTAGGCGCCTCATCGCGCCCGAGGTCCCGCTAGCGTCCGCCGGCTCCGGCGCGCGCTGTCTTGGCCACGCATCAGCCAGCGGAGCAGCCATCCAATCAGCATGCCGGTGATGATGGGAAACACCTTGCGGATCCTCCTTGTTGAGTCAGGTTCAGCGGTGACGGTTGTGCGGCCGAATAGGGGCTCGGGCGGCGTCCGGTGAGCGCCATTCGTCCGCTCTAATGTCTGTCTTGCGGCACATGCCTTCCCGAATATGCTACGCGCTTGCAACCTCGCCGCCTTACCATTGGTGAGTCTCGGGTGGACTGCACACGGTCTGCCCCTAATAAGGAGGAGTCAAAGCCCATGAGTCAGACCAACGTGAACGTGCCCGGCGACGGTTCCGAGGGTATGGGGGCCGGCATGATCGTCGGCCTGATCCTGGCCGTCATCGTCATCGGTTTCCTGATCTGGTGGTTCCTGCTGAACGGCGGCAGCGGAAACGGCTCGCCGGTTGATAGCGGCGGCGGCGTCCTGCCGAGCGTGGTACAGAGCGTGGTACAGAGCATCCTGCCGACCGGCAGCTGATCCGGCAATCTCACTCGGGGTGGGTTCCGCGGCCTACTGGGCGGTCGCGGCACCCACTCCGCTCAACATCACGACCCCCGCGATAATCAGGCCGATACCGACCACCTTCGCAGCGTCGAGCGTCTCGCGGAAGAGGAAGAGACCGATCACGACGATCGCGGCGGTCCCCACACCGGACCAGATGGCGTAGACCACGCCCAGCGGGATGGTCCGCAGGGTGATCGAGAGCGCGTAGAAACTGAGCGCATAGCCTGCCACCACGACCACTGCCGGACCCGGTCGGGTAAACCCGTTCGACAGCTTGAGCGAGACGGTGGCGATGATCTCCGAGCCGATCGCCAGCGCGAGCCACAGGGCGGGGTGCATCGGTGTACCTCGTCAGATGAAGAAGGTGAAGAGCCCTGCCATGCGGGCGAAGGCGTTCGTCAGGATGAGCACACCTATCCCCATGATGAAGAGGCCGGAGACGACCTGCACGGCCCGATGGTGGCGGCGCAGGGCATTGAGCAGGGGCTGAATGCGCGGCAACGCCAGCGCCGCAGCCAGAAAGGGAACAGCCAGCCCGGCGGAATAGGCGATCAGCAGGAGCGCCGCAACCCATGCGTCCCGGCTCGAAGCGCCCATGGTCAGGATTGCGCCAAGGACAGGGCCGATACAGGGGGTCCAGCCGATCGCCACGAGCGCCCCCAGCGTCAGCGCCCTGGCCGCTCGGGCGTCGGGCAGGCGATCCGTCCGAACGCCGAAGCGCATGAAGCGATCGAGCACCGGTCCGAAGATGCCGGTGGTGAGGAGCCCGATTCCGATGACCACCGCGCCGGCCAGCTGACGAGCGACATCGATCCGGAAAAGGAAGCTGCCGAACAGGCCCACCGAGGTGCCGAGCAGCAGAAAGATGACGGCAAAGCCAGCCACGAAGAGGAGCGCCTGGGTGAAGACCGGGCCGCGCCAGGTGATCGCTGCCGTTCCAGCTCCGTCGGCCGTCGCCGACTCGCCCAGGAAGGCGAGGTAGACCGGAACAAGCGCCAGCACGCATGGAGAGACGAAGCTGAGGAGTCCCGCCGCGAAGGCCAGGGCAAGGCTTACGTCCATCCGCGAACCAGCGCCGTTGCCGGGCTGTGGCCGGGCTCCTGGGTGATCGGCAGGGCGATGATCCAGAGGCTCAGGACCGTGTAGCCGATCATCAACGCCACCAGTGACAGGCCGGCCAGGATTGGGCGATGTGCCGATCGCGCAGCGCGCGCCGGTGCGCGAGGACGGCGAGGGTGCTCGGGGCAGTGCGATCCGGGGAGGATCAGCTCTGCCCACACCCCACCTACCAGCAGGAGTGTCGCTGGCCAGCGGCCGAGGCGAGCCGGATAGCGTAGTGCCGCATCGAGGCGGTCGAAACCGATGAGCCTGGCCAGTCGTTTCAGCCCTGTGAACACGGTGCGGAACGGGCTCAGAGCGGGCCAGGGATTGGCGAACAGGACACAGATGATGGGCAGGCCCACCCAGATCCCGATCCAGAACAGCACCGCGGGGAACGGCGAGATGGGATCGACGACCAGGCCGAGCAGGATAGTGCCGAACCACCACAGAAGGCCAATCACCTGCAGGGCGACCAGCGATCTGCTCGCCATGTCCATGCTCAGCGGGCGGGTTGGGTAGCGGGCGACCGGTCCGGCGGGACGAACCAGCACCACCGCCACCACGAAGGAGACGGCGACCGTCGCGCCAGCGGCGACCAGGTACAGCGCGAGCGGGACTGGCAGCGTGAAGATCCCGCCGAGCGCGCGGGCCCACACCGGGATCGGAGCCAGCAGCACGAGCGCAGCGGCGATCAGCGACGCGGCGACGAATCGGCTATTCATTCCTCGGCAAAGAACGGATCGTCGCCGAACAGCTCCAACCACCGGCGGCGCATCTGGCGCACGGTTGCGACCACCGCGGCATCGGAGGTGGCGGACGGCAGCAGACCTGCGATCGCGGCCCGCACCGGCTCGCTCCCCTCCATCCCCAGGAGGGCGAGGTAGTCGTGCACGCGCTGGGCCGGCGTCTTGCCGTGCGCGCGGGTCCGCACCAGCACATCAGCCTCGTGTTCCAGGGCGCTTTCGTAGTCAGCCTCGCCTCGTTCGATCTCAGCCAGCAACGCGGGGACGTGATCGAGCCGGGGGTCCGAGTAGGCCCAGCGGACGAAGGAGTCGATCGGCTTGGGCTCGCGATCGTGATGACGCTCATGAAACGCCCGGAGGTACTGCTGGCGCTCAGTCTCCGACCGAGTCAACGCGATCTGGGCAACCTGCCGCATCTCGGGCGTCCATCGGCGAAGTGACTCGACGAACTGTCTGAGCGTGAGACTGCCCGCGGGCTGCGGCCGAAAGCGGTGGTCATGGGTCGGCTGCACGGGCTCGTATACTAGCCTCCGCATGCGCCGCCTGACCTCGCGGGACCGGCTGCCGCGCCTCGTCGCAGGCATCGCAGCCATCCTCCTGGCCTTCACCTCATCGCTGCCGGCGCATCCCGCCTCCGCAGCCGAACCGGCATTGCGTTACGTCGGCGGCGAGCCCGCGACCCGCGATCCGGCCTTCATCGACACCGCTGGCGATGTCCAGTTTCTGCTTCAGCTGTATGCGGGCCTGACACGCCTGGACGAGGATGGCAAGCCATATGCGTCGCTGGCCGAATCGTGGTCGGTCAGCGAGGACGGCCGCACCTACACGTTCCACATGCGAGCTGGGCTGACGTTCAGCGATGGCAGTCCGCTCGACGCCACCGATGTCCGCCGTTCGTGGCTCAGGATCCTGGATCCTGCCACGCGGTCGAGCGCGCCGGACGTGCTGAGCATCATCGAAGGCGCGGCGGAGCGACTTGCCGGCGGTCCGGCAAATGGCGTGGCCGTCGATGCACCCGATGCCCGGACGCTGACCGTGCGTCTCAGGCATCCCGCTGCGTACTTCCCGGCCATCACGGCGACTCCGACCGCGTTCGTCGTCCCGCGCAACGCCACCGGCACGGACGACAGTTGGCAGTCGATCGACAGCTTCATCGGCTCCGGGCCGTACGTCACCCGCGCGACCGATGGCGCCGACCTGATCCTGAGCGCCAATGATCGATACGTCGCCGGGGCGCCCCCCATCGCGGAGATCCGATGGGTCACGAACCTGACCGGGGACTCGGCGACGGCCTTCGCCAACGACGAGGTAGACCTCACCAGCGTGGGCTCGTTCGATGCCGGCTGGATTGCCTACGACCGCGATCTCGGGCCGTCGCTCCACCGCTCGGCGGCGCTCGGAATCCAGTTCTTCGGCTTCGACACCACGCGACCTCCATTCGATGACGCGCGGGTGCGCCGAGCGTTCGCCCTCGCCCTGGACAGGCCGCGCCTCGTCACGAACGCGGAGGGAAGCAGCGGCACGCCTGCGTCGAGCATCGTGCCGCCGGCACTCTGGCCGGACGGCCTGGAGGACGACCAGGTGACCGACCTGGGGGAGGCGCGCCGCCTTCTCGACGCGGCCGGTTACACCGACCGGACGCGCCTGGGAACCATCACGGTGAATGGCTCCGGACTGGGTGTGGGACCGGCCGTGACGGTCTGGGAGAAGGAGCTGGCCGTCGACATCACGGTCGAGACGATGCAGTTTCGCGACTACCTCCAGGCGCTGGTCGACGACCCGCCGCAGGTCTTCACGATGAACTGGATCGCCGACTACCCATCGCCGTATGCGCTCTACAGCCTGCTCCTGCTGCCCGCCGCCACCAGCAACTATGGCGGGTGGAACGATCCTGAATTCGTGCGGCTGCTGGAGGTCGCATCTGCCGCCGAGACCGATGCGGAACAGGCCACTGCCTACCGGGCGGTCGACGATCGCGTCGATAGCGAGGCGCCCGTCCTTCCGTGGGCCTATGGCGCCGGCTGGTGGCTGGTGCGGCCCGGTCTGCGGGGCCTCGGCAACCTGACGACCGGCCTTCTGGACCTCGGCAGGGTGTCGTGGGAGCAGTGATGCGACGAGGGCTCTTGCTGGCGGCGATCGTGCTGGCCGTGATCGTCGCCATCCCGATTCCGGCTGCCGCGTTCAGCGGCTTTGGCTCCACGACCGCGGACGCGACCTATGGGGGCCGGATGCGCTTCACCGTCCAGCTACCGGGCGGCTCGCCCGACCAGCTCGCGCTCCTGCTGCGATTCGCAGGCTCCGACTCCACCGTGGTCGTCCCCGTCGATCCGGGACCGTTGAGCGCCGAGTTTGTCAGGGACACCGCCGCAGAGCCCATCACGCCGAACACCTCGATCGCGTATCGATGGCGCGCGACAAACGGCGAGGAGGTGACCCTCAGCCCCGAGAAGACCCTCCTCTACGACGACGACCGCCCAGGGCTTGACTGGCGTTCGGCGCGGATCGCGGCGGCGACGGTGCACTGGTACGGCGGGGCCGAGGCGCAGGCTCGTCACTTCGGCTCCGTCTCCGCGGACGCTGCGGCTGCGGCAGAGACGCTGCTGGGTCACGACCTGGCGGGCCCGATCGACATCTTCGTCTACGACTCCCGCAACGACTTCTTCGGCGCGCTGGGACCTGGAGCTCGAGAATGGACCGGCGCAGCGACGTTTCCTGCGCTGCGCACGATCTTCATGTGGCTGGGAGGCGGGTCGAGCAGCTACCTCGAGACCACGATGACCCACGAGGTGACGCATGTTGTCTTCCAGGACGTGACCGCGAACCCGTTCCACGATCCGGCCAAATGGTTCAACGAGGGCCTGGCGGTGTGGTCCGAGCAGCAGTCGGCGAGTGGGCATGAGGCTGCGGTCCGATCGGCCGCGGATGCGAGTGCGCTTCTTGCGTTCGACGGAATCACCGAGTCGTTCCCGATCGGAGACCAGGCTGCGCGCCTCGCCTACGATGAGGGTGCCACCATGGTCCAGATGGTCATCAATACCTACGGCCGCGGTGCGATCGCCGCCATTGCTGCCGCATGGCAGGACGGGGCGGGCGATGCGGAGGCGCTTGAAGCGGGCACGGGCGTCACGGCCGACCAGCTGTATGACGCGTACTTCGCCTCGTACGGCGTCGCGGCGCCCACGGCGGTCGAGCCGGCACCAATCCTGCCATCGAATGTCGACAGGCCACCCCAGCCGGCCGCGCCCGCAACGGAGAGCTCTGCCCCCTCGGCTTCGTCGTCCCGGCAGCCTGCCGAATCCGGCGGCGGTGCGGGGTGGATCCCGGCAGTGATCGTGGCGGGACTTGGAATGGGAGTCGTCGTTGCCCTCGTCGCCGCTCGCCGCCGGCACGCGTCCCCATGACCGCGCGGCGAGGGCGGCTGCTGGTCAGCCCGCAATGGGCGATCAGCATCGCCGGGGCGCTGGCGGTAATCGGCTTCGTCGGCTATGCGCAATGGAACGGGTCGCCAGAGCGGGTCCAGTTCGCCACCTCCGTGCAGCAGGTCCTGGCCGATCAGGTCTCGAAGCTCGAGGCGGAGCAGGGGGACCTCCGCGCCCAGCTCGTCGCGGCCGAGGCCCAGGTGCTGGACTTCCAGAAGGCGTCGACCACCTCGTCGTCGGCCCTGGCCGATGTGAACCTGCGCCTCGAGGAGGTGCGTCTTGCCGTCGGCCTGACGCCGCTGCGAGGTCCCGGCGTGATCATCGAGATCGCCGACTCCAAGCGCGTGATCCCTGACGGCGAGAACCCCGCCAACTACATCGTGCTGGTAGACGACCTGCGGGACATCGCGGTCGCGCTCTGGTCCTCGGGCGCGGAGGCGATCACGATCAACGGCGAGCGCATCGTGGCAACGTCGTCCATCTACGGCGTGGGAGCTTCCGTGCTCGTCAACACCGCGTTCCTGTCTCCGCCCTTCCGCATCGAGGCGATCGGTGCCGAGGGCCTGCTCGACCAGTTCCAGACGAGTCCCGCATTTCTGGGTCGCGTTGCGCAGCGCATCGAGGTCTTCGGGCTCGAGTTCGCCAGCCAGGCGCCGGATTCCCTTCAGCTGGCCGCATTCGTCGGGAACACCCGGTTCCGCTGGGCCGTCCCGACCGAGGTGGTGCCCTGATGAAGAGTCGTGTTGCCCAGGCCACGCTCTTCGCCGTGGCCCTGCTGATCGGCCTGCTCGGGGTGGGACAGCTGAACTCCCAGGCGCGCCCGATCGCCATCAGCCGCCTGTCGGCGACCGAGCTGTCGACCTTGATCGAGACACTCACAGCGCGCAATCGGGAGCTGCGCTCGGGCCTGGCCGACATCCGCGAGCAGCTGCGGCAATACGAGGTGTCCGGTCCACAGGGTGAGAGCGCCCTCCAGGTCAGCCGCGAGGATCTCCGGCGCATCACCGCCTTCGGCGGCCTGGCGCCGGTCGACGGGCAGGGGATCGTGATGGACGTCGATGGCGACCTCGACGCGATCGCGGTGAACGACCTGATCAACGAGCTTCGCAACGCGGGCGCCGAGGCCATCGCCGTCGATGGCGTGCGGATCACGGCTCGCTCGGTGGCGATCGAGGGTCCTCGGGCGATCGAGCTCGACGGGATCGAGGTGGGAGAGAGGTTCACGCTGCAGGCGATCGGGTCACCGGACGGACTGCTCGGCGCGATGGAGCGCCCAGGTGGGATCATTTCCCAGCTGGAGCTGTTCATCAAGGCGACCATCCAGATCCATCAGGCGGCATCTGTGCGGTTGCCGGCGAGCGCGCTCTCGCTGGAGCCGGCTGTCGGTAAGCCGGTCGAATAACCGGTCGAATGAGGAAATTATGCAGGAGTTGATTGACCTGGCCCTCGATGTCGCGCACAGCGCTGGCGCGGGTTATGCCGATATGCGGATCGTCGAACGGACGACCGAGTCCCTGACCGTCAAGAACGGGGATCTCGCCGAGGCGAGATCCCACCGGTCGGCCGGGTTCGGCGTCCGGGTGCTGCTTGACGGAGCCTGGGGATTCGCTGGGAGCTCGCGCATGGAACGCGCCGAGGTGGAGCGTACAGCCCGCGAGGCGGTGGCCATCGCGCGGGCCAGTGGCCTGGCGACGCGCGAGCCGATCGTGCTGGATGACTCTCCGCCCGCGGTGGCGGTGTACCACACCCCATATCGCGAGGACCCCTTCGGGGTGCCGCTCGACGAGAAGCTGCGCCTGCTGTTCGAAGCCGATGCGGTGATGGGCAAGGTCGCGGGAGTCACCCTGCGCACCAGCAGCATGGAGTTCGGTCGTGAGCGAAAGACCTTCGCCTCGACCGAGGGCGCCCGCATCGAGCAGGAGATCGTCGACTCAGGGGCGGGGATCGAGGCGATGGCCTTCAACGAACATGAGGTACAGCGCCGCAGCTACCCGCAGTCGGCGGGCGGTCAGCACGTGACCGGCGGCTTCGAGGCGATCCGCGACCTTCACCTGGCCGACAACGCGCATCGCATCGCCGAGGAGGCGGTCGCGCTGCTGGATGCACCGCAATGCCCGTCGGGCCAGATGACCCTGATCGTCGACTCGCCGCAGCTGGCGCTCCAGGTGCACGAGTCGTGTGGCCACCCGATCGAGCTCGACCGCGTGCTCGGCATGGAGGCTAGCTTCGCGGGGACGAGCTTCCTGACTCTCGACAAGCTCGACCAGCTCCAGTACGGCAGCGAGATCGTGAACATGGAGGCCGATGCGACCGCGCCAGGAGGGCTCGGCACCTTCGGCTTCGACGACGAGGGAGTGGCGGCCCAGAAGGTGCCGATCGTGACGGCCGGACGGCTGGTCGGCTATCTCACCAGCCGGGAGACGGCTCCGATCATCGGTCGCCGCAGCATGGGCAGCAGCCGAGCCTCGGGCTGGAACGTGATTCCGCTCATCCGCATGACCAATGTCAACCTGCGGCCAGGCGAGGCCGGCACGCTCGACGACCTTATCGCGGACACGGCGGACGGCCTCTTCGTCAGCACCAACCACTCGTGGAGCATCGACGACCGACGCCTCAACTTCCAGTTCGGGACGGAGATCGGCTGGCTGATCAGGAACGGGAGGCTGACGCAGATGGTCAAGAACCCTACCTACACCGGCATCACGCCGCGCTTCTGGGGAAGCTGTGACGCGATCTGCGGCCTGTCGGAATGGACGCTGTGGGGCGTCCCCAACTGCGGCAAGGGTGAGCCCATGCAGACGCATGGCGTTGGCCACGGCGCCGCCCCAGCGCGCTTCCGTGGTGTCGAGGTCGGGGTGGGTCGATGGTAGAGCCGCTCGGCTGGGATTCCGCGGCCCTCGAGTCGCTGCTGAGCCACACCCTCTCGCTGGCAACCGATGCGCAGGCGGAGGCGATCTTCACCGAACGCAGCGCTGCGCTGACCCGCTTCGCCAACTCGCGAATCCACCAGAACGTGGCGGAGCGCGATGCCACCTTGCGGATCCGGCTGGTGCGCGACATGCGGACCGGCGTAGCGAGCACCAACCGGCTCGACGATGAGGGGTTGCGCGAGGTGGTTGAGCGCGCCTCGGCGACACTGGCGCTGGCAACGCCGAACCCGAATGGCGCACCGCTGGCGGCGCCGAGCCCGTCCACCGCGGACCCGGGCCTTGGCTTCGTGGCCGCCACTGCCCGGGCCGATCCGGAGTTGCGCGCTGTCGGCGCCCGGGCCGTGATCGCTGCCGGTGATGCCGGGCACCTCGAAGCCAGCGGAGCCTTCTCGACCGAGACGGCCACCCTCGCGGTTGCAAACTCGCGCGGCATGCGCAATACGCACAGCGTCACCCAGGCCAAGCTGCTGACCGTGATGATGGACGGCGACGGCGGGTCCGGCTACGCACAGGCGACCGGCCCTGACATTCGCGCAATCGACCCCGCGGCCGTCGGCGAGGAGGCGGCTGATAAGGCATCCCGCAGCCACGATGCGGTTGACCTCGAGCCCGGCGAGTACCCGGTCATTCTTGAGGAGTACGCCGTCGCGACCATCCTCGAATACCTGTCCTGGATGGGCTTCTCCGCCCTGGCGGTCGAGGAGGGGCGCTCATTCATGGACCTCGGCCAGCAGATCATGGGCCCAAACGTCTCGATCTGGGACGATGGGCTGGATCCGCTCGGACTGCCGACGGCCATCGACTACGAGGGGGTCCCCAAGCAGCGTGTCGACCTGATCAGTGATGGCGTCGCGCGCGCCGTGGTCCACGACACCGCGACAGCGGCGCGCGCCGGCGTCGCGTCGACCGGTCATGGGCTGCCGGCACCGAATGCCTTCGGCCCAATGGCCTGGAACCTGTTCATGTCCCCCGGATCCAGCGCCAAGGAGGTGATGCTGTCCGGGATCGAGCGCGGCGTGTGGGTGACCCGCCTCCATTACGTCAACATCGTCCATGCCAAGAGAGGCATCCTGACCGGTATGACCAAGGACGGCACGTTCCTGATCGAGGATGGCCGCATCAGCCGACCGATTCGCAACCTGCGTTTCACGCAGTCGATCCCCGAGGCCTTCAGTACCATCGAGGCGATCGGCTCGGAGACGCGCCTCGTGGCCGCGGAGTACTCCGGCATCAACGCGCGGGTGCCTGCGTTGCGGCTGGCGAAGTTCGCGTTCACCGGAGCAACCGGGGCGGAGGCCCAGGACTAGCGATGGCCGCGGTCGACCTGCGCATCGGCGACAGGATCGGGCTACGCAAGGCTCACCCGTGCGGCAGCCGTGAATGGCGGGTGACACGCATCGGCGCCGACATCGGCCTGGTGTGTGAGGGTTGTGGTCACCGGATCCTGATGGATCGCCTGGACGTCGAGCGCCGTTTCACGGCGCACCTCGAGCGTGGCCCACAGGCGGCTACCTGACCGATGGCCCACCTGGAGCTGCCTCCACACGTCGACCTGCCGGCCGACCTGCCGGTCTCCGAGCCGTCCGGCTCCGTCTTTGCGAACCGCTCATTCGTGCTGTTGTGGGTGGCGCAGGTGCTCAGCCAGCTGGCCAGCAACATGGTGCTGGCCGGCCTCATGGCCACCGTGGTGTTGGCCACCCGCTCGAACACCGCCAACGCCGTCCTGATCCTGACCTTCCTGGTGCCGGCCGTCGCCTTCAGCGCCATAGCCGGGGTCCTGGTCGAGCGGAGCGACGCGCGCCTGATCATGCTGGCCTCGAACCTGCTGCGCGCCGGCGGGATCGTGCTCTTCCTGCTGGTTGGCAGCAACGTCGGCCTGATCTTCCTGATCAACCTTCTGGTTGCCACCGTGACCGCCTTCTTCGTGCCCGCCGAGCTGACGGCGATCCCTCGACTGGTCGATCGGCGGCAGCTGATGGCAGCCAATTCGACCTTCGTGCTGACGATCAACGCGACCTTCGCCATCGGCTTCGGCTTCCTGGGCCCGCTGCTGCTCACGACGCTCGGCGTGGACGCCGTGTTCATCGTGGTGGCCGTGATGTTCGGCCTTGCGGCGCTCGCGATCGTGCCGCTGCCGAGTGTCCCGCCGGAGAAGCACGCGGAGATCGGCGTGAAGGAGACCAGGCAAGCGTTCACGGTGGTCTTCGACCAGCTCAAGGAGGGGATTGCCTTCGTGCGCAGCCATCGACCGATCGCCTGGTCGCTGGCCTACCTCGGGATCGCAGCCAGTCTGATCGCGGTGATGGGTGCCATCGGGCCCGGCTTCGCGACCGACATCCTCCTGCTGCGTCCACAGGACTTCTTCTTCGTCATGGGTCCGGCGGGGATGGGCGCCGTCCTCGGCATCCTCTTCCTGAACGCGTATGGCGCCAACCTCCCCCGGCGGCTCCTGATTGACTGCGGGTTGGTGGCGATGGGGTTGACGCTCATCGCCCTTGCACTGGTGAAGCCGATCACCGTCTTCCTTTCGCCCGCCCTGCAGCCGATCGAGAACAACCTGCCGGCCGCGCTCAGCCCCCTCCTGTCGCTGATCGCACTCGTGGTGGTGATCGCCATCACGGCTGGCGTCGAATACGCGTTCGTCGCCATCCCGGCCCAGACCGCCCTGCAGGAGGACCTGCCGGTGGAGGTCCGCGGCCGCATCTTCGGCATCCTCAACACCCTGCTGTCGGTCGCATCCTTCCTCCCGGTGCTCGTCGCGCCGGCTGCCGCCGACCTGGTGAACCTCCTCGTCAAGGGCGCCGGGATCCCGGTGGTGATGGCGATCCTGGGACTCGTCACGCTTGTGCTCGGGATTCTCTCGTGGCGACACAACAGGGCGGGCGGGCTGCATCGCACCAATCTCGCCGGCCCGGAACCACCATGATGACCCGGGTGGTGGCGGCCTCCATCCTCATCGCCTCCGCCGTCATTGCCTCGCTGGCGATCACCTTCGCCGTCGTGGCGCGCGCATTGCAGGCCGCCATCGCCGTGTCGCTGGTGTACGTCGCCTATCTCGCGCTCCGCGGCTACCAGGCCATGCGCGCCGCGCACGGCGCCAACTCGACAGATGGCGGTCGACCCTGGGTCACGCTCCTCGTCGCAGCCCGGAACGAGGAGCCGGTCATCGCCGCCACGCTCGCATCGCTCGCGGAACAGGACTACGCGCTGGGCGGCGAGCCGCGTTTCGACATCGTGGTCGTCGATGACGGCTCGACTGATGCAACGGGGCCGCTGGCTCGCCAGGCCGCTGCGATGCATCCGGATCGGCTGCGGGTCGTGTTTCGTGAGGCGGGCGACGGCCCCGCCATGAAGGCTGCGGCGCTCAGCTTCGCGCAGTCCGAGATACGAGGCGAGGTGATCGGCGTGCTGGATGCCGACGCCAGTGTCTCCCCCGATTTCGTGACGCGGGTCATGGATGCCTGGCAGGCCGATCCGGACGCGGCCGCCATGCAGGTCCAGCGACGGGCGCGCAACCGCGACCACGGCTGGTTGGCGGCGGCACAGGATGAGGAGCTGGTGATGGACATGGCGAGCCAGTGCGGCCGCCGCGCGACCGACGGCAGTGCCGAGCTGCGCGGCAACGGCATGTTCGTGCGTCGCGGTGCCCTCGAGCGGCTCGGTGGCTGGAATCCGACCGCGCTCACCGAGGACCTGGAGCTCTCGACTCGACTGGTGGCGGCGGGGGAGCGGATCGCCCTGGCCCCGCAGGTGGAGGTCGGAGAGGAGGCGGTGATGACGCTCCCCGGCCTGTGGCGACAGAGGTTGCGTTGGGCGGAAGGCAGCATCCGGCGCCTGATCGAGCTCGGCCCCGGCCTGTTGCGCGCGTCGGAGGTGCCGCTTGGCCGGAAGCTCGACTTCCTCGCCTTCACCGGCGAGTTCGTGATTCCGCCGCTCTTCGTGACGACGATCATCGCCAGCCTGTTGACCATCCCGCTGCCGCGCCCAGCCGACTGGACCGTGCCGGCCTCCCTGTTCCTGGGGTATGGGATCGGCAGCTTCCTGCTCGCCCTCGCGGGCCTGGCGGCGCATGGGGAGCATGGGCCTGAGCTCATCGGTCGGGCCGGCAGGGGCTTCCTCTTCCTATCGCATTGGCTGGTGGTCGTGCCGACAGCTTTGCTGCGGATCGCGGTCGGCCGGCGCGCGACGACCTTTGTCCAGACGCGACGCCGCGGACACCTGCCAAACCGCTAACCGAGCACGCGGGAACGTCATGCAACTTCCCCTTGCGGAGCGTAGGATCGCGGCACGTCGCCCGATGGCGACCCGAAAGAGGCGATTGGCATGGCCGGGCACCCCGACGACCCTCAGGCGTTTCCTATTGACGAGGATCCCCTTCACCCCGTCGGTCCCGGGCATGAGCCGCCGCTGACCGCATCGTTCGATCCGACGAGGCTCGACTTCGGGCACTACGCCGGCTCCACGCTGGAGGAGCTTGCGCGCGTCGATCCCGACTACCTGCGCTGGCTGGAACGGCATCCGTCCGGCGTGCGCTATCGGGCCGAGATCCATCGCGTGCTCGGCGTGGTTCCGTATTCCACCGACTGGCGTCGGTGAGCGGCGGATAGACGTGGCCGGGATCGAACGGCGCTCGTTCAACGAGCCGGACGAGGTCTACCCGACCGACGACGGGAGCCGCACGGAGATCGTCCAGGTCGGCGACACCGTGGTCATGCGCTCCGTGATGAAGCCGGGCTGGAGCTGGGAGCAGTACATCAAGCCGATGGGCGACGACCCGTCCTGCCCGATGGAGCATCGCGAAGTGATCCTGTCCGGCCGCATCCGCTACCTGATGGACGATGGGACCGAGGTGGTCGGCCAGGCGGGCGACTACCTCGAGATCTCGCCCGGGCACCTCGCCACGGTGGTCGGCGACGAATCCTGCGTGACGATTGACTGGTAGCTGACATGGTCTGGACCATACGTTCCGTGATCGCGATGGTGCTCTGGCTCGCCGCCGGAGTGCTGACCCTCTTCTTCCTTTTCTCGGGCTGGTGGATCTACGCTCCCTTCGCATTCGCCAGCAGCGCCGGTGGGGAGGTGCTCGTCCTCCTGCTGGCAATCGGTGGCGTGGCGCTCGCCGCACACCTGGTCGGGCGCCGCGCGGGGCCTTGATGCATGGACCTAAAACGCCGATAGGCGACGGGGCGCGGTTGACCACCTTCGCGCTGCTCCGGCACAATGCGGGCCCCGCGGGCGGCTAGCTCAGCTGGTTAGAGCACTTGCTTGACATGCACCCCGGCCCTAGCGCTGTGCTCCCGAGCGTGGCTCCATGTGCGAATCAGGCCCAGCTATGTGCTCTAGTTAGGCTCGGATTCGCTCCGGTCATAGGCCTCCACGGCCTGCCGGGCTAGGTCGAGCTTGACGGCGAAAGCGCCCCTCTTACTGATCGCCCAAAGGTGTGACCGGGCAGTCGGCTCCTGAGTCATAAGCGTCGGAATGAGCGCCGTCAGCGCTGCTACGGCATCCCGCACCCTCTCTCATCGCGAACCTGGTCGGCTCGACCGATCTGGCCGAGGATGTCAGCAGCAGGATTGTGCAGGCCGCCGGCGGCAACCCTCTCTTCGTCGAGCAGATGCTCGCCATGCTGATCGATGACGGCCTGATCCAATCCGTGGACGGCCGCTGGGTGGCGACGAACGAGAAGGTGACGGTCACCGTGCCCCCCACCATCGCCGCTCTCTTGTCGGCCCGGCTCGATCGGCTCGAGCCGGAGGAACGCGACCTGATCGGACGCGCCTCTGTGGTGGGCAAGGTCTTCTACCGGGGGGCCGTTTCGGACGTTGGCTCCGAATCGGGGACGGGGCGGATCGACGAGCTCCTGAAGGCGCTGGTGCGCAAGGACCTTATTCGGCCGGACCGATCCACGCTGGCGGGAGAGGACGCTTTCCGCTTCCGCCACATCCTGGTCCTGGAATCCGCGTACGGGGCGCTGCCCAAGGCGATGCGTGCCTCGCTTCACGAGCGCTTCGCGAACTGGCTGGAACGGGCGGCCGGAGACCGTGCCGAGGAGCAGGACGAGATCCTTGGCTATCACCTCGAGCGGGCGTACCTCTACCGCGAAGAGCTCGGGGCGCTGACCGATGAACATCGGGCCGTCGCCCATCGCGCGGCGGTGCGACTCTCGGCGGCGGGAACACGAGCATTCGCCCGGTCGGATTACCCAGCGGCCGCAAACCTCTTCTCCCGTGCGTTGTCGCTGCTGCCTCCCGATGATCCGGTCCGGATCGAGCTCAGCCTGGACCTCGCGTCGGTCGTTCAGGATGAAGACCAGAAGGATCGGATATGGGCCGAGGCGATCGAACACGCTCGCGCCGTGTCGAACGACCGTCTCCTCGCCCACGCGCTCGTTCAGCGCTGGCGGTGGAAGCTGGAGCGCCTGACTGACATCGACCAGGCGGTCAAGGACGCCGATTGGGCGATGGCCACCTTTGGACGGGCCGCAGATGAGCGGGGGCTTGCTCGCGCCTGGAGCCTTCGCGGGCAAATCGCGTGGATGAATGGTCAGGCTGGCAACGAGGAGGCGGCCATCGAAGAGGTACTTCAGCACGCGCGCCAGGCGGGGGACCTCCCTGAGGAGTACGAGGCCTTCCTCACCCTGAGCCGAGACATCGTCCGGGGGCCCACCCCCTCGGACGCGGGGATTCGCCGCTGCGAAGAGGTGATAGCTCAGTACGCGAACCAGCGGAGCGTGGAAGCCTCAATGTTCCACGCCTTGGGGCACCTGACCGCTCGGCGCGGTGACTTCGAGCGGGCCCGTGAGTTTGCGAAACGATCCCGCGCCTTCTTTTTCGACACTGGGCAACGCGGGCAGTTCGAATTCTTCGCTGAAATTCCCTATGACATCGAGATGGTCGCGGGCGAGCCAGCCGCGGCTGAGCGGGTTCTGAGGGAGGGATTCGATGCGCTCGCGGCCAAAGGCGAGAGGCCTCCCTTCCTCAACGCATTCCTCGCCCGGGCGCTCTGCGCCCAGGACCGCTGGAATGATGCGGAGCCATACGCCGAGTTCGCCGATGCGGCCGGAACGTCACTTGCCACCCCCGTTGGGAAGGGCTCGCTCGCCCGGGTACGCGCACACCAGGGACGAGTCGACGAAGGAGAACCGCTCGCCCGGGAGGCCGTGGCGCTGCTCGCTGGAACAGACTTCCTCATCGACCGCGCCGACGTCATGACCGATCTGGCCGACGTCCTGCTGGTCGCCGGGCGAGCCGATGAGGCGGCGGATGCCCTGGTCCAGGCCATCGCCCTGTACGAGCAGAAGGGCGACATCGTTACCCCGGTGCGCATCCGCGCGAGACTGGACGGCATCCGGCATTCAACCGTCGAGGGTTGAAGCTGATCGGTTAGCGCACACGAGTGGCGCAAGATCATGAAGAGGCTGGGGCTGGTCAATCCGGGTCCGGCCTATCGGCTGTAGTCCCGAGCGTGGGACCCCGAGCGAAACCGGCTCAGTTATGCGCTCGATCCAGGGAGCCGTGACGATCCTTGGCCCGACGGCATGCCTCGCCCGGAGGACGCGGTCGGCGACTCCCTGATCATCGGGACCGGTACCGTCGACTTCTACCTTTGGCTTGAGCTCACGCCGGCCTCGAGCGGGAGCAGTCGGTTCCAGATTCGTCTGCGGACCGAATCGCGTCCCGGGTTTCGACCCGTTTCCAACATCGCCGTGGTCGCGGCACCGTATTTCGGCACATCAGTCCCGATCGACTTCGAGGATCCGGGAATCTACAGCTTGGAGCCTGCCCGATGCCGCCGTCGACCTTGGTCTACCTCGACCCGCCCTTCAACTCCAACCGCGACTACAACGTCACCTTCCGCGATGAGTCCGGCAATGCCACCGATGCCCAGCTGCTGGCCTGCGCAACTAAGATGCACTCGCGTCATCTCGTAGGAGGGAGATCGATATGAACTGGGGATCCGGAATTACCGCCGTTCTGGCGGTGCTCGGTATCTTTCTGATCGTGGTCGGAATGATGGACCAGTCGACCGGCGATCGAGATTTACCGGTGATTGTCCTGGGCATCGTGGCCCTTATCGCCGGAGGCGTTTTGCAGGTCTGGTCGCAGCGACGAACCTGACTCCCACTATCCGCACGTCACGGGCGGCAATGTCACCGTGAGACGGGCGGTACGCGCTCGGGAAGCCGAACGCGAGCGGCTTGAGCTGCTCGACAAGGTGGCCGAAGAGCAGGAACCCTACGAAGAGCACGCACCCTCAAACTGAGACACTACCCGGGGCCGCCTGCACGCTACCGATCGCCGGGGCCGGCGCCGCTTGAGCCCTTCGCGCCGTCAACGTCACCCTGGCCCACGGTCAGCGGGGCATGGAGCCATGCGTCAGGGTCCGCGTCGCCGATCCTCGGGCGCTCTTCGGGATGGCTGGCGAGATAGCGGACGATTGTCACCATCCGGGCGACGGGGACTGGTTGAAACCACCAAGCCAGGATGCGCAGTTTGCGCCTCGAGGAGCCCAGGAGGACGGGCGAGAGGGCGGCAGGCCAGGGCCAGCCGGCACTCTGTAGTCCCTGCGGAGAGACAGGCGCAGAACGGGATATGAGCGGTGTTTGCCCTCCAGGGTGTCCTCCGACGTGCCGCTGATCGCGGTCCAGGGGATGTGGACCGAGCTCAGGCCGGTGTCGATGAGCACGCTAGTCGGCGTGAGCCCGAAGAAGCCGCCCCGCACGGCGGTGATCAAGAGTAGGACGAGGTACCAGCCGAAAAGGAGGGCGAGAGCGAGGACGACGGCGAGGCTCAGGGCCCAACCCGGCCACCGACCCTGCCCAGGGTTCATGAAGGGAACGGCGAGCCAGGGAAGACCGAAGACGATCACAGTGACCATACCCGTCCCGATGGCGATCTTGGCTCGCGGAAAGCGCACCATCAGCACCCGACGCGCGCCCGCCTGTTCGGTGACCTCGACGTTGATCATCCCCGCGCCTCGCTCCCCGCGACTAGAGAGAGATATGGCTGGCCGCGAACCTTTTCGAGAATCGGCTCCGGGCAAGAATCAGGAATGTTCGCCCGCAATGCTGGCACCCGACACGAATCGGCTGCACCAGGAGAACCTCTACCGAGAGAGCGCACGAGCGACAAGCGCGATCCGAGGGCACGATTTGGGACCCTTGGACCTGTGCATGGATTCGATCACCGCGTACGGTCACCCTCCCTCCTCGTCCCCTGCCGAGATTTGGACTATAGCGCGCACGCTCTTCGCGCCGTCAACGTCGCACCGGCCTATGAGCAGCCTAGCCGTGCGAAACGTCTCGGTCCCCACTTGCTAGCAGGCGCCTGGACAGGACTAGTACGTACCGCACCAGACCTCACATCACCACGTGGCAGGACTCGGACCGTCCTCGCAGCGATACGTACCTTCCCCTGGAAGGAATGGTGAAGTCGGAGAGCTGGCCGGTCCGGCGGCGCGTGTTGGCGCCCGGGGTTCGTGCGCCTTTCAAGGCGAGGCATGTGCGCCGGAGTGCCAACGTCTTGCAGGCGCACCTATTCGGGAGGCATCCACGCACCTGCGTCTGCGCCTTTGGCTCGCCTGGCCTCAAATCGCGAGGCCTGGGCGTCAAGACGTCCCAGGAATCGAGACAGCTCCTCGCGACGCAGCTCGGCTGAGCGGTCCAGGTTGGCAAGCTCGAAGACACCCCAGTGGTTCAAGAGCGGCCAGATCACCTCGTCGTGATGGACGCGCAGGTCATAGATGCCCGACTTGGCGATCTGCGCGGCCTTCCGCGTGAAGTTCACCATTCCGGCGCCCGGCATCTGGAAATCGGTGATCTCATCGGCGATCGCATGGACCGCAGCGGACGGATCGATCTTGATCGCTTCGGAGAGGATGTCGCGATAGAAGATCATGTGCAGGTTCTCATCTGACGCGATGCGGGTCATGATCCGATCAGCCACCGGATCGGAGGAGTATCGGCCGGTATTGCGGTGACTGATCCGCGTTGCGAGCTCCTGGAAGGCGACGTAGGCCAGGCCACGCAGGACGTTGCCACCATCGTCGTGGTGGTACGCAATCTGCAGCTGATTCATGCGCCCGCGCTCAAGCGCGTACGGGTCGATATTGCGCGTCACGACCAGGTAATCGCGCAGCACGATGGCGTGCCGTCCCTCTTCCGCGGTCCATCGGTTCACCCAGTTGAGCCATGCACCATCACCCGCGCCGAACATGCGGTGAATCTCGCGGTGATAGCTGGGAAGATTGTCCTCGGTCAGCAGGTTGACCTCGAACGCGATCTGGGCGACGCCGCTGATGCGCGGTTGATCTGGCGTCCAGGGATCCTTGTCGTAATCCCGTCCGAGTGCGTACGGGATGTAGTCGTGCGGGAACCACTCTTTCGCCATCCCAAGGTGGCGGTTGAGGAGCTGCTCCGCGGCTGGCTCCAGCTCGGCGAGGAGCTTCTCGGCTGGCTTGAAAACGGGAATCGTCAAGGTAGTCATCCTTCGGCCGCGAGGAGGGATACGGTAGCTTCAATTGGCCAAGGCCGCAGCAGCGTCTTCCGACGACGGGGCGCAAGTAGGGACACCGTCCGGTAGCCCGGGCGGTGTCCCTCCTGGAATTCCGTTACGTCAGTCAGTTGATGGCACCGCACGAGACTGGCAGCTCGGCCTCGAGCGGGATGCCCATGCCGAGCGACGACAGCGCGCCGTCATAGACACCGTTGCGGTTGAGGTCGGCTCCGTGGATCACGATGTGCAGATTGCCCAAGTCGCCCGCGACGTCCGAAGGGATCTTGAACGTCCGCGTGTAATTCAGGTTCCCGGAACTGTCAGCCACAACAGCGGCGCTGAGGTTGAAGGCTGCACCGGGGCTTGTGTCGCCGCTGGTCGAGAAGGTCACCAGTACAGGACCATAGAACGGCAGCCCCTCGAGCGTATCGATGAGCCCGTCACCGTTGCTGTCGGCGCTCTTGCTCGGGCAGTCATTCTGCGCTCCGATCACGCCATGGATATGCATCAGATGCGGCAGGTTCGGGCTGAGCCCGGAGGCCGTGATGTGGGCAGTGAGATTCACTCCGGAGAGGGTCAGGGTGGCCGAGCCGGTGACATTCAGTCCGGAACTGCTGGCATGGGGGGCCTTGTTCGGCACCCGCGCGAGGCTGGCGCTGAATGCGCCGGCGGAGGCGAAAACGGGTGCCGTCGCGACGACAAACGCCGCGGCGACGAGCAAGCCTCCAGCGATCTTGGCGGTTCGGATCTTCATGTGTGTCTCCTATCTGCTTGGTGGACGACTCCCGGTCCACTTAGCAGTGGGACGTCCTAACCGTAGTACGCGACATTGCGGCTGGCGCATCATTCCGCCCATTGCCGAACGGTCGTGGCACGTGAGTATTCGTAACAACCTCGCGGGGATCTCCCCCAGCGGAGTCATTCTGCGAGAGTGCATCCGGCGGCGAGTGCGTCGGAAGCCAGCGATTCGAGTGGCTCGTCGCTGGAGGCGGTTTCCTGGATCAGTCCCATCACGCGGTTGACGCCGACTTCGCGATAGCCAGCCAGCAGCTCGACTCGCGACGGTCCGGCGTCCTTGAAGACGTATCGGCTGATGTTCACCGACAGCCGCAGGGTCGAGGGGTCCCGCCCGATCTCCTCGCATCGAGAGGCGATGATTGGCTTGGCCTCCCGCACCTCGTCCGGGGTCAGCCAGTCGAGGTTGAGCTCATCGGCGAAGCGGGCGGCCAGGCGCCAGGTCACGTTCGGGCCGTTGCCGCCGACCATGACGGGCACCCGCGGCTCCTGGAGGCCGCGTGGGACATTGATAGCATCCGTGACGGATGCGTAGGTGCCGGCAAACGTTGCTCGGCCGGGTCCCAGCATGCGAGTGATCACCTCGAGGTGGTCGGCGAGGGTCGCCAGGCGCGTCTTCGTGTCCGGGAAGCCGTAGCCATACGCCCGCCACTCGTCCTCCTTCCAGCCGGCGCCGATCCCGAGGTCCATCCGCCCCCCGCTGATGACGTCCATGGTGCCGATCATCTTTGCCGTCAGGGCCGGGTTGCGGTACGCCGTGCAGATCACGACATGGCCGAGCCGCACGCGCTCGGTCGAGGCGGCCAGGGCGGCCAGCGTCGTGAAGGACTCGAAGGTCAGCTCATCGGTCGGCTCGGGCTCGGTCTGAAAATGATCGAAGACCCAGACCGATTCGAAGCCGAGGCGCTCCACCTGGCGCGTGACCGCGATCGTCCGCTCCCATGCGCGCCGCGGCTCCCAGCCGTCGTATTCGCCGGTCCAGCCCTGCGGCACCACCACGCCGATCTCCACGGCGCCAACCTACCACGCGGCGCGGCGCGACCTTTCCACCGTCGAACCGGCGCATGTCCACCCGGGGCCCTTCGTGTGGAAACGAATGTGGATAAGTTGGTGGACAGACCCCCTTCGCAAGGCTGGTTTGGGCCCGTACCATTCGGCGCCGACGCCTATCCTCGGTCGGTCGCAATCATCGGTCCCGTTTGGGAACCTTCTTCTTACCGCGATTCGGAGGTACGCCCAACCATGTCGCAGCGGTCCCTGCCTTCGTCTGCGCAACCGATGCCGGCGGGTCCACCCGCCGACCTGCCCCCTCCCGATGTCGCTGAATTCATCCGCTTCTGCCACGACCGCAAGCCGGTCGGCTGGCCCGAGCTGTACGACGAAATGTGCGCGGTCGCCGCTCGGCGCGAGTTCAACGGCTGGGATCACGACCAGTTCGCGGCGCGGGGGCTGACCTTCAGCCTCTTCGAAATGCCCAGGCTCTCAGGTTGGGTGCGAGCCGTATTGGCGGTGCCCCTGCAGCCGATCGAGGGCGTGGCCGTTCCCCTCATGCCCGGCTGACCAGGGGCCTTCGCAGGCAAGCCGCATACCTCGAGGTGACGCGGCGGCCGTCTCCCCATCGCCCAATTGCCCGATGGTGCCTGGGCGCAACGAGTTGTCCACATCAAGCCATTCGCGGGGACCGGATGTCCACAAATGGCGCGCCTAGTAGCTGTGGCGGCGCGCCATCTCGCGTTCGATCAGGCGCTCCATGACCATGTACTTCTCGATTCTCCGCCGCAGCTCGTTGGCCTCCGGCGTGTAGAGGTGGACGAATTGCTGCAGCTCGAGTGAGAGCTTGCGGCTGAACATCCGGGCGTGATCGAGGTTGCGCCGCAGCAGCACCTGGTCCATCCGACGGAGGTGCTCCTCGTTGAGCAGGTCCTCGTCGCGCAGCAGCTGCTGATCGGTCTCGATCTGGGTCGGCTGGAGCTGCACCGGGGCGATGATGCGGTCGTCTGCCATTTCGCCGGCAAGTCTACCAACGCATCGATTCGGCCGTTGCCGCGGCTATCCTAGGATCAGCCCGTCCCCGTAGCTCAGTGGACCAGAGCGGCTGCCTTCTAAGCAGCGGGTCGCAGGTTCGAATCCTGCCGGGGACGCCAGCCTCAGATCCCGGCAATGCGCTGCGGCGCCATGCGCGGCCCAAAGCGCGGAGCATGGATCCCGCTCGCCTCGAGCAGCCGCTGGACGCGGCCGCGTTGCCCTCGATATGGCTCGAGCAGCTCGAGCATCCGGGCGTCGTCCGCTCGCGGCTGACGTGCAAGCGCCCAGGCCACGACATTCGGCAGGTGGTAGTCGCCGACGCTCACGGCGTCGGGATCTCCGAACGCGATGCGCCCCACCTCGGCCAGCGTCCATGGGCCGATCCCCGGCACGGCTCCCAGCCGGGCATACGCCTCGGCCGGCGACGCCGCCTCGAAGCGCGAGGCGAGCTGCCCCGTGTGCCGAATCAGGTCGGCGCGGCGACGCTCAAGGCCGAAGCGATGAAAGGCGAAGTAGGGGAGCGATGCCAGCGTCGCCGGCGTCGGCGCGAGGCGAAGGCCAGCGGGACCGGGCGCGGGTTCCCCGTGGCTGGCGATGATGCCGCGGAACGCGGCGCGCGCCTCGACGCCGGCCACCTTCTGCTCACAGATCGCCGGCAGCAGGGCCTCGAATGGCCGATTGGTGCGCGGCAGCCGCAGGCCAGGGAACCGATACACCAGCTCGCCAATCAGCCGATGCCTCGGAACGAGCGCGGCTGGATCGTCGTTCGCGCCGATGAGGTCGGCCGCTGCCGCTACCGCATTCGCGGCTCCGGCGCCCCATCCTGAAACCTCGACGCCACCTTTCGCGAGTCTGAGCCGCAGCGTGGCGGGGCCGTCCGGCGTGCGCGTGGCGCGCCAGATGCCGTCCGGGCCGAAGCGGACCGTCGGGTCGCCGCGACCGTGAGCGATGGGGGCAAGCGTGAGTGCCAGGTCGATCGGATCGGAGAGCGAGATGAACCCGCTGGCATCGGGCTCAGGCATCGGTCAGCGGTGCATGCTCAGCACGACGGGAGTTTCCGAGCGCTGGACCGTCTCGAAATCCTCGCGCGAGCGGATCCCACGGTAGCCCTCAGCGACCACGAGCTGCCCGCAGATGCCCCCCAGCGAATTGCCCGGTCCGGGCAGCACCAGCACGTCGGGCGCTTCCTCGCGCAGGGCAACTCTGACGCTGACCGCGAACCGGAAGGGAGACGTGACCTGCTCGCCGAGGGTGTAGTCGCGCAGTGCGACGGGGTCGGTCGACCATGGGGTCCAGCGGACGCCCCGCCCGTCGATGACGGTCGCAGACGGGGCTCGCCAATCCAGGTCGCTGAGCTGGTCACGCGCGGCCTCGGCGACATGGGCAACCAGCGGGGTGTGGTAGGGCCCGTGCTGGGAGAGCCGAAGCGGGAACATCCGCTCGCCGACGCGCACGGGCTCGAGGCGGCCGAGCAGACGCTCGACTCCGGCCTCGTCGCCGGCCAGGACGGCATAGGCGCCCAGGTCGATGCTCTCGTGCACCTGGCCGTCGCCGTTGACGCTCGGCTCGGCCAGGGCCGCCGCCACCGCCGCCTGCAGCTGCGGGTCGGGTCGCCAGGCCGCATCTGCCAGCGGGTAAATCACCTGCCCGCCGGGACCGCCGCTCGGCAGTGGCTCCTGCTGCAGAATGGCCATCTCCTGGACGAGCCGGAAGGCGTCGTCGAAGGGCAGTGCGCCAGCCGCAGCCAGGGCCGTGTACCAGCCGAGCGAGTTCCCGATGACCGCGGTGACCCGATGGTCGACGACCGCCGCCTCCGCGTCGAGCATCGAGACGAGGAAGATGAGCGGTGAGGCATGGATCGGCTGGAGGTGACGGGCCGGGTCGAAGCGATCGGCCCGGTCGAGGTCCAGCAGCGGCTCGAGGCCATAGCCGGCGCGCAGCTGCTCGGCGCGCTGAACCCACGGGTGATCTGGCTGGAGCGAGCCCAACGAGGCCGCGGCGTACGACCCGCGCCCCGGGCAGGCGAGGACCGCGCGCCGCGTCATGCGTGGAGCCTGCCGCTCACCGTGGTCAGCGCTCCGGCCACGATCTGGTCGGTGCCGATCAGCACCGCGCTGGTGGCCGAGCCAAGCGGCACGAAGCTGTCAACCGCTCGGACCGACCACAAGCGACGACCGATGCCTGCCTCGGCGAGATCCGCGAGGATCGCGTCGGCCACGCCGCCACCGGTTCGACGGCACTCGTCGACCATCAGCACCGCGCCGATGGCCGCCGCTTGCTCGCGGATCGCCTGGTGGGGGAGTGGATTCAGCCAGCGGATGTCGAGGACTCGCACGGCGATCTCGTGCTCCTCGCGCAGCCGCCTCGCTGCCTGCAGCGACAGTCGCAGGCCGTTGCCGTAGCTGATGATCAGGAGGTCGGCGGTGCCGGTGTCCAGCGGGCCGTAGATGCCCACCTCACCGGGCAGGAGAGCCGCCGGCGGCGCGGGGTAGTCGGTCAGCCAGCCGCCATCGCCATCGGTCTCCAGGTCCTTCTCGTGATAGAGGGCAATCGGCTCCAGGAAGACGACCACGCGTCCATCCTCGGCCGCCATGGCGACGGCGCCGCGCAGCATCCTGGCCGCATCGTCGCCCCGGGCCGGGACCGCCACCACCAGGCCGGGGATGTCGCGCAGGGCCCCGACGCTGTTGTCATTGTGGAAATGCCCGCCGAAGCCCTTCTGGTAGGCGAGTCCGGGGACCCGGACCACCATCGGGTTGCGGAACTGTCCCGAACTGAAGAACTGGAGGGTCGCCGCCTCGCCACGCAGCTGATCGAGCGCGTTGTGCAGATAGGCCAGGTACTGGATCTCGGCGATCGGGAGGAGGCCGATGTGCGCCGCGCCCTGAGCGATGCCGAGGATCGAGGTCTCGTCCAGCAGGGTGTCGAAGACGCGCCCGGTCCCAAATCGGCGCTGGAGCCCGTTGGTCACGTTGTAGACGCCGCCCTTGCGCCCGACGTCCTCTCCGAACAGGATCACCTCCGGCCGCCGTCCCAGCTCATCCGCCAGCGCGGCGTTCAGGCATCCGGCCAGCGTTCGCGCGGTGGGTATCAGGGCGTCCTCGGGCAGGGTGCCGCTGTGCAACTCGAGGCGTGCCGCGGGTTCCAGTAGCGGCGTGGCCGCGCGAGCCACGATGCGATCCGGGTGATAAGGCGCCATCGGCGCGATGACCTCTTCGGTAGTCTCGAGTCGGGGTCGGCGGGTTGCCTCTTCGGCGGCGGCCATGACTCGCTCGCGGGTGTCCGCCAGCATGGATTGGAGCTGGTCCGGCGTCGCTGCACCGGTCTCGATCAGGCGGCGGGCGTTGCGCAGCAGCGGATCCTGCGCCTCGTTCTCGGCGATCTCTTCGGCGGACCGATACGACTGCTCGGCGTCGCTGCCTGCATGGCCCCACAGCCGGACCGTGCGGAGGTGCAGGAACGCGGGTCGCCGGGCGCCTCGCACGAACCGGACCGCCTCGGCGACCGTGTCCCACACCTCGTCGATCTCCCCTTCCGCCAGGTCGTAGCGGAGGTGTTCGAGATGGCCGAAGCTCGAGGCGATCCAGCCCTCGGGGGTCGGGACGCTGATGCCCGTCTCGTTGTCCTCGCAGACGAACAGGATCGGCATCGGCAGGCCGAGTCGCACGGCATAGCGGGCGGTGTTGATCGCCGCCAGGGCAGTGGCGTGGTTGACGGTGGCGTCACCGAAGGAGCAGAGCACGATCGCGTCATCCGGCAGGTCGGTGGCCACGCCGAGGCGCCGGGCCCTGGCGAGGCTGAAGGCAAGGCCCATCGCCTTGGGGAGATGGCTGGCGATGGTCGAGGTCTGCGGAGGGACCCACAGCGGGTAGCTGCCCCACACCTTGTGCCGGCCCTCCGCGATCGGGTCGTCGCTGCTGGCGACGATACCCAGCAGGGCGTCGAATGCCGGGGTGCTGCCGGGCAGCTGACGGGCGCGCGCCATCATCAGTGCCCCAGACCGGTAGTGGAGGAAGGCCGGATCGTTGATCCGCAGCTGGGCCCCCACCACGACGTTGTTCTCGTGGCCCGCGCTGCTGATGGTGTAGAAGCTGCGGTTCGTCTTCTTCAGCTCACGCGCCGCGACGTCCAGCTGGCGGGACGTGAGCTGGTCCTCGAACAGCTCGACCGCCTTGCGCGCGCTCAGCCCGCTTCCCGAGCGCACTGGAGCGTCCGGCTGCAGATGTGTGGCGGAGGCAGCTGCCTGCGCGAGGAATGCATCGAGCGAAGCCTCGACGATGGCGACGCGGTCGAAGGTCATTGCGGCTGCGCCTCGGTGGTGGTCGGCGGTGGGGGTCTGGTCATGATACCCGTCGCCTAAGCGGCTGATAAGCTGGCAGTAAGGCCGGGCGCTGTCTCCTGACGAGGCACCGATCCGCGCCGTTCATCACGGCGCGGCGGTTGCCGTCGCGGAGCAACCCGCATGCCACGCAGGATGCCAGCTCCAGGTGCCCACACCGGTGGTGGCTGGCCCACCTGAGGACACGGTCGATCAGCCGCCGAGCGAGATCAAGACGATGCCGATGACGGCCAAGGCGACAGCCGCCAGGCCGAGCCGCGGCAATGCCTCGCCAAGGAACGCCCGAGCCAGGAGCATGGTCGCGAGCGGATAGGTGCCCGAGAGCGCGGCCGCGATCCCGACCGGGATGGTCGCGAAGGCAAGGACCACCATCCCGTTGGCTGCCACGTCGAGCAGCCCGGCGAGTGCGACCAGCGGGACGACCGAGCCAAGTCGCGATCGGTCTGCCCGCAGCAGCGCGCTGCCGCCGACCACGAGCGATGCGGAGCCGCGGCTGGCAACCAGCGCCCAGAGCTGGTCGTGCTCGGATGCACGATCGAGGAAGACGAACCAGAGGCCGAAGCCGAGCGCGGCGACTAGTGCCAGCAGCAACGCTTCGCGGCTCACGCCCCGGGTAGTGGCACCGCTCGCAGCGCCGATCGCCAGCACGGCGCAGCCGACACCGGCAAGCTGCAGCGGCTGGATGACGCCACCGAGCAGCAGCGTGCCGATGGCAAGCGGGATGAGCACTCCGCCGACCCCGCTGACGGCGGAGACAAGTCCCATCGTCCCCATCGCCAGCCCGCGGTACAGGGCCGCCAGGCCCAGCCCGCCCGCGACGCCCCCCAGCGCGCCGAGGACCAGCGTCGAGGGCGCGGGCAGGGACGGGCGCAGGACCGCGACGGCGACGAGCAGCGCGAGGAAGCCGACGATCTGCGCCCCGCCAGTGACGAGCATGCCGCCAGCGCGCCGAGCGGCCAGGCCGCCGGCAAAGTCACCGGTGCCCCACGCTGCCGCGGATCCCACTCCGAGCAGGACGCCAGGTTCGATCAGACACCTCCTGATTCGGTCCGAATCGGTCGACGCGGAATGTATCAGCCGTCTCCCAGAGTGCTTGACACGCGACCGGCGGGACCGCCAAAGTGCGCCAATCCAACCGATGACCGCACCCCCCGGCACACCGCTCGCAGGTCAACCCGACTCCGATCCGGCGCGGCGCGCTCCTGCGGTCACGCTCGAGCACCTCGTCAAGCGGTTCGGCGAGGTGGACGCGGTCTCCGGCGTCGACCTCGAGATCCGCGATGGGGAGTTCTTCTCCATGCTCGGGCCGTCGGGATCCGGCAAGACGACTACCCTGCGCATGATCGCCGGGTTCGAGACGCCGACCGAGGGGCGCATCCTGCTCCACGGGAAGGATGTGACCGGCGTCCCGCCGTTCGATCGCGACGTGAACACCGTCTTCCAGGACTACGCGCTCTTCCCGCACATGACGGTGGGCCAGAACGTCGCTTACGGGCTGATGGTACGCAGGACGCCCGCCGCCGAGCTCGCCTCCAGGACAGACGACGCGCTGCGCATGGTGCAGCTGGAGGGCTATGAGAAGCGCCGGCCGGCCCAGCTTTCGGGCGGCCAGCGGCAGCGGGTGGCGCTGGCCCGCGCCCTCGTCAACCGGCCGCGCGTGCTGCTGCTGGACGAGCCGTTGGGCGCCCTCGACCTGAAGCTCCGCGAGGAGATGCAGATCGAGCTTAAGGAGATTCAGGGCCAGGTCGGCATCACCTTCATCTACGTCACGCACGACCAGGATGAGGCGTTGGTCATGAGCGATCGGATCGCCGTCTTCAACCGAGGGCTGATCGAGCAGGTGGGGACGCCGGCAGACGTATACGAGCACCCGCTGACGACCTTCGTGGCCAGCTTCGTCGGAACCTCGAACCTGCTCTCCGCCGCCGCGGCGAGAGACATCCTGGGAATGGACGGCACCTTCACTGTCCGACCGGAGAAGATCCGCATCGGTGCACCTGAAGATTCGGTCGCCACGGATGAGCATTCCGCCCTTGGGCGGATCAGGGAAGTGGTGTACCTTGGCGCCGATACGCGCTATATCGTCGCCCTGGACGCCGGTGGCGAGCTGATCGTGACCCAGCAGAACCTGCAGGCGTCCTCGATGGAGGCGCTTGCCGCCCAGGGTCGGGTCGTCCGGCTCATCTGGCAGCGCCAGCACGTTCTGGCCCTGAAGGGCGGCACCACCACATCGGGGGAAGCAGAGGGAGCGGAGACTTGATGCGGAGACTTTCGATTCCGGCAGCCCTGGTGACCATCAGCATCGTCATGGCAGCCTGTGGCTCGTCGGTGCCGAGCGGAGCCCCGACCTCACTGGGGGACAATGAGAAAGAACTCAACCTGATCATCTGGGATGGGTACGCCGAGCGCGGCGACGTCGACAAGGCCTACGACTGGGTGACCGGCTTCGAGGCCGATACCGGCTGCAAGGTCAATTCCACGCCGATGAGCGACTCCGCCAACGGCGTCCAGCTGCTCCAGAGCGGCCAGTACGACGGCGGCTCGTTCTCCGGCGACGCCACGATCCGGCTGATGGCGGCGGGCGACGTGGTCCCCGTCAACGTCGACCTGATCCCGAACTACGCGGACGTCTTCGACGGCCTCAAGCTCAAGGACTTCAACTCGAAGGAGGGAGTCCCGTACGGCGTGCCGCATGGACGCGGACCGAACCTGCTGATGTGGAACACCGACGTCGTGACCACCGCGCCCACCACCTGGGACCCGATCTTCGAGGGTGGCGCCGATTACGCCGGCAAGATCAGCGTCTATGACTCCTCCATCTACATCGCCGATGCGGCCCTGCACCTCATGCAGAAGAACCCCGACCTGGGGATCACCAATCCGTACCAGCTCAACGACGAGCAGTTCGCGGCAGCCATTGCCCTGCTGGAGAAGCAGCGCGACAACGGCGCAGTGTACTGGGGCCTGCTGACCGACCAGGTGCAGTCGTTCGAATCAGGCGACACGGTCATCGGGACGACCTGGCCGTACCAGGTCAACCTGCTGAAGGCCGAGGACCCGCCGGCGCCGGTCGAGGCGGTTCTCCCGACTGAGGGCTCAACCGGCTGGTCCGACACCTGGATGATCGCCAAGGACGCGGCTCATCCCAACTGCATGTACCGGTGGATGAACCACATCATCTCGGCCGATGCGAATGCGCAGGCGACCGTGTGGTTCGGAGAGGCGGCCGTCACGCAGAAGGCGTGCGACGCGGCCGAGGCGATTGCCGCGGGCCATTGCAAGGATCAGCACGCCAGCGACGAAGCGTACTGGGACAAGATCTGGTACTGGACCACCCCGCAGGCCACCTGCGCCGACGCGGACGACGCGACGGCATGCAAGGACCAGGATGCCTGGATCGAGGCCTGGAGCACGCTGCGGGGTACCTGAGCCAAGCGATTTGTTGTACTGGCTGAGTCTGTCTCCCCGGGAGGTCCGCCCCCGGGAGCCTCATGATCACGAGGTGAGCGCGGAGGCTCGATGACAGCTCCGGGCATGGCCGGCGAACCCGACGAGCAGACCGAGAGTCGCGGGCGGCGGTTCGCCCGCTGGCTCTATCCGCGACGACGCGCGCAACTTTGGCTGCTGCTCGCGGCACCGCTGCTCTGGATCGGGCTGGTCTACCTCGGCTCGCTGGTGATCCTGCTGCTGAACGCGTTCTGGGCCAAGGACGCTTTCACCGGCAAAGTGGCCCCGTTCGATTGGACGCTGAAGGCATTCGCCGACATCCTGACCAAGCCGGTCTACGCCATCGTCGCCGGAAGAACGGTCCTGATCGCGGTGCTGGTCACGATCACCGACGCTCTGCTGGCCTTCCCCATCGCGTACTACATGGCCCGGATCGCCTCGCCGCGCCGGAGGGGCGCCCTGGTCGTGGCGGTGCTGCTGCCGCTCTGGGCGGCCTACCTGGTGAAGACCTTCGCATGGCGAACGATCCTGCAGGGAAACGGGTTCCTCTCCTGGGTCCTCAGCCCGTTCGGCATTCCCGGCCCCGGGCTCGACGAGCTGCCGAACGCCTGGCTCGTGCTCAGCTACCTGTGGCTGCCCTACATGATCCTGCCGATCTATGCCGGGCTGGAGCGGATCCCCGATTCCTTGCTCGAGGCCTCGGCCGACCTCGGCGCAAAGGCCGGAACGACGTTTCGGCGGGTGATCCTGCCGCTCGCGTTCCCCGCGGTGGTGGCCGGCTCGATCTTCACCTTCTCGCTCAGCCTGGGTGACTACATCGTCCCCGACCTGGTTGCAGACGCGAAGTTCATCGGCAACCTGATCTACGACAACTCCGCCCTTGGCAACCTGCCGGTCGCTGCGGCCTACTCCCTATTCCCGATCGTGATCATGCTCGTCTACCTGTTCGTCGCCAGGCGGCTCGGAGCCTTCGAGTCGCTGTGACCGAGTCGCCCTTCGTCCGCGTGCTCCTGCGGGTCGGCACCTGGCTCGTGCTGGGCTTCCTGTACCTGCCGCTCGTGATCCTGGCCGTGTACGCCTTCAACGAATCGCGGGCGCTCGCCTGGCCGCCGCCAGGTCTGACGCTGCACTGGTTCGGCGAGGCCGCAGCCAACCCCGCCGTCCGGGCCGCGTTCCTGAACTCGATCATCGCGGGGTCGGCGGCGACGGCCATCGCCCTCGTCCTCGGCACGCTCGCATCGCTGGCGGTGCAGCGCTTCGCGTTCTTCGGCCGCGACACGATCGCCTTTGCGCTGGTCCTGCCCATCGCCCTGCCCGGCGTGATCACCGGCATCGCGCTGCAGACCACCTTCAAGACGATGGGGCTGAACTTCGGGCTGATGACGATCATCATCGGTCACGCCACCTTCTGCGTGGTCATCGCCTACAACAACGTGGTCGCAAGGCTGCGCCGCCTGCCGCGGACCCCCGAGGAGGCATCGGCCGATCTCGGAGCGGACAGCTGGATGACCTTCCGCCACATCACCCTGCCCGGCATGGGCACCGCATTGCTGTCGGGAGGGCTCCTGTCGTTCGCCCTCTCGTTCGACGAGATCATCGTCACGCTCTTCACCGCGGGGGCGGGCACGCAGACGATCCCGATCTGGATCTTCGCTTCGATCCAGCGGCCAACCGAGCTCCCGGTCGTGAATGTTGTGGCCCTGGTCCTGCTCCTGCTGTCGGTGATCCCGGTCTACCTGGCCCAGCGCATCGCCGGCGAGACGGCGGGGGTCACGCGCTGACCGGACGCATGGACCGATCTCTCCCGGCACCGGGCATCAACCTGCCCTGGGATCGCGAGGACGTGCCCGATGCCGCCAGCGCGGCGAAACGCCTTCGCGACGCCGGGGTGGAGCCCCACGCCTGGTCGAACGGTCCGGGCGACCGGTACGGCGTGCACAGCCACGACTACACCAAGCTGCTGGTCTGCGCGGCGGGCTCGATCACCTTCCTGGTCGGAGCCGATGCGGTGGCCGTCGACCTGCAGCCAGGCGACGGGTTCATCCTCCCGCCCGGGACGCCCCACTCCGCGATCGTGGGAGCGCAGGGCTGCACTTGCCTGGAGGGATATCGCTAGACGCCACCCGACAGGAGGTCCGGGCGGTCTCGCCAGCGCTTGAGGAACCGGTAGAAGTTGCGCTTGCTGAGCCGATCGCGCTCGTCGGGTGGGTAAGCCTCCCAGCCGCGGTGCACGTGGCGCACGAACGACAGCGGATCCGTGCGGAGCGCCTTCCAGCCCGCGTCGCGGACCGCGAAGGAGAAGTCGAGATCGGCATGCCGGTAAAAGCGGAAGTGCGGGTCGAAGCCGCCCACTGATCGGAGCGCCTCGCGTCGGACGGCGAGGCAGTAGGCCTCGATGGCGTCGACGAGGCCCGGCGAGGCATCGACGAAGTCACGGCCATCGCCGCTCGTCACGCCCCAGCCGCCGGCGATCCCGACTGCGGGATCCTCGAGTGCGGCGAGGAGCGGACCGATGATCTCGCCGACCGGCTCCAATGAGGTGTCGAGCAGGATGGCGACACCCCCTCGGCTGTGTCGCAGCCCAAGGTTGACGGCATCGGCCCAGCCGAGGCGAACGGGCATGGGCAGGAGGGTCGGTGCTGGCAGCGATCCATCGCCCGGCCACGCCTCGAAGAGCAGCGGCTCGAGGTCTTCCGCCGGGGCGTTCGCCACCACGAGCAGCTCCCAGGCGACCTTCGGAGGACGCACCGCCAGGCCGCGCAGCAGCCGCAGCAGGTCGTCCGGATGGTCATCCACCGTGACCACGATGGAAGCGTCCAGGCCGGCCGGCTGGTCGAGCAGGCTCGGCAGGTCAAGGGTGGGCGCTGGAGCGGCCGGGCGGGCCGCGGAACCCTCTGACGTGTCAACGGTGTCCCAGCCCAGGCTGCGGATCTGATCGCGGAGTGCATCGGCGGCCACCCAGTCGCGAGCGGCACGGGCTGCCGCGCGTTGCTGGAGCAGCTGCGCCACCTCGGTCGGCAGCTCCTCCGTCACGAGGCGGTCAGCCTTCGCCGCGCGCCGGCCAGGGGGCGGTTCGACCGATCGGCCGGCCATCGGCTTCGCGCTCGAGCTGGTGCGAGCCGAACTCGGGCGGGTCGTAGCGCAGGCGCTCGACGGGCCGGCCGGCGAGCAGGTGGCTCTCGACGATCTCGGCCGCGTCTGCCGGCGTGACCGCCGCGTACCAGACGCCGTCGGGATAGACGACGACCATCGGTCCATTGCCGCACTGGCTGAAACAGCCCGAGTGGTTGACGCGCACGCGCCCGCCCAGGTCCGTGCTGCGGACGGCGGATTTGAGGGCGGCATGGACGCCCAGGCCATCGCCGTCGACCGAGGGGCACCACTCGCCGCGCGTGCACACGAAGACGTGTCGCTCGTAGACGGGCATTCGCGGAAGTACCCCTGTCAGCGGATCGAAAGTACCGGGGCTCCCCAGCCCACCCCAACCTTACTATCCGGCCAGAAGCCGCGCGCTCCGCACCTCAACGGTCCACGTGTGCTTCAACAGCACTGGGAAACCGATTCAGATGATCAGTACCGAGGTAGGGAAGCTGCTCACGGCGACCGAGGTCGCCGATCTGCTGCACCTGCACGTCAACACCGTCAAGCGGCTCGGCGATCGCGGCGAGATCCCGTTCTATCGGGTCTGCAAGCGCGGCGACCGACGCTTCCGCTACGACGACGTGCTCGACTTCCTCCGCCGCGCGAAGTAGCTCGCGCCAATAGATGCCGGCCCCGGCTCACGCCGGGGCGGCCCGTTCCCGCCAAGGGGGCGCTTGACGACCGTCGAGGTGCCAATCTCTCGGCGGTCGTTTCGTTTCCGACGATAATGCGCTGACCCATGGCCGATGAACCGCGGCAGCGCCTCGCAGAGGGGCAGCGCCTCCTCGACGCAGGCGACCTCGACGCGGCGGTGCAGATCCTCGCCCCCCTGACCGGGCATCCCGATGCCGAGCTGGGCAGCGCCGCCTGGCTTGCGATCGGCGACGCCAGGTACCGCCTCGACGATGAGCCCGGCGCCCTCGCCGCCTGGCAGCACGCAGCCGAGCGGGGCGGCTCAAGGGGATGGCTCGGATGGCGCAAGGTAGCCGAGCAGGAAGTTCGCGACGGCCACCTGGACGAGGCGGTCGCCGCCTACCAGGAGGCCGACCGGAGGGCCCCGTCGGAGGAGCGCGGAGCGATCGCCAATCGCATCGCCTGGCTCCTCAAGGAGACCGGCCATGACTTCGCCTCGCGGCGCCAGTTCAACCGGGCGCGGGGCGCATACGGCAGCTATCAGGCCTGGGTGACGTGGGCGATCATCGCCATCAACGCCGCGGTCTTCGTCGTCGACGCGGCGCTTGCCGGGGGATCCGGCTTCTCCCTGACCGGTGGGTCGGGGCCGCTCACAAATGCGGGCGCTGTCTACGGGCCTGACGTAGCCGCCGGGGAGTGGTGGCGCCTGATCACCGGGGCGTTCCTCCACCTTGGGATCCTGCACATCGCCTTCAACATGTATGCGCTCTGGCTCTTCGGGCCGATCATCGAGCAGATGTACGGGCATGTGGAATTCGCCGTCATCTACCTCCTGTGCGCACTGGGCGGGAACGTGCTCACCATCCTGCTGGCGCCCAACGTCCCGGCGGTCGGCGCGTCGGGCGCCATCTTCGGTCTCTTCGGCCTGGCCTTCGTCGTCTCGCGCAGGCGCCACCTGCTGCTGGGGCCGCAGGCGAGGGCCATGCTCTCTCGGGTCGGCACGCTGCTCGTCCTGAACCTGATCATCACCTTCGCCATTCCGTACATCAGCTGGACCGGCCATGTCGGCGGATTGGTGGTGGGCGGCGTGATCGGCCTGCTGCTGGCCCCTGCCAACGTGCCGACCATGGGCGGCATGTGGCGGGCGCCCGACGGCTCGCTTCTCGCTCGACGCATCTCGCCGTCGCTGCGGGCCAGTACCTACCTGCTGGTCGCGGCGGTGCTGGTCCTGGGAACCTACGTGGCGATCCAGCAGCTGGGCTGACGACCATGTGCTACGACGTCGACGCTCGACCGCCGCTTCCGCCGATCGGCGGCGTGGCGCTCGATGCCGGCGAGCTGACGCTGACCTCCGCCGACGGCACCAGGGTGGCCGCATATGCCGCCCGCGCCGGCGCGCCGAGCGGGGTGGGGATCGTGATCCTGCCGGACGTGCGCGGCCTGCACCCGTTCTTCGAGGAGCTCGCGCTGCGCTTCGCGGAGGCGGGCGTCGACGCCGTCGCGATCGACTACTTCAGCCGGACGGCCGGGACGGGCCGGCGCGGCGCCGACTTCGACTACGCCAGCCATGTGCCGCTGGCTCGCCACGAGACGCTCGACGCAGACATCGCAGCGGCCGCTGCCTACCTGCGCTCGCCGGAGGGCGGAGCGGTCGAACGGCTGTACACCGTCGGCTTCTGCTTCGGTGGGCGCCTCAGCTACCTGCAGGCGGCATCCGGGATCGATGCCGCGGGGGTGATCGGATTCTACGGATGGCCGGTGGGTGCGAATAGCGCCGGTCTCCCCGCCCCGGCCGACGAAGCACCGAGATTCACCTCCCCGGTGCTGGCAATCTGGGGCGGCGCGGACCGGGGGATCGGACCCGATGCAGTGCAGGCCTTCGACGAGGCGATGGATCGTGCCGGTGTTCGTCACACCACGGTCACCTATCCGGGGGCGCCCCATTCGTTCTTCGACCGGCTCAGCGGTGAGCATGCCGAGGCATCGGCCGATGCCTGGCGCCGGATGCTGGACTTCATGGGCATCGACGACGCCGCGAAGGGGTAGGGCTCAGGCTCCGGCGGCGGGTACGCTGCTCGAGAGCGGGGCGGGCCGCTGCGGCTTCATCGGCTGCAGGTAGACGATCAGGACGCCGACCACGTACACGACCCAGGTGACGAGGGTCGTCCACTCGGGGGTGCTGCTGTACCCGAACACCGCGCGCAGCAACTGTCCAAGCAGGTTGCCGCCCTCCGGTGCATCCGGCAGCACGGCGCTGATGTCGAAGGCTGTTGAGGTGCCGAACCCGATCAGTCCCGCCTCGATGAACTCGTGAGCCGCGTGGCTGACCAGTCCGCCGGCGATGAAGACGAGCGCGACCCCGGTCCATCGGAAGAAGCGTGCGAGGTTGATCACGCGCGCGCCGCGGTAGAAGCCGTAGCCGAGCAGGATCGCGATGAGGATGCCGATAAATGCCCCGACCAGCGTGCTCGCCGCCCCCGACTGCTCGGTCGTGGCCGCGGTGGCCTGCCCGAGCAGGAAGAGCGACGTCTCGATCCCTTCGCGAATGACCGCAGTGAAAGCGAGGAGCGAGAGGGCCCAGACGCTGCCGTCGGTGAGCGCGCGATCGACGCCCGCCTGGAGCTCGCCCTTGATGTTGGCGGCGGTGCGTCGCATCCAGAAGAGCATCCACGTCACCACGATGGCGGCGAGGAGCATGGCGCTCCCCTCGAAGTACTGCGCCGCGGGCGAGGTGAGGCCGCCGATGCTGATCCACAGCACGCCGCCCACCGCTGCGCTGAGCACGATCGCGGCGCCGGCGCCGACCCAGATGCGCCCGAAGCGACGGGAGTTTCCGGTGCGGGCCAAGTAGGCCAAGATGATGCTCACGATGAGCGCTGCCTCGACCCCCTCGCGGAGGCCGGTGAGCAGCCCGGTCGTCAGAAAGCCGATATCCAAGGGAAATCAAGGCTAGCCGAGCGCTGTTTGCCCGTCAATCGAAGTCCTACTGGGTGAGTCAGGATTCGCGCCAGGTGACCAGAGGGGACGCGTCAGACGGCTAGAATCCGAGCCTCATGATCGACTTTTCCCTGACCGATTCGCAGCGCGAGGTGCAGCGCACCGCCCGCGTCTTCGCCGAGCGAGAGATCCTGCCGCGCATCCACGAGCTCGACTCCACCTCGACGTATGACCGCTCGCTGTACGAGAAGATGGGTGCCGCCGGCCTGCTGGGGCTGCCGATCCCCGAGCGCTACGGCGGCACCGGCATGGACTACATCGCCTTCGCGCTGCTGTGCGAGGAGATGGAGCGGGCGGACACCGCATTCCGGGTGGTCCTCTCGGTCCATACCGGCCTCAACTCGCTGACCCTGCTGCAATGGGCCAACGAGGACCAGAAGCGGCGCTACCTCGTGCCGCAGGCCCGCGGCGAGAAGCTGGCCACCTTTGGGCTGACCGAGCCCGGGGTGGGGAGCGATGCGGCCAACCTGTCCACCACCGCGCGCCGCGACGGCGACCGTTACCTCCTCAACGGCAGCAAGATCTGGATCAGCCTGGCCGATACCGCCGACAACTTCCTGGTATTCGCCACCGTTGACAAGAGCGCCGGCCACAAGGGCATCACCGCCTTCGTCGTCGAGCGCGGCTTTGCCGGTTTCAGCACCGATTCGCTGCACGGCAAGCTCGGCGTGCGCGCCGGGAACACCGGCATCCTCACCTTTTCCGACTGCGAGGTCCCGATCGAGAATCGCATCGGCGAGGAGGGCGAGGGCTTCAGCATCGCCATGAGCGCGATCGACCAGGGCCGATACACCGTGGCGGCCGGGTCGGTGGGGCTGGCGCAGGCCTGCCTGGACGCATCGGTCAAGTACGCGCACGAGCGGAAGGCCTTCGGCGAGGAGATCGGGCGGCACCAGCTGGTCAAGCAGATGATCTCGAAGATGTATGCGGGCATCGAGGCTGGCAGGCTGCTCGTCTTCAAGGCCGGGTGGAAGAAGAATCGAGGAGAGCGCAACACCCGCGAGACCGGCCTCGCCAAGTGGTTCACCACCGACCACGCGGTCCAGAGTGCCCTCGACGCGATCCAGATCCACGGCGCGTACGGCTACAGCGACGAGTACCCGGTCGAACGCTACCTGCGCAACAGCAAGGGCTCGGTGATCTACGAGGGAACCAGCCAGATCCACACCCTGATGCAGGCCGACTACCTGCTCGGCTACCGCCAGGATCGCCAGTTGCGAATGCCCCAGCCCCCCTTCGAAGGGGAGATGTAGGCCGGATGAGCCGAGCGGTCGAGCTGCTGCTGGGCCTGATGCTGCTGGTCATCGGTCTGCTGGTGCTGGCCAGCGAGCCGCTCGGCAGGTGGTTCTCCGGGCTCGGCATCAGCGAGGAGCTGCTGGCCTGGTGGCCCGCCATGATCGTCATCCTGTCCGCTTTCTTCCTGGTGCCCGCGGGACTTCCGGGTCCGAATCGACGGCTGCGGGCGGGAATGGTGATCCCCGGCGCCTTCCTGGCGGGTGTCGGTGGCACGCTCCTGTACACCAGCGTCAACGACCGATGGCCGGCCTGGTTCTACCTCTGGACCGTGATCCCGTTCTCCATCGGGATCGGCCTCTATGCGGCCGGCTGGATCGCCGACCTGCCGGCCTTCAAGTGGATTGGCTCAGGGATGGCGGTGGGGGCGGCGATCGCCTACCTGGCCTTCGCGACCGCGTTCGGCGGAGAGGCGTTCCGGCTGGTCGGCTCGGTGGTCATCATCGTGCTGGGGCTGGCGCTGGTTGCCGGCGGGCTGGCCGATCGGCTGAGCCGCAAGGGGAGCGGCTAGCCGGGCAGCTCGCGGACCCATCGGTCGAACCAGGCCAGGATCCGCTCCATGCGGTCGATGCGCCGATCCGGGCGCCCGTCGCTCTTCATCTCGTGGTGCTCCTCGGGGTAAAGGATCAGCTCCGCCTCGCGCCCCAGTGCCCGCAGCGCGACGAAGAGCTGCTCGTTGTCGGAAAGCGGGCAGATGAGGTCATCTTCTGCCTGGAGGATCAGGAGTGGGGTGCGGATCCGCGCGACGTTAGCGAGCGGTGACGAGCGCCACATTCGCAGCATCCCGGCGCGCGAGAGCGGGTCGCCGAGCTTCCAACGCCGCGAGTAGTGCACCCCGAAGTAGGAGTTGGCCCAGGCGCTCACCTGGTTGCTTACCCCGTTCTCGGCCACTCCCGCGCGGAAGCGGTCGCTGACGCCGATGAGCCACTGCGTCAGGAAGCCGCCATACGAGAGGCCCATCACCCCGATCCGGTCGGGATCGGTCAACCCGCGTGCGATCACGTCGTCCAGGGCCGCGTGGACGTCGTCCGTGTCGATCTGGCCCCAATGGCCGCGCAGGGCATCCGCCCACGGGCTGCCGAAGGTGGCCGATCCGCGGTGGTTGGGCATGACGACCCGATACCCGTGACCGGCGAGGTAGGTGGCGTCCATCGTCCCGCCGGGGCCCCGCGCGCCATCGGGACCGCCGTGGAGCTCGAGTATGGTGGGCATCGGCTTGGTCGAGGCGCCCGCCGGGGAGGCGACCCAGACCTGCATCGGCCCGCGCGCGGTCGCGACCGACAGCTCGTCCCAGCGGGGAAGCGGGAAGCGTCGCTGCCACCCGCTGCCGTCGGTTGTCAGGGCGCGCCTGCGGGCGGTCACCCGCTTGCCGGCTCCCTCGAGCGCGTAGAGCTCTGCGCCATGACGGTCCACGCCCGCGCTGAGCGCGACGTGGCCGGCAGCGGCCCTCAAGCCCGCGCCGATGACGCGTCCCGGAGCCAGGAGCTGCCGCACCTCCCCTGTCAGCGAGACGCGGTACGGGATGTTGCGTGCCTCGGTGGCGACGATAACCCCGATCTCGGTCTCGGAGAGCCATACCGGCCCCTGTCCGTCTTCGGCCTGGACGAGGTCGGCCCACGCGTCGCAGCTGATCGAGCGGTCGAGGGACCGGGTCAGGCAGCGGGGCGTGCCGCCCTCGGCCGGCACGAGCCAGAGCCGCTTGGGAGTGTGCTGCGGCGGGTCGGGGATATCGGTCCCCAGGAAGGCGACCCACCGGCCATCGGGTGAAACGGCGGGATGATGGGCGTCGCCCCGCAGGCTGGCGAGGGGGCCGACCTCGCTGCCGCTGGCGGCAACGCGATGCAGGGTCGTCCGTGGCTCGATGTTGGCATCGGGTCCCATGTCGGCGCTGAAGGCGAGCCAGTCGCCGTTCGGTGCCCAGGCGGGCTGCTCCACCTCAAAGTCGCCGTGGGTCACCTGGACTGGCCGCGCGCCGTGGCGCGACCCGACCACCCAGAGGTGCGTGCGGCGCGAGAGGAGGCCGGATCCGTCTTCCCGGAAGTCCGTCCGCGTGATGCGTCGCGCGGTGAGGCTGCGTCCCGCCCGTTCGGCGCCCACCGCGAAGCGATGCGGCCCTGCATGCGCCAGGAGGGCGAGGCGCGTCCCGCCGGGGCTCCATCGGGGCGAGCCAGCTCCAAGCGGCAGGTGGGTGACCTGCCGGGGCTCCCCACCCGTCAGCGGGACGACCCAGATCTGTGGCTCGCGGTCCGGCGCGCTGGAGGTTGCGCGGGCTCGGCCGTCATCGGCGGGGCTGCGCACGAAGGCGACTACGCCATTCGAGCTGATGGACGGAACCGAGTCGCGGACGGACCCCGAGGTGACGCGCCGAGGCCTGCCCCCTTCCCACCGCACCGCCCACAGGTGGGATCGGTACGCCCCGCGGCTGACCGTGCGGGCGGCGTAGACGACCCAGGCCCCATCGGGCGAGAGGTCGAAGGATTCGATCGCGACCTGGGCGTTGACGAGCGCCCGCGCGGACGGCGTGACCATACGCACGAGCATAGTCGGCGGCGCGTCTGAATCGTTGACCGCCGGGCGCGGCCTGTGCCATCCTCCCGCCAGCCCATCGCCCACGCCCCGCGAAGGAGAGTCGGATGCCCGCTTCGACCGCTGCCCGCTTCACCTCCATGATGTCCCTGTTCGTGGTGCTCGGCCTGGTGATGGCCGCCTGCACCCCCGGCAATTCCGGCTCGCCTGACACGAGCGCGAGCGGAGGGCCATCAGGCAGCGCCTCGACGGCCACGGGCGGCACGGTCCACATCGGGTGGGCCGGAGCCCCCGACTCATTGAATCCTGGCAACGGCCTGCTCGAGGAGTCGTACATCCTGTATGAGCTCGTGTATGACACGCCGATCGGTCTCGACGGCGAGGGCAACTTTGTGCCTGAGCTGGCAACCGACTGGACGCCGAGCGAGGACGGGTTGACATGGACCCTGAAGCTCGTCGACAACGCCACGTTCCACGATGGGACGCCTCTGACCAGCGAGGACGTGAAGTTCACGCTGGAGCTGTACCGCGACACTGCGGACTTCCCCTACCTGCCCAGCTACTGCGACGTGTGCGAGTCGGTGGAGGCGCCGGATCCGACGACGGTCCTCATCCATCTCTCAGATGCAGTGGGGAACTTCGAATCGCGGATGGCATTCATGTACATCCTGCCGAAGGCCATATGGGAGGGGGTCACCGACCCGATCGCCTTCGAGAATAAGGAGATGATCGGCTCCGGCCCGTTCAAGCTGGTCGAGAACGTGCCGAACGAGCATGTCACCCTGGCAACCAACAGCGACTACTGGGGGACCCCGGCGAACATCGATGGGGTGATCTTCCAGACGATTGACAACTCCGATGCCCGCGTCGCCGCATTGACGAACGGCGACGTGGACATGATCACCGAGTTCCCGGCCACGGCGGTCACCACGCTCAAGAACACCGAGAACGTCGAGGTGTACATCGCCGACGAGTTCCCCGGCAGCCTGCGCGACGTGTTCATCAACCAGGTGACTCCGGAGAACTGCCCGCCGGATGACGGGAAGTGCACCGGACACCCGGCCCTCCTCGACCTCGAGGTTCGCCGCGCGCTGGCGACGGCCATGGACAAGCAGGAGATCGTGGATGTGGCCAAGCTGGGCACCGCCACACCTGGATTGACGCTCACCCCGCTCGGCCTTGGGGATTACTACGCGAACGAGGTCTCTGACTACGCGTTCGACGTGGATGCGGCCAACAAGCTGCTTGACGACGCAGGCTACAAGGACACTGATGGCGACGGGATCCGCGAATGCCCGGCATCGATGACCGCCTGCGGCCCCACGGGCGACCTCACCTTCCGCTTCTTCTATGCCGATGACATTGACTCAGCGCCGCGCGAGGCCGACCTGCTGAAGGGAATGTGGAACGAGATCGGCGTCGACCTCACGATCCAGGGGCTGGATCCGACCGGCGCGCTGACCGCCGCGTGTTGCCCGGCCTTCGATTACGACATCATGCTCTGGGGCTGGGATTCGGACCCCGATCCGCAATTCCTGCTCGGCGTGGCGACCTGCGCCGAAGTGGTCTCGGGGTTCAGCGAAACCGGCTACTGCAATCCCGAATACGACGCCCTCTATGCCGCACAGGGGATTGAGCTCGACCACGCCACCAGGGTGGATCAGGTGCACCAGATGCAGCAGATCCTGATCGACGACGTGGTCTACATGGTTTCGTACTATCCGCAGGATGTGGAGGCATTCCGCACCGACAGGTACAGCGGATGGTTGACCGGGCCTGTGACCCTTGGGCTCACCGATCCCGCCTCGCTGACGGTCATCCGGCCGGTCCAGTAGGCGAAACCCGTCAGGGGACGCGGCGACGGGGCGACGAGCCCCGCCGCTCGCCCCCGCCGCCTGACGAATGAGGGGTCGCGGAGCGTATCTGGTCGCCAAGGTCGGGTGGGCGTTGCTCACCTTGGCCTTGGTGATCACGTTCAATTTCGTGCTGTTCAGGATCCTGCCCGGAGACCCTGCCAAGTCTATTGCTCACGATCCGCGCGTCTCGCCTGAGACGGTGGCTGCTCTCACGGCGCGCTTTGGCCTCGACAGGCCCCTCTTCGTTGACATGGATGGTGGCAACCCATTCGACTCCCAGTTCGTCGCTTACCTCGGGCGTCTGGCCGCTGGGGACCTCGGCGTAAGCTATCAGTTCCGGGATCGCCCGGTGGTCGACATGCTCGGGGTCGGGCTGGTCAACACGCTGTGGCTGATCCTGCCAGCCAACATCCTCGCGATCGTCCTCGGCACGATCGCGGGCCTGATCGCCGCGTGGCGGCGCGGCACGACCATTGACGCCAGCGCGTTGACCATCGGGCTGATCCTGTGGGCGACGCCCACATTCTTCATGGGCATCATCCTGCTCTTCCTCGGTGCGGCATGGTTCGACCTCCCGACTGCTGGCAAGCAAACGATCGGCGCGGAGTACGCCTCGATCTGGGAGGCGGCCGCCGACCTTGGGCGTCACCTGTTGATGCCGACCCTGACGTTCGCCCTGGTCCTGCTGGGCGAGTATCTGCTCATCATGCGGAGCAGCGTCATCCAGATCTTCAGCGAGGACTACATCCTCACCGCCAGGGCCAAGGGGCTCTCGACCTTCCGGGTCATTCGCGACCATGCACTCCGCAATGCGATGCTGCCGATGGTGACCTTGATCGCCATCAACCTGGGCTTCATCGTGTCCGGAGCGATCCAGATCGAGTCCGTCTTCTCGTGGCCGGGGCTGGGCGCGCTGACGGTCAATGCCGTCCGCCAGCGCGACTACCCTGTGCTGCAGGGCGCGTTCCTGCTGTTGGCGGTTAGCGTCGTCCTGGCCAACCTGGCGGCCGAGCTGCTGTATGGCTGGCTCGACCCGCGCGTGCGGGAGGCCTAGCAGATGACGGCAGTTGTGCAGGCCGCCGCCCCCGCCATTACCGGCCTCGTGCAGCGCGGCTTCCTGACGCGACTCACGCGCAGTCCGATGGGCGCGATCGGGCTCGGGATGCTGGTGCTGGCCGTGGTGCTCGCCGTGTTCGCCCCGCTGCTGTCGCCCTACGACCCCTACGCCCACCCCCACATCAGGATCGAGGACATCTATCAGTCGCCATCCGCCGCCCACCTGCTGGGAACCGATGACGGCGGAAACGATGTGCTGTCGGCGTTGATCTACGGGGCCAGGGTGTCGTTGATAGTCGGCTTCGCGGCGTCGCTGATGACGATCGTGATCGGCGGCACCATTGGCCTGGTCGCCGGCTACCAGGGTGGCCGGCTGTCGACCCTGCTCATGCGATTCACCGATTTCGTGCTGGTCATCCCCGACCTGGCACTCCAGATCGTGATCGTGGCGATCCTGGGCCCCAGCCTGCTGAACATTATCCTCGTCATCGGCGGGCTGGGCTGGACGGGCGCCGCGCGCCTGATTCGCTCCCAGACCCTCTCGGTCCGGGAACGGATGTTCGTGCTCCGCGCGCGTGCCATCGGGGCGGGCGACCTGCACATCGTCTGGCGCCACGTGCTGCCGCAGATCCTGCCCCTGCTCCTGGCCAGCATGGTGCTCGCGGTCAGTCTCGCCATCCTGGCCGAGTCGAGCCTGGCATTCATCGGCCTGGGCGATCCGACCGTCATCTCGTGGGGCCAGATGCTGAACTACGCGTTCGACCGCGGAGCCGTCTCGGCGGGGGCCTGGTGGGCCCTCCTGCCTCCGGGCTTTGCCATCGTCTGGGTTGTGCTGGGCGCCATCCTGCTCGGCACCGCGCTCGAGGATGTCCTCAACCCGCGCCTCAAGCGGCACCATCTCGAGCGGGATCGCTCGACTCACGTCACCGAGCCAGAGGGGATGGCCTGGCTGGGCGTCGAGCCGGCGCGCCACGACACCCCGCTGCTGCGCGTGCGGGGATTGACGGTCGAATTCGATTCGCCAGCCGGCCCGCTGCGGGCGGTGCACGACGCCTCGTTCGAGGTTCAGCGGGGCGAAACGCTGGGACTGGTAGGGGAGTCCGCGTGCGGCAAGACAACCTCCGTGCTTGGGCTCCTCCGGCTCCTGCCCCCCGGTGGCCGAGTGACGGCGGGGCAGGTTCTGCTCGATGGCGAGGACCTGATGGCGCTCGGCGAGCGGGATCTGCGCGCCGTGCGCGGAAAGCGGGTGGCGATCGTCTTCCAGGGAGCGATGAACGCCCTCAATCCTGTCCATCGAGTTGGTGACCAGGTGGCCGAGGTGATTCGCATCCACGAGCCGGAGGTCGGGGCGCACGGGGCGGAGG
>JACDEL010000095.1 GCA_013816405.1 Chloroflexota bacterium | reverse complement strand
CCACGACCAGGCCGGCGGCCAGCGCGACGACCTGGGGCGGGGCGAAGCCACCGGCGTCCAGCAGAGCGATCAGCTCGACCATGGCCAGGAAGACGAGCAGGCCGACGAGGGACGAAACCCACGGCTCGCCAAGCAGCGCGACGGCGACGACGATCGGCGCCAGGATGCCGGCGCTGATCAGGCGGGTGGCGAGCATCGGCTCATCATGCGCCGTAGCGGCGCTGACGTCGGGCGAACTCCTCGATCGCGCCATCGAGATCGGCCTCGGCGAAATCCGGCCACAGGGTGTCGGAGAAGACGAGCTCCGCGTAAGCGCCCTGCCAGAGCAGGAAGTTGCTCGTCCGCTGCTCCCCGCCGGTGCGGACGATCAGGTCCGGATCGGGCTGACCGGCGGTGTACAGCTGTTCGCCGAAGCGATCCTCATCAATCTCCTGGGCGGGAACTCCGGCCGCCACCAGGGCCCGCGCCGCGTCGATGATCTCCGCGCGTCCGGCGTAGTTGAACGCGATGTTGAGCGCCATCTTCTTCCCACCCCTGGTGCGCTCCTCCGCCTCACGGATCGAGCGCACGATGTCGGCTGGGGCCTCGTGCAGGCGACCGATGACGCGAACGCGAACGCCCTGTGCCACCAGCTCGTCGGTGTGCTGACGGACCGCGCCGTCGATCAGGCCCAGCAGCCCTGTCACCTCGTCGTCGGGGCGCCGCCAGTTCTCGCGGCTGAAGACGTAGAGCGAGAGGACCTCGATCCCCTTGTCGGGCGCGATCCGCACGATGGGGCGGATCGCCTCGACCCCCTGGACATGGCCGGCGATGGCCGGCAGGCCGCGCGCTGCGGCCCAGCGGCGGTTGCCGTCCATGATGATCGCGACGTGTCGCGGATGCTCACGGAGCGGCAGCGCCTCAGACCTCCATGACTTCCGCTTCTTTGCGCTCGCCGCGCGCATCAACGAGCTCGACGAAGCGGTCGGTCATGCGCTGCAGCGCCTCGAGCTCCCGGCGTTCCTCATCCTCCGACAGGCTGCCGTCGCGGTGCCCCTTCTTGAGGTGGTCCGCAACCTCGCGGCGGTGGACGCGCAGCTCCACCCGCGCCTCCTCGGCGCGCTTGCGGACCTGCTTCACCATCTCTCGGCGCCGATCCTCGGTCAACGGTGGCACGCTGAGTCGGACCACCGTCCCGTCGACGTTCGGCGTGAGGCCGATGTCGCCCTTGATGAGGGCGCGCTCTATCGCCGACAGGACCGATCGGTCCCACGGCTGGATCACGATCAGGTGCGGATCCGGCGTGCTGATCCCGGCGATCTGGTTCAGCGGAGTCGGCGTGCCGTAGTACTCGACCTGGATCCGCTCGACGAGTGCGGTGGACGCGCGTCCCGTGCGGATCCCTGCAAAGTCGCGTTCCATCGCCTCCACTGAGCGCTGCATCTTTGGCTCTGCCGCCTGGATCTCTGGGTGGGTCACGATCGCTCCTCGCCCCCGATGCGGGTTCCAATCGTCTCGCCACGCACGGCACGCAGGATGTTCCCCGGCTGCGTCATGTCGAAGACGACGATCGGCATCTCATTGTCCATCGCCAGGCTCACGGCCGTGGCATCGAGCGCTTGCAGGCGGCTGGCCAGGAGTTCGGTATAGCCGATCTGGGCGAAACGCGTCGCATCGGGGTGCTTCTCGGGATCGGCGTCGTACACCCCGTCGACACGGGTCGCCTTCAGGATCACCTCCGCCGCCAGCTCCACGGCTCGCAGCGTGGCAGCGGTATCGGTCGTGAAGTACGGGTTGCCGGTCCCAGCCACCAGCACGACCACGCGGCCCTTCTCGAGGTGTCGCACCGCGCGACGCCGGATGTAGGGCTCGGCGATCTCGTTCATCGCGATCGCGCTCATCACCCGCGTCGGACAGGCCGCCTGCTCGAGCGCGTCCTGCAGCGCCAACCCATTCATGGCCGTGGCGAGCATGCCCATGTAGTCGGCCGTCGCCCGGTCCATCCCGGAGGCAGCCGCCGCGACTCCACGGAAGATGTTCCCGCCGCCGACCACCACCGCAACCTCGATCCCGTCGCGACGCGCCTCGGCCACCTGGGCGGCAATGCCACGCACCACGTCGGGATCGATCCCGTACTGGCGATCGCCCATCAGCGCCTCCCCCGAGAGCTTCAGGAGCACCCGGTTTGGCAGCCTCGCGATGTCGCGAGCGGGATCGGTCAATCTAGGCGGCCTCCTGCCCGTCGCGTTCCGCGGTCTCGCCGACCGCCATCCGCGCAAAGCGCGCGACCCGGATATTCTCGCCCAGCAGGGCAATCTTCTCGCTGATCAGGTCGCTGACGCGCTTTTCCGTGTCGCGGAACGGCATCTCCAGCAGACAGACCGATTCCAGCCACTTGTTGAGCTTGCCTTCCACGATCTCGGCCACGCGATCTGCTGGGCGCCCATCGCGCTCCGCTTCGGCGGCAAACTGCTGCCGCTGCTCGGCGAGTACCTCGCCCGGCACGTCCTCGCGGCTCACCCACGTGGGCGCCAGGCCGGCGACCTGCATCGCCAGCTCGCGAGCAAGCTGCTGGAAATCGTCGGTGCGTGCCACGAAATCCGTCTCGCAGTTGAGCTCCAGCAGCACTCCCAGCCGCGCACCGTGGTGGATGTAGCTGGAGATGACGCCCTCCCGCGCCTCGCGGCCGGCCTTCTTGGCGGCGGTGGAGAGGCCCTTCTCCCGGAGCCAGGCAACAGCCTGCTCGACGTCACCACTGCTCTCCTCGAGCGCGCGCTTGCAATCCATGATGCCTGCCCCCGTCTGCTCACGGAGGCGCTTCACGTCCTCGGGTCTGATCATCGCGTGTCGTTCGTTCCTTCCTGTCGGGACCGATGCCGCCTCAGGCAAGCGTCGGATCTTCGTCGGTCTCTTCCTCGGAGGCCTCGGCGGCCCGGCGGGCGCGCGCTCGGCGCTCCTCCTCCTCGTCCTCCTCCGGCTCGGGCTCGAACACGAGCGCCTCACCGCTGGCCAGCGCGGCGCTGTAGTCGGCATCGGCCACGAGGGCGGCGTCGTCTACCGGCGGCAGCGCCTCGGCCTGCTCGAACTCCTCGTCCAGGCGGGCCTGTCGCTCGGCCTGTGCCTCGAGGGCGGCATCGGCCACCTTGGCGCAGATCAGACGCACCGATCGAATGGCATCGTCATTGGCCGGGATCACCCAGTCGATCTGGTCGGGGTCGCAGTTAGTGTCGGTGATGGCCACGATCGGGATCTCGAGGCGCCTTGCCTCGAGGACCGCGATCGACTCGCGGTGGGGATCGACGATGAAGAGGGCGCCCGGAACGCGCCGCATGCGACGGATCCCGCCCAGCGCCGTGTTCAGCTTGGCGATCTCCTCGGTGAGCTTGCCGGCCTCCTTCTTGGTGAGGCGTTCGAACTCGCCGGCATCACGCCGTGCCTCGAGCGCCTCGAGGCGCTGGATGCGGCGCTTGATGGTCGTGAAGTTGGTGAGCATCCCGCCCAGCCACCGATTGTTGACGTAGTGCTGACCGCTGCGTTCGGCCTCCTGGGAGACCGACTCCTGGGCCTGCTTCTTCGTGCCGACGAAGAGGATTGAATCGCCTCGGCGAATCGTCTCCCGGATGAACTCAAGGGCGGCATCGAGGCGCGTGACCGTCTGGGCGAGGTCGATGATGTGGATCCCGTTGCGCTCTCCGAAGATGAAGTCGCGCATCTTGGGGTTCCAGCGCCGAGTCTGGTGTCCGAAGTGGACGCCAGCCTCCAGCAGCTGCTTCATGCTGACGGCAGCCAAGGGTATTCCTCCGGTTCTTTCCTCCGCTCGCCTTCAACTCCCAAGGGTCGACCCGTCGACTTCGACGGGCACCGTTGACCGCGGGATCAGCGGGCGTGTGTGATGGGATCTTCGGCCTTCGTGCGTGGGTGACCACGTGATGACCGGCCGCGAGTATAGCACCGCGACCCTTCGCCCTCCCCGGCCGGACCTCGGGACCCGTGCGCACGGTACCGAAGTACCCCAATCCGCACCCTCTCGTACCTTGACCGGGTAACGATGCCTGCGACGATGCGGTTGCCCGCTTTCGTCCAGGAGTCGCAATCGCATGCCACGTCGGACCCCCCTGCCCTTGATTCGCATCGCCTCCCTGGTGGCCATGATCGCCGCTGCGGCGGTCACCATCCCGGTCGCCGCCACGGACCGAGTTGTGGTCGTCACGCCGGGCGACACGCTCAGCGAGATCGCGCTGAAGCACGGCGTCAGTGTTGCGCAGCTGCGCGCACTCAACGGCATCGCCGATCCGAACCGGATCTACCCGGGCCAGCGCCTGCGACTCGCCTGGGGAACCGGCGGCGCGGCGCTCGCGCCCACTCCCAAGCCGAAGACAATTGTCCACGTCGTGGCCCGTGGCGAGACGCTGACGGGCATCGCCCGCCAGTACGGGTCGACGATCCCCGCCATCGTCAAGGCGAACGCCATACGTAACCCCTCCCTCGTGCGGGTCGGCCAG
>JACDEL010000060.1 GCA_013816405.1 Chloroflexota bacterium | reverse complement strand
CCCCCCCCCCACGCCCGTACAGCCAGGCCCGCAGCTCGCGCTCCTGGGTGCGCGCCAGGGTCACCATCTCGCGCTGCGCCGGCGAGCGCTGGATGAGGGCCAGGGTCTGCAGCACCGAGTCATGGAGGTGCGCCGCCATCTCGGCGCGCGCCTCGGTCCGCACGCGTTGACTTCGCTCCTCGATCAGCTCGCGTCCGATGTTCCACGCCCACGGCCCGAGGATGAGGCTCAGCCCGCCGATCGCGACCAGGGCGGCGAGCACCATCGGCCCGGCCAGCGCCAGCGACGTGTTGTAGCCAAGGATGATCGCCATTGCGCCCACGATCAGGAAGACGCCGATCGCCAGTCGCAGAAGCGAAACGCGGCCGCTGAGCACCGCGTCGAGCGGCCAGCGCCCCCGTCGCTCCTCCCCCGAGCGAGCCCACAGGATGGCGAAGCCGATGGCGGCCAGCGCGACCGGCCAGGCCAGCGTCTCACCGAACCAGAATCCAGAGACCGCGAGGAGGAGCAGGACGCCCGCGAGGATCAGCACCCCGCCGAGGGCCTGGCCGAGGGTGGGTCGAACCAGGAGGCGCCGCGGGGGCGTGGCCGCCGCATCGGCCGCCTCTTCGGGGGCCAGCAGCCAGGCCAGCAGATAAACGACCACCCCGAAGCCCAGCGCCAGGCTGAGTGCAACGAAGGCGAAGCGCACGAAGATCGGCTCGATCCCCAGGTGATGCCCAATCCCTGCGGCCACGCCACCGATGACTCGATCGCTCCGGCTGCGCTCGAGCCGGGGGCGTGGGACACCGGCCCGCTCCGCCGTCGTTCGCCCCACCCCAACCTGCGCCATCTCGGCATGTTCGCACACGCCTGGCCGCGCCACGATCGGGGATCACCCTGAGCCGATCGCGCTTCGGGTCAGGGTTGATTCAGGGTCCTCCCCGATAGGCGTGCGCGCCGGCACCGGCCAGGATCACGGCGATGACAAGCGAACGTTCGGAACGGACTGGCGCCCCTCCACGATCCCTGCGGCGGAGGACCAGCGATCGCGTCCTTGGCGGCGTGGCGGGCGGGCTGGGCGACTATTTCAACATCGACCCGCTGCTGATTCGCATCGGCTTCGTGGGCCTCATGATCTTCGGCGGTGCGGGCCTCGTCCTCTACGTCGTGGCCTGGCTGCTCATCCCGGCGGAAGGCCAGGAAGCCTCCAACATCGAGGGGTTCTTCAGCCGGCTCGGACTCACGCCGCGGCGTCTCGCCTGGATCGGGCTCGCCCTCCTCGTCATCGTCCTGATCTCGAACATGCCAGTCGGTGGACCACTCGACGGCTCGGGGAGCATCTTCATCGGTCCACTGCCAGGGATGAACCCGGGAGCCCTGTGGGCGCTGGCGATCATCGTCACCGGGATCGTGCTCCTGCGCCGTCGGGACGCAGCGGCGGCCGTGTCCGCGGCGACCGTGTCGGCGGCGCCTGCGACTGCCATCCAGGTCCCGCAAACGCGTGTGGAGGTTGCGCCGGTTCCCCCTCGCCCTCGTTCGCCACTGGCCCTGTACGTCTGCGCGGCGGTCCTGTTGAGCATCGGCCTGCTGGCAGTCGTCAGCCAGGTCGCCGAGCTCGATGTGCGGCCCGGGCAGTTCCTCGGAGCGGCCCTCACCGTCATCGGAATCGGCCTGATCGTGGGCGCCTGGTGGGGACGCGCCAGGATCCTGATCCTGCTCGCGGTGCTGCTCATGCCGCTGGCCGTGACCACCAGCTTCATCACTGCGCCGCTGGAGGGTGGGATCGGTGACCACCGGTACGTCCCGGTCACCGCAGCCGAGGTCCAGGACGAGTACCGCTCGCTGGCCGGCAGGGCGATCCTTGACCTCACTGAGCTGCAGACAAGTCCGCGGACCATTCACATTGCCGCGAGCGTCGCGGTCGGCCAGCTGGTCGTCATCTTGCCCGAGGGCGCATCGATCGAGCTGCGCTCCCGCGTCGGAGCGGGCGACTCCTATGTGCTCGGCTCAGGGGACAACGGCACCAGCCTGGACAACCGCTACATCCGCCATCACCTGAACCGGACGACCTACGTCCTCGATCTGGAAGTGGGCATCGGGCAGGTATTCGTGACCAACTCGAGGGTTAACTGGTGACGCGCCATCGGGCCGACCTGCTCTCACTGGTTGCCGGGCTCGCGGTGCTCGGCCTGGGCCTCGTGCTTCTCTCCGGTGGCGTTGGTGACCTCCCGCTGGAGTGGGTCGGGCCGGTTGTGGCCATCGGCCTCGGAGTGCTGATCGTGGTTGCCGCACGTTCGAATCGCACGCCTGACCACGCGCCGGATGACGAAGCATGAGCACCGAGCCGATTCTCGAGGCGCATGACCTGGCCAAGCGCTACGGGCGACGCACGTGGGCGCTGACCGGGATCGACCTCGCCATCCCACAGGGTGGAATCACCGCCCTGGTGGGGCCGAACGCCGCAGGGAAATCGACCCTGATCAAGACCTGGGTCGGCTTCGAGCGCCCGACTCGCGGCAACGTGACCGTGGCGGGGATCGATCCACAGAAGGATCGCTCAAGCGTGCTCGGGCTGGTCGGCTATGTCCCACAGTCGCCCTCGCTGTACGACGGCCTGAGCATCGAGGACCATCTCGACCTGGCGGTCCTGCTGCGCCCCGAATTCGACCGGGCCTACGCCCTGCGCCGGCTCGATCAACTCGGCATTCCCGCGGGTCAAGGCGCGAAGTCGCTTTCAGGCGGCCAGCAGGCCCAGGTGGCGCTGGCCCTGGCCCTCGGCACGCGGGCCAGTATCCTGCTCCTGGATGAGCCGTTGGCCAGCCTCGACCCCCTGGCGCGCCGCGAGTTCCTCCACGTCCTGACCGATGCCGTTCGAAGTGAAGGCGCCACAGCGCTCCTCTCGAGTCACATCGTCACCGACGTGGAGCAGGCCTGCGACCGGCTGGTCGTGCTTGGCGTGGGAAAGATCCTGCTGCATGACACGGTGTCGGACGCGCTGGCGACCCACTGGCTGGCGACCGAAGGAGCAGCCACGCCGGCCGGCGCGGCGATTGGGTCGTTCGGAGGTCCGTCCGGTGAGCGCCTGACCCTGGTCCGCCAGCCAGCGTCGTCCGTGGGGCCGGACCTTCGCCCCGCCTCGCTCGAGGAGGTCGTGCTCGGCTACCTGGCGTCGGGCCGGGTTGTTCCGGGCGAGGCGGCTGCGTGAGCAGGATCGGCTCGTGGCTGATCCTCTCGTTCAAGCTTCACCGCTGGGAGGTCCTGGCGGCGGCGGCCGGGGTGGCGATCCTGTCCGCGGCCATGCTCTGGTTCACATGGCAGCTGCGGGCGCTGTCCGCGACCGATCCCGGGTGCGTCGACCCCGCCGCGTACGCCCCGGGCTGCTCGCAGCTCGGGCAACGCTTTTATGAGCTGAGCAGCAAGGCTGAATTGCTCTCCTACCTCAGCTGGCTCTCTCCGTTCGTCATGGGGCTGGTGCTGGGCGTCCCGCTCGTGTCGCGCGAGATCGAGCATCGAACTGCGGGCCTGGCCTGGACCTTGAGCCGATCGCGCACCTGGTGGCTGGCTCGCCGCGCGGCCTTCCTGGTCCTTGTCCTGGTGGTCCTCCTCCTGGTCGTGGCCATCGTTGGTGAGGTGCTGGCCTTCCCCCAGATGCCCGCCCAGCACTTGGATCGCGACTTCGCCTGGTACGGGCGTCGCGGAGGCCTGATCGTGGTGCGCGGGCTCGCGGCGCTGGGCCTAGGTATCCTGGTCGGAGCCTGGTTGGGCAGGGTCCTGCCGGCCCTGCTGGTGGCTATCTTTGCATCGGTCCTAATCTTCAGCGGCATTAGCCTGGGCATGGACCGATGGATGGAGGGCCACGCCATCGTCCAGGCCTTCGACGCGGATCGGGCCGGTGGGCGCCAACTTGGCGAGCGCATCCTGCTGCCCAGCGGCGAACTAATCGACTATGGGGAGCTCCAGCGGCGTGGCCTGGCGTACGAGGTGATCCAGGACGACCGCCTCTGGGCCAGGCCCGAGGACATCGGCCACATGGACCGGCTCATCGGCTACGACCGCTATCTGGTGGTGCCGGGGTCGCTCTACTCGCAGATCGTCCTGGACGAGTCGGCCGTCGTGGGTGGCACCACCGTCCTGCTGGCCCTGGCTGCCGCAGCCTTCGTCCGCCGTCGGAGGCCTGGATGACCCTTCGCGCCTGGCGGCTGGCGTTCAAGATGCAGCGCCTCGAACTGTTGCTGTTCCTGTCTGCCGCGATCCTGCTGGTCGTGGCCTCATTGCTGATCGCGTGGGGGGCGAGCGAGGCGCGGGCCTCCTTCGACGCTTGCTACCAAGAACAGGGGACCGACATCGGCTGTGCGGCGTCCCCGAGCCTGAATGACTTCTCGACGCTGGGAGGCTTCGCTAGGCTCGGCGCGTTCCTCACGCCATTCGCCCTCGGCCTGTTTCTGGGGGTCCCGGTCGTGGCTCGGGAGATCGAGGGACGCACCGCCGGTATCGCATGGACGCTCAGCCGATCCCGCTCCCGCTGGCTGATCCAGCGCGTCCTTCCGCTGGTGGTTGTGGCGATCGTCCTCGCCGCCGCGGTTGGCATCGGCAGCGAGCTCGTGACACGAACGAACCCCTATGCAGACTACGCGGCCAATCCGGGCTTCGCCGACTACACCTCGCGGGGGGTGCTGCTGCCGATTCGGGCTATCGTCGTCCTGCTGCTGGCTATCGCGGTCGGGGCCATGGTGCCGCGCCAACTGCCGGCGCTACTACTGGCGGCTGGCGTCACGGTAGCTTTGTTCGTGGGGGTGACGATCGGCATGGACGCCTGGATGACCTCCGAGGCAAGGCCGATCCCCTTCGACGAGAGCCGATTCGGGCCGTTTGGCGATGGGCCACGCATCTTCGACGTGGCCTACCGGGAGGATGCCACCGGCAAGGTGATCAGCATGAATGACTTCTACAACCAGCATGGCGACGTCGCCTTGCCGGATGGCGAGCAGGATCCGCCGGGCTTCACCCAGGTCGCGATCGGCATCCCCGGTGACCAGTACTGGATCTGGGCCATGCGCGAATCGGCGATCCTGGGAGTGCTGGCCGTGGCAGCCGGCGGGCTGGCGGCGCTGGTGATACGGCGGAGGCGGCCCTAGGGCGCAAGCGGGTAGAGTCCCGGCATGACAGCGCCGGTGCCACGCAACGACCCGGCGCGAGCCGTCGAACGAACCTATCTGACGCTGACCCTGCTGAGCACGCTCGCCTCGTCGTTCATCTGGGGCATCAACACGATCTTCCTGCTGGATGCCGGCCTCAACAACGCCGAGGCCTTTGCCGCCAACGCCTTCTTCACCCTCGGCATGGTCGTCTTCGAGATCCCCACCGGCGTGATTGCTGACACGCGCGGCCGCCAGCTCTCCTACGTGCTGGGGGCCGCCACGCTCCTGGTCTCGACGCTCCTCTACCTCGTCATGTGGCAGATCCACGCGCCGCTCTGGGGCTGGGCGATCGCCTCGATCCTGCTGGGCCTGGGCTTCACCTTCTTTTCCGGCGCAACTGAGGCCTGGCTGGTCGACGCCCTGCATGCCGCCGGCTTCCAGGGCCACCTGGAACATGTCTTCGGCCGCGCTCAGACGGTGGCCGGAGCGGCAATGCTGTTCGGCACCGTCGCCGGCGGGCTTGTCGCGCAGGTCACGAACCTTGGCGTGCCCTACATCATCCGGGCGGCGATGCTGGGGGTAACGATGGTGGTGGCCTGGCGCTTCATGCACGACATCGGCTTCTCACCCGACCGCGACGCGAGCGCGGTCACTGCCGTCCGCAACGTGCTCAAGGGGTCGATCAACGGCGGCCTGCGCAACCCGCCGGTCCGCTGGCTGATGCTGGCCGCTCCGTTCACAGCCGGCACAGGCATCTACATCTTCTATGCGGCACAACCGTACCTGCTGGAGCTGTATGGGGACCCGAAGGCGTATAGCATCGCCGGCCTGGCGGCGGCGATCTTTTCCGGGGTTCAGATCGGCGGCGGCCTGCTGGTGCCGTACCTCCGCCGGCTCTTCGGGCGCCGGACCGATGCGCTGCTGATCGGCGGGGTGCTGGGAGTCGTCTTCCTGGCGATCCTGGGACTGAAGCCGGGATTCGTGGTGGCGCTTGCGCTGCTGGCGCTGTGGGCCTGCATCGGCGCGGTGACGAGGCCGATGCGATCGGCCTTCCTGAACGACGTGATCCCCTCCGAGCAGCGAGCGACCGTGCTGTCGTTCGACTCGCTGATGGGATCCGCGGGCGGGGTGGTCGCGCAGCCCGTGCTCGGCCGGGTCGCCGATGTCAGCGGTTACGCGGCCTCGTACCTGGTCTCGGCCGTGGTCCACGTCGTTGCGCTGCCGCTGGTCTTCCTGGCGCGCCGCGAGAATTCCCTCGCAGACCCGATCACCGACGATGCCGAGGTGATTGGGCCTGCGTGAGCACCTAGGAGAGCGGGATCTCGTAGGTGGTGGTCAGGAAGTTGGGGCTGTACACCAGCGTCAACTTCGCGTTCATGTCCGCCGGGATCTCGAAGGTCACGAAGCCCGCGTAGTTGTGGTCCGGCTCGAGCCCGTCCAGGTATGAGAGTCGAGGCGACCTTCCCAGCATCTGCGTGTAGCTGTTGCCATCCGCGTCCTTGAGCGTGAAGTCATCCGACGTGAACGAGGTGGTGGTGATCGCGTCAATCCGGATGTTCACGGTGATGAATACGTTCCCCGCGGCTGGCTTGATCTGGTCGGTGCCGGCCCACGGCTCGGCGAGCGTCACGGTGACGTACTGCTGGTCGCCCACCAGCACCTGCACGCCGACCCCCGGGGTCGGCTCCGGCGTTGCAGTCGGCTCGGGCGTCGCAGTCGGCTGAGCGCTGGGAGACACCGACGGGGCGACGCTGGCGGCCTCGCTCGGGCTTGGGCTGGTCGCGGGCGAACTGCACGCCGCAACGAGCAGCAGGCTCGTGATGAGGAGCGCGGCAGGCACGGTCGATCGGCCTGCGAACGGAGTTCGGATCATGAGGGCCTCGGAAGGGGGAGCCTCACGGTAGCAGGTCGTGCCCGAGATGCGGACGGCCTCTTGCAGGAGACCCTGTCTCCGTGCATAGTCTGCCGGGCAACATTCATCACGAGCTGCAGCCACGAGGAGGAACGCAATGCGGATCCGCATGTCAGTCCCTCCCGGCCATTCTGGGTAGCGCTCTCAGCCTCTGACGGAGGCGTCCTCCGCGCTCCTGGTCGGTCGGGATTCGACCTATTCCCGACCCCGATCTCAGGAGCGCTTTTTCGTGCATTCCACAACCTGGCCGCCGCGAGTGCCCCTCGCGTGGCCCGACGACGAGCCATACGAAGACCTCCCGCGCGGAACCCTCAAGTCCGGCAAGGAGGCCGAGATCTTCCTGGTGGAGCGACGCTACGCCAGCGGGCCGCGCCTGCTCGCCCACAAGCGCTACCGACCCCGGTACCCCGGCAAGGGCCAGCTGCGTGCCGAGGGCTTCTCGAACTCCACCTCGTACCGCGGCGACTCGATCTACAAGGCCGGCTGGTTCCTCCCCACCCGTGACAAGCGCGCGGTGATGGGCGGCAGCCGCTATGGCCACGAGCTGGCTGGGCACCTCTGGCCGGTCCAGGAGTGGACCATGCTGCGTCGATCCTGGCAGGCCGGCGCATCCGTTCCATACCCCGTCGAGCAGACCGACCAAGGGCTGCTGATGGAGTTCATCGGCGACGAGGTGCAGGCGGCTCCCAAGCTGGGCCAGGCCAGGCTATCGGGCTCCGAGCTGAACTCCGCCTGGGAGCAGCTGCTTGCCAGCATCCGGGCCCTCACCGCGGCGGGGCTCGTGCACGCGGACCTATCGGCCTACAACCTGCTCTGGTGGGAGGGACGGCTGGTCGTGATCGACCTGCCACAGGCGGTCGAGTTCACCACCAACGCCGATGCCTAAGACCTGCTCCACCGCGACATCGCAAACGTCGGCGGGTGGTTCAACCGACACGGTGCTGCGGTGGACGTGGAGGCGGTGTACGCCGACCTGCTGGCGCTGGCGTGGTGACCCGGCCGTGCGGCGCATGTGGCTGGGGCGGAAGGATTCGAACCTTCGATCTCCTGATCCAGAGTCAGGCGCCTTACCGCTTGGCCACACCCCAACAGTGCCGGCCGATGTTACCAGACCACCCCTGAATACCCGATCTCGCGTACATAGGTCCGGGGATCACTAGCCCGGATTGGCGGTGGCACGCCATCGGCCCTGCCAGTAGGTTCTTGGCATCTAGGCACCGCCCCAGTTAGAGGCCGGTCGAGACCGATGAGCACTGCAGTAGAACCCCGCGAATGGCGACGGTACGGCCTCGGTGGGCCGCCCGAGCCATGGCAGCACGATGCCCAGCGTGACATCGATCGTCTGGCAACCTCCTATTACCTCGACGTCATCGAGCTGCGCAGCCAGATCCTGGCCGCGCATCCTGACGAGGAGCTGCGGCTGCGCGTCGACGAGCTCCACACGACGGCCACTCGCCACAAGACGGAGATCGATTACACCCTCCGCCACTGGGCGACACCGGTCGAGCGCGCCCGCGTGGCGGATCGGCTTGGCGCACTGATGCGGATCGCCCGTCGCATGGACACCTTCCTTCATCGCCCGCACGGGCCGCTGGGCGACGCCGACCCCGCACCGGAACCCACCGTCGCCTGAGGGCAACCCCGGGCCTACACTCCGGGGAATGCCCCGCTACCCACTCTTGGCCGACATCCTGAACGCTCGCGCGCGGCTGCATGGAATCGCCCTGCGCACGCCACTCGAGGACTCGCCGGGCCTCGCCGCCGAGAGCGACGCAACCGAGGTGCGACTGAAGCTGGAGATGCTCCAGCCGACCGGATCGTTCAAGACCCGCGGGGCCTATAACAAGGTCGCGCTGGTGGCCGCGTCTCAACCGGACGCCGAGCTGGTGACGGCCAGCAGCGGCAACCACGGCATCGCCGTCGCCACGGCCGCCGCGCGCCACGGGATGCGGTTGACGGTGCTGGTCGGCGCGTCTGTCTCGCCCGCCAAGCTGGAACGCCTGCGCGCCCTCGAGTCCGACAGCTGCGTGGTCGAGATCTTCGGCCGCGACTCTGACGACGCCGAATCCGAGGCGCGACGTCGCGACACCGAGAGGATCGCGGTCTATGTCCCACCGTACAACGACGCAGACGTGATCGCCGGGCAGGGCACCATCGGCGCCGAGGTGCTCGAGGAATGGCCAGCCTGTGACGCGCTGGTGGTCCCGATCGGGGGTGGTGGGCTGATCGCCGGCATCGGCCTGTGGGCCAAGGCGGTCAAGCCGGGCCTGCGCCTGGTGGGCGTTCAGCCATCGGCCTCACCACCGATGTACGCCTACCTGGAGTCGAACTCCACCAGGCCGATGCCGATCGCCCCGACCCTCGCCGACGGGGTTGCCGGCAACATCGAGCGCGACAGCATCACCTGGAAGATGTGTCGTCAGCTCCTCGACGAGGTGGTGCTGGTCGACGAGGAGCAGATTGCCGAGGCCATGGCGTGGACGCTTGAGGTGCACCACCTCGTGGTCGAGGGGAGCGGAGCCCTGGGGATCGCCGCGCTGCGGGCTCGATTGGGCGGGCTGGACGGTCGCCGCGTAGGGGTGCTCCTCACCGGACGCAACGTGGACGGCGAGACGCTGCGCCGCATGCTGGGCCAGGGGTAGCATCGGGCGATGACCGAACCGATTCAGTCGTCTCGGCCTCGAAGTGGAAGCCGCGGTGCGGCAGCGCTCGGCGTTGTCCTGATCGTGTTCGGATTGATCTTCTTCGCCGGCCAGGCACTGAACATGGACATCGGGCAAGTGGCTTGGCCGTTCTACGTGATCGCCCCCGGATTGGCGCTTGCGGCCGTGGGCCTGACCCAGCGGGGCGGCTCGGGACTGACGATCGCGGGCAGCGTCGTGACCATGATCGGACTGGTCCTCCTCTACCAGAACGCCACCGACCGTTTCGAGAGCTGGGCATATACCTGGGCGCTGGTAGGCCCCGGCGGCAACGGGATCGGCATGCTGCTGTACGGGACCCGCAGCGGCGATCGCAAGATGGCGCGGGACGGCTTCTGGACGATCCTCGCCGCGTTCGGACTCTTTGCCGTGGGATTCGTCTTCTTCGAGGGGATCGTCGGCATCAGCGGGAAACGGCTGCCGCTCCCAAACTGGGTCCTTCCGGTGGCCCTGATCGTGATCGGCGTGCTGGTGCTGCTTCGCGGCCTGACCTTCCGCGATCGCTGGGACCCTGCGCGGGGAGACGTGGGCGAGGAGAGCGCGTCGCCGGTCCCTGGTCCGCCAACCGACGGCGAGCCGTCGGCCGAGGCGGCTGCCACCGTCGAGGAACCCCGAGCCGAGGACTGAGCTTGTCCATGCTGGAGATCCACCCGGTCACCGCCGACCGCTGGGAGGAGCTGGCCGCCCTGTTCGGCCCATCCGGCGCATTCGCGCACTGCTGGTGTACCTGGGTGGCGGCAGACAGCAGCAGAGACCACCGAAGGCGTCAGAGAGGGCGGAGCCGGTAACCGTGCGCTGATGCACGAGATCGTCGAGGCCGGGGCCGAGCCCGGCCTGCTCGCCTACCGCGAGGGCAAGCCGGTCGGCTGGGTGAGCGTCGCCCCGCGCCCGCAGTACGGCCGCATCATTCGCTCGGGGCGCATCGGCCCGGCGCCTGAGGAGGCGGCGGACGAGCGCATCTGGTCGGTCGTCTGCTTCTGGATTCCGCGCAACGAGCGGGGCAAGGGGGTCGCGAACGAGCTGCTGAGGGGCGCCGTGGACCGGGCACGGCAGCGCGGCGCAACAACGCTGGAGGCATACCCGGTGGACACCACCGGGGGGCGGCAGCCGAGCGCGAACCTGTTCACCGGCACGCTGTCCATGTTCAAGCGCGCCGGATTCCGGGAGGTTGACCGACCGCGAGGCGCACAGCTGGTGATGCGGCTGGAGCTCTAACGCAAGGCGCAGGCGGCGCGACGGAAGCTACGCCGCCGGGGCGCACGCGGCCGCGAACGGCGGAGAGCATCTCCTCGATCTGGGCCCGCTCGAGTTGCGTTGCGCCTGCCGCGTGGCGCGCCCGTATCCTTAGTCGGTCATGCCGCCCGACGATCCCAACGACAGTTCCCCCATCGAACGCGCCCTGGAAGGGGTCAACGCCGGGTACGTCGCGGAGATGCAGGAGCGCTGGCAGGCCGACCCCGCGTCGGTCGATCCCGAGTGGCGTGCACTCTTCGAGCCGGCCATCGCCCCCGCCACCGACGGCCAGTCCGCCGCGCCTCAACCGGCCGAGGCTGGCCCAGCTGTACCCGAGGCGGTTTCCCCGACCCTGCCCGCTGGCGCGACCCCCCTCCGCGGCCCGGCCGCCCGCCTGGCTCGCAACATGACCGCCTCGCTGGCGGTGCCGACCGCCACGAGCTTCCGCGACGTGGAGGTGGCGACGCTCGAGGCGCGGCGACGGGAGCTGGTCGATCAGCTTGCCCCCAACCGGGTCAGCTTCACGCATCTCATCGGCTTCGCGATCGCGCGGGCTGCCGCGGAGCAGCCCGGCATGACCGCCTACTACCTCGAGGCCGATGGTGCCGCGCATCGGGTCGATCCGGAAGGCGTGAACCTGGGCCTGGCGGTCGACGTCGAACGGCCCGATGGCGGCCGCTTCCTTGTCGTGCCCGTGATTCGCTCCGCGGAGGCGATGGACTTCGCCGCTTTCCGCACCCGGTACGAAGAGGTGGTCGAGAAGGCGCGAGCCAATCGCCTCTCGCCGGATGACATGGCGGGGGCCACGATCACCCTCACCAACCCGGGCACCCTCGGAACGACCGCATCGGTCGCGCGACTGATGCCGGGGCAGGGCGCCATTGTGGCGGCCGGCGCGATTCGCGACGTCGGTCCGTCGCGGGTCATGACGATCAGCTCCACCTACGACCACCGCGTGATCCAGGGCGCTGAGTCCGGCGCCTTCCTCCGCCGCATCGACGCGCTCCTGCAGGGAGCCGACGGCTTCTACGAGTCGCTTGGGCTGCGGGCGACAACCGCGGCCACTCCTTCTGCGACGGCCTCCCCGGCGCCAGCGGCGTCGACCGACGACCTCCGGGCGGTCGCAGCGGCCATGGCCCTGGTGCGCGCATATCGGTCCTTTGGTCATCTCGCCGCTCGGCTCGACCCGCTCGGCAGCGAGCCGGTCGGCGACCCCGCGCTCGACCCCGCGCCACTGGGCCTGACACCGGAGGCCACGGAACGCATCCCGGCCGACCTGCTGCGCATCGACGTGCCGGGTGCCACGCTGGCCGAGGCGCTCCCCGCCCTGCGCGCGACCTACTGCGGCTCGATCGCATACGAGGTCGAGCACATCGCCAGCCATGACGAGCGCGTATGGCTCCGGCAGGCGATCGAGTCTGGCGCGCATCGGGCACCGATGGGCCGCGAGGAGCGGCGCGCGCTACTCGAGCGGCTGACGGTTGTTGAAGGGCTGGAGCGCTTCCTGCACAAGGCCTACCTGGGACAGAAGCGGTTCAGCATCGAGGGGCTCGACACCATGGTCCCGATGCTGGACCAGCTCCTCGCAGGCGCCGGCGCGTCGGGGGCCCAGGACGTAGTGATAGGTATGGCGCACCGGGGACGTCTCAACGTGCTGGCGCACATCGTCGGCGTCAGCTACGAGGCGATCCTGGCCGAGTTCGAGGCGGGACGCGTCGGGAGCGACGCCCTGGTGACCAAGGGCGGGCTGGACGACGTGAAGTATCACCTCGGCGCGCATGGCACCTTCACGAACCCTAATGGGACCTCACTGCGCGTTACGCTCTCACCCAATCCGAGCCATCTCGAGGCCGTGAACCCGGTCGTCGAGGGCCACGCGCGGGCGCAGCAGTCGGATCGGAGCGCGGCGGTGGCAACCGTCGACCCGGACCGGACGATCCCGATCCTGATTCACGGCGACGCCGCCTTTGCCGCCCAGGGCGTGGTGGCTGAGACCTTCAACATGGCGCGCCTGCCGGGCTACCGGACGGGCGGCACCCTGCACCTGATTGCAAACAACCAGGTCGGCTTCACAACCGAGCCCAACGAGGCGCGCTCAACGGTCTATTCGAGCGACCTTGCCAAGGGCTTCGACGCACCGATCATCCACGTCAACGCGGACGACGCGGAGGCCTGCCTGGCGGCTGCTCGGCTCGCCTGGATGTATCGCGCGAAGTTCCACGGAGACGTGGTGATCGACCTCGTCGGCTACCGCCGCTACGGCCACAACGAGGGGGACGAGCCCTCCTACACGCAGCCGCTGATGTATGCGGCCATCGCCGCTCACCCGAGCGTGCGGGAGCAGTATCGGTCGAGCCTCGTCGACCGCGGGGTCGTCTCCGCGGAGGAGGCCGATGCCTGGACCGCGGCGTTCGCCAAGGACCTTGCCGGGAGGCAGGGCGCCGTCCGCAAGGACGGGGAGCCGCAGCTGGACCGCGGCGAGGAGGCGATCTCCGCCGAGGAGTCGGCCGAGCCAGTCACAGCCGTCAAGGCGAAGGTCCTGCGCGCTGTGAATGAGGCGCTGCTGGCCACGCCGTCGGGCTTCTCGGTCAATCCGAAGCTGGCAAAGCAGCTTGACCGCCGGCTGGCCGCGCTCGAGGACCCGGAGCCGCGCATCGAATGGGCACATGCCGAGGCGCTGGCGTTCGGCTCGCTCCTGCGCGAGGGAAGCCCCATCCGCCTGACCGGGCAGGACACCGTGCGCGGCACGTTCAGTCAGCGCCACCTGGCCCTCCATGACGCGAAGACCGGCAACATCAACATCCCGATCCAGCACCTCCCCGGCGCACGGGCCAGCTTCGAGCTTCACAACAGCCCGCTCTCCGAATACGCGTGCCTTGGCTTCGAGTACGGCTACGCGGCCACGGCGCCGGAGGCCCTGGTGCTGTGGGAGGCGCAGTACGGCGACTTCGTCAACGGAGCCGAGATCATCGTCGACCAGTTCATCATCGCCGGCCTGGCCAAGTGGCGGCAGACATCGCGCCTGACCCTGCTCCTGCCCCACGGCTACGAGGGATCGGGGCCGGAGCACTCGTCGGCGCGCCTCGAGCGGTTCCTCGCGCTCGGCGCAGAGGGCAACATCCGGGTGGTCTACCCGACCACGCCCGCGCAGTACTTCCACGTGCTGCGCCGGCAGGCACGACACGGCGACATGCGCCCCATGGTGGTCATGACGCCCAAGTCGCTGCTGCGGCTGCCACAGGCCGCGTCGCACCTGCGCGACCTGACCGATGGCGCCTTCGCATCGGTCCTGGATGATCCGGCGGTTGCCGCCCCTGACACCGTGCGTCGCGTGATCCTGTGCAGCGGCAAGGTCTATTACGACCTCGCCGGCTCGGAGTTGCGGGCGGAGCAGGCCGACCTGGCGATCGTGCGCTGCGAGCGGCTCTACCCATTCCCGACCGATGATCTCGAGGCCGTGCTCTCCCGCTATCAGGGGGTCGAACGCGTCGCCTGGGTACAGGAGGAGCCGCGCAACATGGGCGCCCGCAAGTTCGTGCTGCCCAAGATCCGGCACCTCGTCCCGTTCCGCATCCCGCTGGGCGACATCAGCCGCCCCGAGCGCTCACGCCCGGCCGAGGGCTATCCGGCGGCGCATCACGTTGAGCAGGCACGCATCGTTCGCGAGGCGCTCACCAGCTGATGCCCGCGCACCTCCCGCTCCTGGAGCGGTACCGGGATCTCCTGGCTCGTCCCGGGGAGGCGTTCCCGATCACGCTGGGCGAGGGAGGCACGCCGCTGGTGCACGCTGCGCGGCTCGGGGCCGAACTGGGGCTCGACGCCCTCTACCTGAAGTTCGAAGGCACCAACCCTACCGGCTCGTTCAAGGATCGCGGCATGGTGCTGGCCGTCAATCGGGCGGTGGCATCGGGTGCGCGGGCCGTCGTATGCGCCTCCACCGGCAA
>JACDEL010000059.1 GCA_013816405.1 Chloroflexota bacterium | reverse complement strand
CGGCCGAGCAGAGGGCCGCCACCGCCAGCTTGGTGAGCACGACGCTCGATCGGCTGATCGGCTTGGCCAGCAGGAAGATGGCGGTGCCGTCCTCGATCTCGGCGCCGATCGCCCCCGTGCCGAAGATGAGCGCCACCAGCGGCATCAGCGTTCCGATCCCCAGGTTGCGGAGAAGGCCGGACGTGAATGGCAGGGCGCGCGCCTCCTCGCCGGCGAGGCGGAAGATCACCGCGGCCAGGACCAGCACTCCACCGAGCAGGAGCAGCAGGATCGTGCGCCGCCGTGAAAGGAGATGGCGCAGGGTGATGCGGGCGATGACCCCGATCATCGGCGCACCAGGTAGCTGAAGACCGATTCGAGCGACTCATCCGTGGGGAGCAGCTCGTGCAGGCTGATCTGGTGGCGCCGCGCGATCCCGGTTACTGCGCGGCTGAATGCGCCGAAGTCGTTGGTGCGGACCGTCAGCAGTCCGCCGTCGAGCGCCGCCCCCGCGATCGTCGGCTCGGCCAGGAGGGCGGAAGCGAGCGCCCGGTCATCCGAGGAGCGCAGCGTGAAGGTGTGCGGGCGGTCGGTCATCAGCCTGCGAATCTCGCGGAAGTCTCCCGAGGCCGCGAGCCGTCCGGAGACGATCACCAGCACCCGCCCGGCGAGACGCTCCACCTCTTCGAGGATGTGCGACGAGAAGAGGATGGTGCGCCCCTCGGCCGCCATACGGTGCAGCAGGTCCATCATGTGCAGCCGCTGCCGTGGATCCATTCCGTTGAAGGGCTCGTCGAGAAGCAGGATCGGCGGGTCGTGGACCAGCGCGGCGGCGACCTTGGCTCGCTGCCGCATCCCCTTCGAATAGGTGCCGATCGGCCGGTCGGCCGCGTCCTCCAGCTCCACCAGGCCGATGGCCCGCGCCGCAGCCTCCGCGGCCTGCGCCGGCGCCATCCCCTGCAGCCGCGCGTTGGCGACCGCGAACTCTCGGCCGGTCAGGAACGGGTAGACCGCCTCGCGCTCCGGGACGAGGCCGATTCGCCGGTACATCTCCGGGTGGCGCCAGGACGCCGAGCCTCCCACCGTCACGCTGCCCGATGAAGGGGCAAGGAAGCCGCCGACCATGTGCAGGATCGTCGACTTGCCGGCCCCGTTCGGCCCGAGCAGGCCGGTCACGCCCCCGTCCAGCCTGAAGGTGATGTCGTTGACGGCGACGACGTTGCCGTACCAGCGCGAGGCGTTGGTCAGCTCGACCGCCTCCGCGCCCGCGACCGTCGCCTCGCTCATGCCGCGATCCGCCGGTAGCGCCACAGCACCGCGCCGATTGCGATCAGGGTGACGGCCGCCGTCAGGACCCCGAATACCGGCAGGGTCAGATCGGCACGCGAGACCGGAGAATCCGGAATGCTGTTGCCGACCAGCCAGTTGCGTGTCCCGTCGAGCAGCACGAACGGATTGATGAGCGGCGCGACCAGTGAGAGGCGTCCGCGTCCCGCCTCGGACAGGATTCCGCCGACCGCAGCGCTCACAAGGAAGACGGCGATGATCGCCCCGGTCGCATACGCTCGCCGGGGCGTGAACGAGGCGATCGCCATCCCCAGCGCCGCCAGCGGAACCGCGTAGATCAAGGGCGAGCCGATGATCTGCGGCAGGTTGCCGAGCTGGTCGCCAACGGCGCCCGCCACGTCCGGCGACGCCAGGATCGACGCCAAGAGGATGACCAGCAGCGGTGCCAGGGCCAGCATGAAGAGCGCGGCCGCCATCGCGCCGAACTTGGCAAGGGCGTAGTCGCTGCGCGCCAGGGCATGGCTGAAGTAGAGCGAAAGGACGTGGTTGCGCTGATCGCTGCTGACCAGCTCCGGTGCCTGCGCGGCCACGAAGAGTGCGAGGATCGGCTGCAGGTCCCAGAGGTAATTGTCGTAGTTGAAGGGCGACAGGCCGCCCGGCGCCAGCGCCTGGATCGCACCCGCCACGGCGGCCGGCACGATCATGATCGCGCTCAGACCCCATGGGACGACCTTCGAGCGGCCGGAGCGACCGAGCCCGAAGGCGGCCCGCAGGCTGGCCCAGAAGAGCGTCGCGAAGGCCGCCCTGCGCCCCAGCCGCGGCCCGTCGTAGCCGCGATAGCCGAGGTCGTAGATCGCCCCGGTCGCGCTCTCGCGCGGCACGACCGCCGCCTCACGCCGCGTCATCGGTCCGACCCTCCACGCGGAACAGATCCTCGAGCCGATGTCGTCGCTGCTCGAGGCGCGTGAGGGCGAGCCCCATCTCGTCGATCACGTCGCGAACGATGTCGTACGGCCGCTCGTCGGGGCAGTCGACCAGGACGTTGCGTCCATCCGCGACTGCGGTCAGGCCTGCGGCCACCAGGCGCTCGGCCAAGGCATCGGCACCATCCTCGACCTCCACGCCCAGGGTCCCGGTGCGCTCCACGAAGCTCGAGATCGGCGCCGACTGCAGCAGCTTGCCGGCGTCGATGGCCAGCAGGTAGGTGCACACGCGCTCGATCTCGCCGAGCAGGTGGCTGGCGACGACCGTGGCGATCCCGAATTCGGTGCCGGTGCGGTGCACCAGGTCCAGCATCTCGTCGCGACCGGCAGGGTCGAGGCCATTGGTCGGCTCGTCGAGGAGGAGCAGCTTCGGGTCGTGGACGATCGCCTGCGCCAGCTTGACGCGCTGCTTCATGCCGGTCGAGTAGCCTCCGATGGGGCGGTAGCGCTCCTCGTACAGCCCGACGTGGCGGAGCACCTCGGCCGTCCGCTCGCGCGCCGCCGCTGGTGGAAGCCCTGCCATGCGACCCATATGGCTGACGAATTCGGTCGCCGACACATCCGGCGGCAGGCAGTCGTGCTCCGGCAGGTAGCCGACGTACTGGCGGATCTCCGGCCCCTGCGTGGCCACGTCCATGTCCATGACGGTTGCACTGCCGCTGGTCGGCTCGAGGAGGCCGAGCAGGATCTTGAGGAGCGTGCTCTTGCCTGCGCCGTTGGCGCCGACCAGGCCGATGATCCCCGGCTCGACATCGAGCGTCAGGCCATCCAGGGCGGTGACCGACGACCCGTAGCGCTTCGTCAGCGAGCTAGTCGAGATGAGGGGCATCGCTCCGAGTCTAGCCGCGCCCCCTACATGTGAGGGGCGTAGTCAGGGTCGAAGAAGCGCTTCGGGTCGTCCAGGAACTCGAGCTTGCAGCCGCTGCCACAGAAGTAGTAGGTCTGCCCCTCGTGCTCGGCGGTCAGGCCGGCGGCGCTCGCCACCTCGCGGTTCACGGTCATGCCGCACACCGGGTCGTCCACCTGCGGGGTTGCCTGGGGCGTCTCCATCGGTTCATTCGTCCTTTCAGCTGGTCTGAACTGCCTGAGCCGGAGCGAGTTGGTCACTACACTGACGCTCGACAGCGCCATGGCACCGGCGGCCAAGCCGGGGGAGAGAAGCCAGCCGGTGAGGGGGAAGAGGATCCCGGCGGCAACCGGGATCAGGACCAGGTTGTATCCAAAGGCCCAGGCCAGGTTCTGGCGAATGGTGCGCATCGTCGCGCGAGACAGACGGATTGCCGCAGGCACCGCACGAAGGTCGTCGCCGACGAGCGTGATGTCCGAGGCCTCGACCGCGACGTCCGCCCCCGTGCCGATCGCCACGCCGAGGTCGGCCTGCGCAAGTGCAGGCGCATCGTTGATGCCGTCGCCGACCATCGCGACCAATGCCCCTCCGGCTTGCAGTTCTCTGATCTTCGCCGCCTTCTCGGCCGGGCGGACCTCCGCCAGGATCCGATCCGGTGCGATCCCGACCTCTGAGCCGATTGCCTCGGCCACCGTTGCGCGATCACCCGTCAGCATCCAGACCTCGAGTCCGGCGGCCTTCAGCCGGCGCACCGCCTCTGCCGATTCCGGCTTGACCGTGTCCGCGATAGCGAGCACGCCGATCGCCATTCCGTCAATCGCCACCAGTACCGGCGTGTGGCCCTCCGTCGCCGTCTCGCGCGCCGGTGCCTCGACCGGCTGGACGTCCACGCCCTGCTCCACAAGGAGCAGCTCGCTGCCGACGATCACTCGCCGGGCCTCGACCGTCGCCTGCACTCCACCGCCGGAGATCGAGGCGAAGTCCGTTGCCGGCGGCAGCTCGACGCGTCGCTCGGTTGCCAGACGGACGATGGCCTCGGCCAGCGGATGCTCGCTCCCGCGCTCCGCAGCCGCGGCCAGGCGGAGCAGCTGACTCTCGGTCGTGCCCGCCATCGGTAGGAGCTCGACAACCGAGGGCTGTCCGCGAGTGATCGTGCCGGTCTTGTCGAGGACGACGGCGGTGATCCGTTGTGCATGCTCCAGCGCGGCCCCGTCGCGGACCAGGATCCCGGCTTCGGCGCCCTTGGTGGTCCCGACCATGATGGCGGTGGGTGTGGCCAGCCCCATGGCGCAGGGGCAGGCGATGATCAGGACTGCCACCGCCGCGGTCAGCGCTCCCGGCAGCCGCGGCTCGGGGCCTAGCAGCAGCCAGATGCCGAATGCCGCAGCCGCCACCAGCACGACCGCCGGCACGAAGCGTGCCGTGACCTGGTCGACCACTCGCTGAATCGGCGCCTTTGAGCCCTGGGCCTGCTCGACCAGCCGAGCGATCTGCGCCAGCGTGGTGTCGGTCCCCACCCGCTCCGCGCGCATCACGAACGAGCCCGACGCGTTCATGGTCGCGCCCGTCACCGAGTCGCCCTCGCGCTTGTCGACCGGGACCGACTCCCCGGTGAGCATCGACTCGTCGACCGCGGATGCACCCTCGACGATCGAGCCGTCCGTCGGCACCCGCTCTCCCGGTCGGACCCGCAGCAGGTCGCCAGGGCGGACCTCGTCGATCGGCAGATCAGCCTCGCGCCCGTCGCGCAGCACGCGCGCCGTGGTCGGGCGCAGCCTGAGAAGGGCCTGGATGGCGCCCGCCGCCTGGCTCTTGGCGCGTGCCTCGAGCCATCGGCCCAGCAATACCAGGCCGATGATGATGGCGGCGCTGTCGAAGTAGGTCGGGTCCGCGGAGCCGATGAGCGTGATCGCAAGCGAATAGCCGTAGGCCGCCAGGGTCCCGAGCGAGACGAGGGTGTCCATCGTCAGCTCGCCGTGGCGCAGGCCCCTTGCCGCGGCGGCCAGGAAGCGCCGGCCGAAGACGAACTGCACGACCGTGGCCGGTGCGAGCATCCAGACATTGACACGTTCCATCGGCCACGGAACGTCGCCCGGCCAGAGGGAGACGACCATCATGGCAAGGCCGATGCCGGTCGCGAGCAGGGCGTCACGCAGCAACGCCCGACGCTCGGTCTCGCGCGCATGCTCGGCCTCGTCGGTGGCCGCCTCGCCTGCGGACGCCGAGGGCGCCACCTCGTAGCCTGCCGCCTCGATGGCGGCAACGACCCCGCCGCGGTCGATGCGCTTCGGATCGAATCGCACGGTGGCGCGCTCCGTGGCCAGGTTGACCACCGCATGCTCGACGCCATCGGCGCGCCCCAGGAAGCGCTCGATGCGGTTCACGCACGAGGCGCAGGTCATGCCGCTGACGGGGAGCGTGAGCTCGGCCAGGGGACTGGCGGCGGGGCTGGTCATCGGGTCTTTAGGATACTACAGGGGGGTATCTGGGCTCGCGCTCGGGAGTGCCGCGGCTCCCCGTCCGGCAACCCACGCTACGCTGGCCACGGCATGAAGGCACTCCTCCTGACCAACGAGTACCCGCCCAACGTCTACGGGGGCGCCGGCATGCACGTGGCCGAGCTCTCCCGCCAGCTGCGGAACCTGGTCTCGCTGGAGGTCAGGGCGTTCGGCGACCAGCACGAGGAGGCGCCGGCCTGGCTGGTCCGCGGCTATCCGGCGCCGGCCGACCAGCGAACGGGCGACGACCGTCTCCGCCCTGCCTGGGATGCCTTCGCACGCAGCCTCGCTATGGCCGCCGACCCCAGCGACGCCGACCTGGTGCATTGCCACACGTGGTACACCCACCTCGGCGGATTGCTGGTGCAGCATGCGAACTCGGTCCCGCTGGTCATCACCGTGCACTCCCTCGAGCCGCTGCGACCGTGGAAGCGGGAGCAGCTGGGTGGCGGCTACGACCTCTCCAGCTGGGTGGAGCGCTCGGCCCTCGAGTCGGCGGACGCCGTGATCGCCGTGAGCCGAGGGACGCGCGATGACGTTCTGCGTCATTTCGCCGTGAAGCCGGAACGGGTGCACGTCATCCACAACGGGATTGACGCAGAGTTCTTTGCGCTCGATCCCGCCACGGATGCTCTGGAGCGCCACGGGATCGATCCCGGCCGCCCGTACGTGCTCTTCGTGGGCCGCATCACGCACCAGAAGGGGATCGTGCATCTCGTGAGAGCCATCGGCCGGCTCGATCCCGAGATCGGCGTGGTCCTGGCAGCCGGGCAACCGGACACCCCGGAGCTCGCCGCCGAGGTGGAGGCCAGCGTGACCGCAGCCCAGCGCGAGCGGCCGAACGTGGTCTGGATCCCCGAGATGCTCAGCCGGGAGGAGATCCGGCAGCTCTACAGCCATGCGGCGATCTTCGTGTGCCCGTCGGTCTACGAGCCATTCGGGATCACGAACCTGGAGGCGATGGCCTGCGAGCGTCCGGTAGTGGCGACCGCGGTTGGCGGCATCCCCGAGGTGGTGGTCGACGGCGAGACAGGGCTGCTCGTGCCAGTGGCCTTCAACCCAGATGAGCCGATGAGCCCTGCCGACCCCGCTCAACTTGCCAGCGACCTGGCCGCTGCCATCAACGCGCTCATGGCCGATCCTGCCCGTCGGGCACGCATGGGAGCCGCTGGTCGACGCCGAGCCGTCAAGGAGTTCAGCTGGTCTTCGATCGCGACGCAGACGGCGGCCCTCTACGGCACGCTACGGGGGGCGGCTAGCATTCCGCCTCCATGACAGGCCCGATCGTGGCGGCACACGACCTGCGCAAGCGCTACGGCAGCCTGCAGGCCGTCGACGGCGTCAGCTTCGAGATCGCCGAGGGGGAGGTGTTCGGGATCCTCGGCCCAAACGGGGCGGGCAAGACGACCACGCTGGAGATGATCGAGGGGATGCGGCCGATCGATTCCGGAACCGCCATGGTCGACGGGATTGATGTCACGCACGATCCGCGCGGCGTGAAGGCACGCATCGGAATTCAGCTCCAGGCGTCGAGCTTCTTCGACGAGCTGAACCTCGTCGAGCTGCTCGAGCTGTTCGGGCACCTCTACGAGCGAACGGTCGACGCCATGGCACTCCTCGCCGACGTGGAGCTCACCGAGAAGGCGCGCTCGCAGGTGAAGACCCTCTCCGGCGGACAGAAGCAGCGGTTCAGCATCGCGGCCGCCCTTGTCAACGACCCCCGCGTCCTCTTCCTGGACGAGCCGACCACCGGGCTCGACCCGCAGGCCCGCCACCACCTGTGGGGCCTGGTGCGCCAGATTCGCGAGCGCGGGCACACGGTCGTGCTGACGACGCATTACATGGAGGAGGCCGAGGAGCTGTGCGACCGTGTCGCGATCATGGATCGGGGCCTGATCGTCGCGCTCGATACGCCGCAGCGGCTCGTCGATGAGCTCATCGGTCGGGGATTCACAAAGGCACGCGTCGAGCGGCTTGCCAACCTCGAGGACGTCTTCCTCGACATGACCGGTCACGATCTCCGTGAGGAGGGCTGACCGATGCGCCCATTCGGGATCCGCCTGGGCATGTTCTGGGCGCTCTTCGTGGCAAGCGTCCGGATGTTTGTGCGCAACCGCGCTGCCGTCTTCTTCAGCCTCTTCCTGCCGCTGATCATCATGCTGATCTTCGGCGTCCTGAACTTCGAGGGGACGACCACGATCCAGCTCGGCGTCGCCGACGAGGCGAAGAACCAGGCCAGCGCGCAGCTGATCGATGGCCTGGCGGCCTTCGACTACCTCGAGCCCACCAGCGGCGCCCGCGACGCCCTGCTGAACCAGCTCAAGAAGGGCGATCTGGACTTCGTCATCGCCATCCCGGCCGGGTTCTCGCCGCAGCTCGGCGAGGATGGCGGACTCGTCGCGTACGCAGCCAGTGGCGATCCCGCCCAGGCGCAGGTGGCGCAGGGGCTTCTCCAGCAGGCGGTTGGACAGGCCCTCTTCAGGGCGGCAGGCGGAGGCAATCCAACGGGAGGCGCATTCGCGGCGCCGGTCCGCTTCGAGTCGGTCGAATCGCGCCAGCTGGGCTACATCGACTTCCTGGTTCCGGGGATCCTGGGCATGACCGTGATGCAGCTCGGCCTGTTCGGGGTTGCCTTTGGTTTCGTCCACCTGAAGCGCACCGGCGCCCTGCGTCGCCTCTTCGCCACGCCCACCTCGCCGGCCTACTTCCTCGGGGCGCAGGTAGCGTCGCGCCTGATCATCGCCTTCGTGCAGGTCGTGATCCTCTTCGGGATCGGCCTGTGGTTCGGGCTCCAGATGTTCGGCGACTACGCGACGCTGGCCGCGATCGTGCTGCTGGGGTCGATCATCTTCCTCGCGATCGGCTTTTCCATCGCAGGCTGGGCGAAGAACGAGGACCAGGCGGCACCGGTCGCCAACCTGATCAGCCTGCCGATGATGTTCCTATCCGGCGTCTTCTTCCCCCGCGACGCGATGCCGGACTTCCTGGCCAACATCACACAGTTCATGCCGCTCACCTACGTGAACGAGGCGCTGCGGGCGGTGGTCAACGACGGCTCGAGCCTCACCTCGCTCGGACCGCAGCTGCTCGGGATGGGCGTCTGGGCCGTGATCACCTTCGTGCTCGCCGTGAGGCTCTTCAAGTGGGAGTAGATCCCGGGAGGCCGATCGGCAGGCTCGGCTTCCTGTTGCGCGCCGAATGGCTGGCCATCTTCGTGGCAGGCGTCGTCATTTACCTGGAGTTCGGCGGCCACCCACTGCTCCTGCTGCCGCTGTTGCTGGCGCCGGACCTTTCGATGGTCGGCTATCTCGCAGGGTCGCGCGTCGGCGCGCTCACGTATAACGCCCTTCACAACCTGATGGTGGCGCTCGCCCTCCTCGCCATCGGCTGGTTCTCGCCGGTCGCGCCTGTTGCGCTGGCTGGGGCGATCCTCCTCGCCCACGTTGGCATGGACCGGTCGCTCGGGTACGGCCTCAAGCTGCCCACCGATTTTCGGGACACGCACCTGGGGCGGATCGGTCGAGGCTGACCCGTCAGCGTTCGGCCGCCTCGGCGACTTCCCTTGCGCGATGAAGCCCGCCCGGCTGGTGGCGAGGCGGGGCATAGAACGTGATCAGCCGCAGCGGCTCCCGCCCGGCGTTCACGAAGTTGTGACGGGTCTCGGCACGGACGAGTACGAGATCGTTCGCCCGGAACTGCGTGGTCTTGCCGTCCAGTCGTGCCTCGCCTTCGCCGTCGACGCACAACAGCGCCTGATCGGCCCGTTGGTTCTAGGGCAGTCGCGTCGACTTGTCCATGCGGAGCCAGGCCGAGTTGGTATAGCTGACGAGCCGGCCGGTCTCTTCTGGCTGCGGGTCGCCTACCGCTGGCGACCGATGGCTCTCATGACCTTAGGCCCGTGCCTTCGTGACCTTTGGCCGTGGATGCGGTCCCGGCGCACACGCAGCCTGATGCCAAAGTCAGGAACGGCAGGAGGACCCTCAATGACCCCGCCTACTCTCCCAGCCAATGCCGGGACCTCCTCAGACACGATTGCCCCGGCATGGATCGCCTGTCGAGGGGGCATTCATTCCGTCGTGGAAGGCGTCGTCCTATGTCCTGACGGATTGTTCTCGCCTTGGGCATCCTGCCTCAGCTGTCGCCATCTCGATACGGCGGAGGGGGATCGCGAGTGGGGACGCAGCTGCTCCAGCGAGCCAGCCGTCACTGGTGCGGAAGATCGCATCGGGCCCCCGCCGGAGAGCTGGGCGGCACTCGTCATCGAGCTGCTGTAGACCATCCGAAGATCGCTGCGCGCTGACCAGGCATGAATCGGCTGCCGCGGGCTTGCGGCTGACACTCATCGATTCGGCGGTCCTCCAGGTTCCGGATCGTTCAGTGATGGGCTGAAGCTCCCAACCGATTTCCGGGACACGCACGTGCGGCGGGATCGGAGGGGCTAGGGCTGGCCTTCGCCGAGCCGATGCTCCTCTTCGTTCACGCCCGTAGCGCAGCCGTCGCCCAGGCGCCGTAGGTGCCATCGGCCCACCGCTGCCATGCCGAATGGCACATCCGACCTGCGCGCCCGGTCTGGCTTAATGCGTGGGTCGGACCCCGAGTGCCCGCCGAAGCCGGGCAGAAAAGGAATCATGGGCCGCGTCCTCCTCGCCTCGGCGGTCGCCACCGTCTTGCTGATGACCCTGATCTTCGCCGTCCTGGCAATGCAGTACGGGGGGACTCCATCGGCCTCCGTGTCTCCGTCGTCGAGCGCGGCGGCCAATCCGGGAGAGGTGCTTGGCGAGATCGCTATCAGCGCCTTCGACCTGGGCTTCGACCCGGCCACGGTTGACGTTGCCAAGGCCGGCGCCTACACCGTTGCCTTCCACAACACCGGTGCCATCGCGCACGACCTCACCTTCGCCGATGGCACCAAGATCGTCGCCGAGGCCGGCCAGATGGCGACCGGCACGGTGACCATCCCGGCAGGCGGCATGACGTTCATCTGCTCGGTCCCTGGCCACTCGGCAGGCGGCATGTCGGGAACCGTGACGGTCGCCGGCGCGGCACCCTCGCCGAGCGGGGACAGCCACGGCGGACCGGCGGGGGGTGCCGATGTCGCCGCGGATCCCAGCGCGCCACACTATGAGCTGCGCGATCCAGCCGCCCCGCCGCTGATGACGGGCAAGGTGCACGACATCGACCTCGTGGTCGAGGAGAAGCTGATGACGGTCGCCGCCGGCTATCAGCAGATGGTCTGGACCTTTAACGGCAGCGTCCCCGGTCCCGTGATCCGGGTCAAGGTCGGCGACACGATCCGGGTCCATCTCAAGAATCCGCTGACCAGCAAGGTCGAGCATTCGGTGGACTTTCATTCCAGCCAGGTCGCCTGGAACGACGAGATGACCTCCATCAAGCCGGGCGAGGAGAAGCTGTACGAGTGGACCGCCGACTACGCCGGCGTGTGGATGTACCACTGCGGAACGGCACCGGCGCTGCACCACATCGCCAATGGCATGTTCGGGATGGTGATCGTCGAGCCGGCCGAGGGCCTGCTGGCGGTCGAGAAGGAGTTCGCCATCGTCCAATCGGAGTGGTACCTGGGCCCACAAAAGGAGCCGACGGACCTAGCCAAGGCCGCAGCCGGTGCCCCGGCGCCGGACTTCGTGATGTTCAACGGGGTGGCCAACCAGTACCTCGACAACCCGATCCAGATCGGCACCGGCGAGCGGGTGCGGATCTTCCTGCTGGATGCCGGCCCGAACATCGACTCGTCGTTCCACATCGTCGGCACCACCTTCGACACGGTGACCAAGGAGGGGATCCATCTCCTGCGTGGCAACGATGGGAGCTGGGGCTCGCAGGCGGTAGACCTCTCGCCGGCGCAGGGCGCCATCATCGAGTTCCAGACGGCCGAAGACGGCCAGTACCCGATGGTGACGCATGCATTCAACTTCGTCGGTCGGGGAGCCCTGGGGCTCTTCGTTTCAGGGGATGGAGATCCCCTGAACTGATCGATCGCCTATGCCGCCTGGTCGAAGGTGACCTCGATCAGCGGCGAGCGCTCCAGCATCCGGTCGAGGTCTGTGCGACCCCAGTTCTGCGCGACCCGCTCCATGACCGCTTGTCGCTCTGCCGGCTCGACGATCGGCCGGGCAGTTGCCGGCAGATCGGCCTTGACCGCTCCCTTGAGGTGGAACGTCAGTCGCGGATTGGCGACGAGGTTGGCATACCAGTCTCGCCTCCCCGGCAGGCCGCTGATGATGACGTGGCCGTCGATGTTGTGGAACACGAGCTCGATCCGACGCGGCTCGCCGCTCCGGCGCCCGATGGTGGTGATGTCGATGGTGTGGCCGCGCGACAGGGCCCGCGAGACGCGCTCGTCCGTGGCCTCGGTCGCGATCATATGGTTGTTCATGCAACCATTATACGCTGCCTCAGTGCAGTGCGACACCGTGCTGGAATTAGAACGCCTGTGCTAAGCATTTCAGGGCGGTAGACTGGCGGAATCGTGTCCCGGACCGATCCTCTCGCACCTTTCTCCGCACCCACCCGCGCCTGGTTCGCCGAGGCCTTTGCAGAGCCGACTCGGGCACAGGTGCTCGGCTGGGCGGCGATCTCGGCGGGCCGGCACACACTCCTGCACGCACCGACCGGGAGTGGCAAGACCCTCGCTGCATTCCTGTGGTGCCTGGACCGCCTCTTCACCGATGCGTCACCCCGTCCCCGCGAGCGGCGATTGCGGGTCCTGTATGTCTCGCCCCTCAAGGCCCTCACTTACGACGTGGAGCGCAACCTGCGCGCCCCGCTGGCCGGCATCCGGCGCACGGCCGAGCGCCAGGGGATCGAGTTGCCCGAGGTGCGGGTCGCCTCGCGCACGGGTGACACCCCCGCCGACGCGCGGCGTCAGCTCATGCGCGATCCGCCCGAGATCCTGGTCACCACCCCCGAGTCGTTCTATCTGTTGCTGACCAGCCAGGCGCGCGAGTCCCTCCGCGGCATCGAGTACGTGATCGTCGACGAGGTGCACGCCATGGCCGGCACCAAGCGCGGAGCGCACCTCGCCCTGTCGCTCGAGCGCCTCTCCGCCATCGCGGTCAGCGATCCGCAGCGCATCGGGCTGTCGGCCACGCAGCGCCCGCTCGCGGCGATCGCCGCATTCCTGGGCGGCACGGGCCGGGTCGTGGAGGTTGCCGATGCGGGAGCAGGCAAGACTCTCCAGCTGGAGGTGATCGTGCCGGTCGAGGACCTCGGGCACCTCGCCGAGGGCGCCGCCGAGGATGACGGCCCCGAAAAGCGGCACTCGATCTGGCCGAACATCTACCCACCGCTGCTGGAGCTGATCCGGAAACATCGGTCCACCCTGGTCTTCGTCAATTCGCGACGCCTGGCGGAGCGGATGAGCAGCCGTCTCAACGAGCTGGCGGGGGAGGAGCTGGTGCTGGCGCACCACGGCAGCATCGCCAGGGAGCAGCGGCTGAAGATCGAAGAGGAGCTGAAGGCCGGACGGTTGCCGGCGCTGGTGGCGACCTCCAGCCTGGAGCTTGGAATCGACATGGGCGCGATCGACCTCGTCGTCCAGATCGAGGCGCCGCCGAGCGTGGCCGCGGGCCTGCAGCGCATCGGGCGGGCCGGGCACCAGGTGGGCGAGCCATCGGTCGGCAAGATCTTCCCGAACCATCGCAGCGACCTGCTAGAGGCCGCGGTGGTGGTCCGGCGCATGCTCGACGGGCAGATCGAGGAGACGCGCATCCCGCGCAACCCGCTCGACGTCCTGGCGCAGCAGATCGTGGCCATCTGCGCGATGGATGTCTGGACCGTCGACGCGCTGTACGCGCTCCTGATCCGGGCCGAGCCGTTCCGCGACCTCTCGCGGCAGCAGCTGGAAGGCGTGCTCGACATGCTCTCGGGCCGCTACCCGTCCGACGAGTTCGCCGAGCTGAAGCCGCGCGTGGTGTGGGATCGGATCGCGGACACCGTCCAGAGCCGGAACGACGCCCGGGTGGTGGCCGTCGTCTCCGGCGGCACGATCCCTGACCGAGGACTCTTCGGCGTCTTCCTGGCCGGCGAGGAGGGCGGCAAGGGGCATCGCGTCGGCGAGCTCGACGAGGAGATGGTGTATGAGAGTCGCGTCGGCGAGGTCTTCCTCCTCGGAGCCTCTTCCTGGCGCATCGACGAGATTCGCGCCGACCGGGTGATCGTGACGCCCGCCCCCGGTCAGCCCGGCAAGATGCCGTTCTGGCACGGGGACACCCTGGGCCGTCCGGTCGAGCTGGGGCGGGCCATCGGGGCGTTCGTCCGCGAGATCGACGGCATGGAGCCGGCCGCAGCCGAGACTCGCCTGCGTGACGACCACTTTCTTGACGAGCGCGCCGTCCGCAATCTGCTCGCCTACCTTGCCGAGCAGCGCGAGGCGACAGGCACTCTGCCCTCGGACCAGGTGGTTGTGGTGGAACGCTTCCGCGATGAGCTCGGAGACTGGCGGGTGTGCCTCCTGTCGCCCTTCGGAGGACGCGTGCATGCCCCCTGGGCGATGGCCATCGAGGCGCGCCTGGCTGAGCAGGGCCAGCTGGTGCAGACGATCTGGACCGATGACGGCATCGCTCTGCGCCTCCCCGAGGCCACGGAGCCGCCGCCGGAGGACCTGTTCCTGATCGACCCGGACGAGATCGAGCGATTGGTGACCGATGCGCTGGGCGGGACCGCCCTGTTCGCGTCGCGCTTCCGCGAGAACGCTGCGCGTGCCCTGCTGCTTCCGCGCCGGCGACCTGGCGAGCGAACGCCACTCTGGATGCAGCGCCAGCGATCGTCCGACCTCCTGGCCGTGGCCAGCCGCTATGGCTCCTTCCCGATCATCCTGGAGACGTACCGCGAGATCCTCCGCGACGTCTTCGACATCCCTGCGGTGGGCGAGTTGCTGCGGGCCATCCAATCGCGCCAGATCCGGATCGTCAGCGTCGAGACGCGGTCTGCCTCCCCGTTCGCGTCGGGGCTCCTGTTCAACTGGGTGATTGCCTACATGTACGAGGGCGATGCCCCGCTCGCCGAGCGCCGAGCGCAGGCCCTCGCCCTTGACCGCGAATTGCTGGCCGAGCTGCTCGGCGAGGAGGAGCTGCGCGAGCTGCTCGATCCTGCCGCCACGGCCGACCTGGAGCTCGAGCTGCAGGGTCTTGTGGGCGGGCGGCGAGTGCGCACCATCGACGGGATCCACGACCTGCTGCGGCGGGTCGGCGACCTGCGATCGGACGAGGTTGCCGCCCGGACCGACCTCGCCGACCCCCTGGCTGCCCTGGCCGCGCTCGCGGGCGATCGCCGCATCCTCGAGCTGCGCATCGGCGGCGAGTCACGCT
>JACDEL010000011.1 GCA_013816405.1 Chloroflexota bacterium | reverse complement strand
GTCCCGGCCCCGCCGCATCGGCGAACGACTGGCGGCCGCGTCCCGGCCGGCGTCCACAGGGTCGACCGAACGGGTCGTGGTCCGGCCAGCGCGGCGGTTCGTGGGTCAGTCTCCCCGGCGAGCGAACCCACCGCTAGATCCAGCACCATCCCGCCGGGGGCGGCCCCCGGTTGATCTCGTCGTCGGGGACTACCAGGGTCGGCGCGCCCGGACGGCGGCAATCGGCGAACCAGATGTGCGAACGCCACTCGTCTGGAGTCAGTGGAGCGGCCGTCAGGATCGGGTAGAAGAAGGCGAACGACACGGCGACGGCGAACGCCGCCAGGCCGATGGCGACCCGCCCCGGCAGCGAGCCCCACGCCAGCGCAGCCCACAGGCCGAGCGCGGCATAGAGGAACGGGATCGTCGGCAGCAGGTACCAGATGAAGACCTGTGATCGTGACCCCGAGAGGACCAGCCAGGGCAGGTAGGTCGAGAGCGCGGCCAACAGCAGGACCACCTCTGGACGAGCCAGGCTGCCACCCGATCGCACCCAGCGCACAGCGGCCACCCCGAGCGCGAAAGCTCCCGGCCACCATGTCAGCGGGTTGCCGATCGCCAGGACCTCGCGGTAGGCGCCGGCGGAGGACGCAAACGAGTACGCGACCGGGCGCTTGAGCACGATCCACGACCACGCCGCCGACTCGTACGGATGGTTGCCCGCCAGGCCGAGGTGGAAGCGAAGCATCGCCAGCTGATGCTCCAGGATCCCGCGCCAGACAGATCCCTCGCGCCAGGGCAGCGCGAGCAGGTCGCCCTCCACACGTCCCGCGTACGAGGCGAGGTAGACGACCAGGGGCACGACCCCCAGGAGCACCAACGACGGGACAATCTCGCGCCGGAAGGCGTCGGCGACGGCCGCCCGCCAGCCGATGGGCGAATCGTCGCCCGGCCGCGATGCGGAGGCCGCGATCTCCCGGGCGACCAGCAGGGCGATGAGGCCGAATGCCACGTACCCGCCGGACCACTTCACGGCCACTGCCGATCCGAGCGCCAGGCTCGCTGCCAGCCTCCAGGGTCGGCCAATCGACAGGCGCCGCAGCCAGGCGGGTGCGTCGAGGTCCTCGCCGCGCGGCCCGCGCCGGCGGGCGCTGTCCAGGACCACGAACAGGACGACCGCGATGACCAGCATGGTCACGAATGAGTCGAGCATCGCGACACGCGACTGCACCAGGTCCAGGAAGTCCGTCGCCAGCAGCCCCGCAGCGGTGGCGGCTCCAACGGTCGCCGCCGTGGCAGACAGCTGGCCCGCCAGCAGCCTGCGCACGAGCACGTACAGCAGCACCGCGCCCAGCGTGCCCGCTACGGCTGACGCGATGCGCCAGCCGAACTCGTCATAGCCGAAGAGCCGGATGCCGGTCCCGATCAGCCAGTTGCCGAGCGGTGGGTGGGCGCCGCTCACCAGGTCATTGATCCCACACTGGGCCGTGTCGATCACGAATCGGCAAGCATTGCGCGCATAGAAGATCTCGTCAAAGACGAGTCCCGCCGGAGTCGTCAAGCCGGCCAGCCGGACCGCGGCAGCGCCGAGCGTGACCACCGCCAAGGCAATCCAATCGCGGCGAGCCCAGGCCGGCAATTGCTGGATGGCTGGACCCCTTTCGCGCTGCCAAGGGAAAGCTCCCCCATCTGTGGCCACGCTCCATGCTAGCGGGCACGGAGGGCCGCCGAGGGGCTGCTAGACTCGGGACCGTGAACTACGAGCTGTACATGGCCGAGGCGATCGCCGAAGCTCGGCGCGGCGCCGAGGAGGGGGAGACGCCGATCGGCGCGGTGGCGGTCCTGGACGACGCCATGATTGCTCGCGACCACCGGCGCATCCTCCTGCAGCGCGACCCGACCGCCCACGCCGTGCTCCTCACCCTGCAGGCCGCGGCGCGCAAGCTGGATGCCAAGCGCCTCCCCGAGGTGACCGTCTTCACCACCCATGAGCCCTGCGCCATGTGCGTCGGCGCGCTCCTCGAGGCTCAAGTCCGCACGCTGGTGTACGCCGTTCCGGATGAGAAGCAAGGCGCCGCCGGCGGTGCCATGCAGCTGGCGCGCGCCCCCGGCATGCCGCATCAGATCTCCATTATCTCCGGCGTGCGCGAGGACGAGGCGCGGCGCCTGATGGCCACCGCCCGGGCTCCAGCCTGACCCTCCGCTGCTAGACTCCCCAGCCGGAGAGGTGTCCGAGTGGTTTAAGGTGCCGCTCTCGAAAAGCGGTGTGCGATGAGCACCGTGGGTTCGAATCCCACCCTCTCCGCCACGCGCAACGCCCCCGGAGAGGTCGCCTAGTGGCCTATGGCGCCGCATTGGAAATGCGGTTCGGGGCAACCCGTCGGGGGTTCGAATCCCCCCCTCTCCGCCACCACTCGATTGACCGATCTCTCCGTGCGCGGCTACCATCGCGGCGGCCGTGCTAGGTGGGGAACTAGCGGTGCCCTGCACCCGCAATCCGCTACAGCGGGACTGAATCCCCGGCCGAGGCCGATCCGCCTTCGTCTCCCACGACATCGACCGACGTTGAGAGTCGGGTCCCACGCAGCGAGAGTCCGTGAACCCCGTCAGGTCCGGAAGGAAGCAGCGGTAAGCGATCGCCCTCGGGTGCCGTGGGACGACCTGGCTGGACCCGGTCGATGGACGTGTGGGCGGAAGGGATCGATCGACGCCGGGTGCACGGCCATTCATCTGCTCCACGGCGACCGCGACCGAGCCGCGGTTCGGTGTACGGTTAGGACGCCATGGTCGAACCCGCAGCCGCCGCATCTCCTGAGCCATCCGCCATCTATCGCCGATGGCGCTCGCAGCGCTTCGAGGAGCTGATCGGGCAGGAGCCGATCGTCACCACCCTGCGTAATGCGGTGGCGGCCGACAGGATCGCGCACGCCTACCTGTTCGTGGGCCCGCGTGGCACCGGCAAGACCTCGATGGCACGCATCCTGGCCAAGGCAATCAACTGCACCAACCGGGAAGCCGACGGTGAGCCGTGTGACCGTTGCCCGGCCTGCGTCTCCATTCGCGAGGGCCGTGCGATGGACGTGATCGAGATCGACGCCGCCAGCCACGGCCTGGTCGAGGATGCCCGCGACCTCGTGATGCGGGCCCTGACCGCACCGGCGGAGCTGCGGCGACGGGTCTACATCATCGACGAGGTGCATATGCTCAGCGCGCACGCCTTCAACGCGCTGCTGAAGCTGGTCGAGGAGCCGCCGCCACACGTCGTCTTTATCCTGGCCACCACCGACACGCACAAGGTGCCGGCCACGGTCATCAGCCGCACGCAGCGCTTCGACTTCCGGCGCATCTCGGTGCCGCTGATCGTGGCCAAGCTCACGCGGATCGTAGAGGCGGACGGCGCCCAGGCCGATCCCGATGCGCTCGAGGTGATCGCCCAGCTCGCGGACGGCGGGATGCGGGATGCCGAGTCGCTGCTCGACCAGGTGCTGGCCTACGCTGGTGATCGGGTCACCGCTGACGGCGTGCGCGAGGCCGTCGGACTGGCCGACGAGGGCGAGATCAGCCTCTTGATCGACGCCTACCTGGCGGGCGATGCCGGGGCCGCCCTCGACCGGATCGAGGCGCTGGCCGACGTCGGCCGCGACATGGGGCAGGTCGCCGCCCAGGCCGAGGGAGAGGCGCGGCGGCGGCTGCTGCGATCGGCGTCTGATCCACCCCTGGCGCGGCGCCTGGCAGGCATGCTGCGCACTCTCGCCGAGGCCGCGACCGTGGGCGCTCGGGAGGGGCGCTCGCGCCTGGCTCTCGAGCTGCTGGCGGTCGAGGCGCCCCGCCCCGCTGCCACCGTCTCAGCTCCGGTGGCGCTAACCGTCGCGGCCGCATCGCCACCGCCGGCGCCGGCGCCGGTAGTAGAGCCGGAGCGGGACCAGCCAGCTCCTCGCCCGGCGCTCGTCGAGGCGACCCTAGCCGTCGACACGCCGCCGGCCCAGCCGCATGCTGCCAACGGGGACGCACCACCCACCGAACTGATGGGCCTTCGATCGCGCTGGGGCGATGTCGTCGAACATGCGGCCCCCGCCATCAAGCCGCTCCTGCGCGAGTGCCGGCCGATCGCGGTCGACGGCGTGCGGGTCACGCTGGCATTTCCCGAAGAGCGCTCCTTCATGCGCGCCAAGGCTGCGACACGGGCTCCGGCGATCGAGCAGCTGCTCACAGCCGTGCTCGGCGGGAGCTGGGCGATCGAGTGCGTCGCCAGCAACGTGGAGCTCGAGCCGCTGACGATTGCCGAGGCGATCGTCGCCAGCCCCGGCGACAGTGAAGGCCTGGCGCTGTTGGAGGGGGTCCTGCGCATCACTGGCGGCGAGCTGGTGGACGCTCCCGAGGTCAGATCGTGAATATCGGCCAGATCGCCAAGATGGCACAGCAGATGCAGACCCAGATGGCCCAGGCCCAGTCGGAGCTGCGGGAGACGACGCTGGAGGCCACCGCGGGCGGCGGCGCCGTGCGCGTGGTCGTGACTGGGGCGCAGGAGATTCGCCTGATCGAGATCGATCCGGCCGCGGTCGACCCGGCCGAGGTGGAGATGCTGCAGGACCTGGTCATGGCGGCGGTCAACGACGCGATCGCGCGGAGCAAGGAGCTCGAGCGCGAGCGGATGGCGTCGCTGGCCGGCGGGATGGGCCTCCCCGGCTTGCCGGGGCTGCCTTGAATCGGCCGGCGTGAGCGGCCTGATCGCGCCGGTCGCGCGCCTGATCGAGGAGTTCAGCAAGCTTCCTGGGGTCGGGCGCAAGACGGCCCAGCGCCTCACCTATCACATGCTGCGCGCTCCGGCGGACGAGGCCCGTGGCCTGGCCTCCGCGCTTGTCGCCGTAAAGGAGGAGGTCGCCTACTGCTCGACCTGCTGCAACATCACCGACCGCGGGGTCGACCCGTGCGCCTTCTGCGCCGATGACCGACGCGACGCGACGCGCATCTGCGTGGTGGAGGAGCCGCTCGACGTGCTGGCCATCGATCGGACGGGGGAGTACCGCGGCCGCTATCACGTCCTGCACGGGGCGATCAGCCCGATCGACGGCATCGGTCCTGATCAGATCCGTGCCCGCGAGCTGGTGGCTCGCGTGGCGGCGGGCGGGGTCGAGGAGGTGATCCTGGCGACCAATCCCAACCTCGAGGGCGAGGCCACCGCCATGTACCTGGCCGACCTGCTGGCGCCGCATGTCCCGATGGTGTCGCGCATCGCGCGCGGTCTGCCGGTCGGCGGCGACCTGGAGTACGCCGACGACGTCACGCTCATCCGGTCCCTCCAGGGTCGCCGGCAGGTTGACCTGTCCTGAGGTGGTCGTCTACGCTCGACCTCCCCGCCCGAGATTCTCCAGATGAGCCAGGACTTCTTCCCCGATGTGCAGGGCCGGATCCCGTTCGGCGGCATCGGCTCGGACGATCCGCTCGCCTTCAAGGTCTACCAGCCGGACCGATTCGTCCTCGGCAAGCCGATGGAAGATCACCTCCGCATCGCGGTCTGCTGCTGGCACTCCTTCAACTGGCCGGGCTCCGACGTCTTCGGAATGGGGACCTTCGACCGCCCGTGGCTCGACCCTCGCCTCGACCCCCTGATCGCAGCCCGGGCCAAGGCTGAGGCGGCGTTCGAGTTCTTCGACAAGCTCGGAGTCCCTTTCTTCTGCTTCCACGATCGGGACGTCGCGCCGGAAGGCAGGACCTTCGCCGAATCGACGACGAACCTCCTGACGATGGTCGACGAGCTGGAGGCCCACATGCAGCGGACCGGCGTCCGCCTGCTGTGGGGGACGGCGAACCTCTTCAGCCACCCGCGCTACGCCGCGGGAGCCGCGACCAACCCGGATCCGGAGGTCTTCGCCTACGCCGCGGCCCAGGTCAAGACGATGCTCGAGGTGACCCATCGGCTTGGTGGATCAAGCTACGTCATGTGGGGCGGTCGGGAGGGCTACGAGACGCTCCTGAACACGGACCTGGTGCGCGAGGAGCGGCAGCTCGCCCGCTTCCTGGGGCTGGTGGCCGAGCACAAGCGGCGCATCGGCTTCAAGGGAACCCTGCTCATCGAGCCGAAGCCACAGGAGCCGACGAAGCACCAGTACGACTACGACGCCGCGACGGTGTACGGCTTCCTCGCTCGCCACGATCTCGAGGGCGAGTACCGCGTCAACCTGGAGGCCAATCACGCCACGCTCGCCGGCCATAGCTTCCACCACGAGGTCGCGCAGGCCGTCGCCCTGGGCATCTTCGGCAGCGTGGACGTGAACCGCGGCGACTACCAGAACGGCTGGGACACCGACCAGTTTCCGAACTCGGTCGACGAGCTGTCGCTGGCCGTGTACGAGATCCTGCGCGCCGGCGGGCTGACCGACGGCGGCTTCAACTTCGACGCAAAGCTGCGGCGGCAGAGTGTCGACAGGACCGACCTCTTCCACGCGCACATTGGCGGGATGGACACCCTTGCCAGGGCGCTCCTCGCGGCCGCCACCATGGTCGAGCAGGGCGAGATCGAGCGACTCCGCGAGCAACGCTATGCCGGCTGGGCGGGGGATCTCGGCAAATCCATCCTCGCCAAGGACACGCTGCTCGAGCTGCTGGCGGGGCGGGTCGCGACCGGCGAGATCGACCCGAGCCCACGCTCGGGTCGCCAGGAGCTGCTCGAGAACCTGGTGAACCGTGCGATCTGGGAGGTGGACTCGGCAACCGACCATGGCGACACGGACTGAGCCGAATGGGCTTCGTCCTGGGCATCGACGTCTCGACGACGGCGACGAAGGCCATCCTGATCGACCGTGACGGCGCGGTGCGGGGGACCGGCAGCGTCGACCTTCGCGTCTCGATGCCGCAGCCGCTGTGGAGCGAGCAGGATCCGGCCGACTGGTGGTCAGCCGCGGGATTAGCGATCGGGGAGGCGCTGGCTTCCGCTGACGCATCCGGCGCCGATATCGAGGCGGTTGGCCTCACCGGTCAGATGCACGGCGCGGTCCTGCTCGACGCCGGCAGCGCCGTACTTCGACCCGCGATCCTGTGGAACGACCAGCGCACCGCAGCGGAATGCGATGAGATCCGCTCGCTAATCGGGCGCGAGCGGTTGATCGCCATCACCGGCAACGACGCGATCACTGGTCTGACCGCCCCCAAGCTGCTCTGGGTCCGTCATCACGAGCCGGAGGTCTGGTCTCGGCTTGCGCACGTGCTCCTCCCCAAGGACTACCTCCGCTTTCGCCTGACCGGAGGCTTCGCCACGGACAAGGCCGATGGGTCCGGGACCCTCCTCTTTGACCTCGCGTCACGCGGCTGGTCGCCAGATCTCCTCTCGGAACTCGGCCTGGAGCCCGATTGGTTCCCAGTCACCTTCGAGGGTCCCGAGGTGACCGGATCGCTGACGCGCGATGCCTCCGAGGAAACCGGCCTGCGCGCTGGCACGCCCGTGGTGGCAGGGGGCGGCGATCAGTCGGCGAACGCCATCGGCGTTGGTGTCGTGTCCGAGGGCTCGGTGGCCCTCTCGCTCGGGACATCGGGCGTCATCTTCGCGGCCACCGAGACGCCGATCCACGAGCCTGATGGCCGGGTGCATGCCTTCTGCCATGCGGTCCCGGGTCGCTGGCATCTCATGTCGGTGATGCTCTCGGCCGCGGGCAGCTTACGCTGGTTCCGCGATGCGCTGGCCCCGGGGGAGGACTTCGGTGAGCTTGCCAGCTCGGCCGCGGACGTGGAAGCGGCGACAGACGGGCTCTTCTTCCTTCCCTACCTGTCGGGGGAACGGAGCCCCTACCCCGATCCGTTGGCTCGAGGCGCCTTCGTGGGCCTCACCCTGCGGCATGACCGTCGCCACCTGGTCCGTGCCGTGCTGGAGGGTGTCGCATTCGGACTCAGAGACGGCCTCGACCTGATGGTCGGCGCCGGCGTCCCTCGCCCCCACCAGATCCGCGCCTCGGGGGGAGGCCTCGCAAGCCCGGTCTGGCGGCAGGTCCAGGCCGACATCCTGGATGCCGAGCTGGCCACGACCTCCACCGCCGAGGGCGCGGCGTACGGGGCGGCGATCCTTGCTGCTGTCGGGAGGTCCTGGTTCAGGGACGTGCCCGAGGCGACGGCCGCGCTGGTCCGGACGACCCCTGTCGCCGAGCCGGGTGCCGCCGTTCCGGCCTACGCCGAGGCGCACGCAGCGTTTCGAGAGCTTTACCCCGCGCTGGCGCCTTCCTTCCACCGCCGGTAGAGGCGCTGCCCTCGAGGCTAGCGGATGAGCGGCTTGAGCTCGTCCTTGCTGGCGTCAGCGGGCGTCTTGCCCAGGATGATCATGGCCAGCACGTCGTCGACGCTCGTCTCTTCGCGGGCGACGGTGTCCACGACCTTGCCGTGGTACATGACGCTGATCCGGTCGGACAGGTCGAAAACGTCGTGGATGTCGTGGCTGATCAGGAAGATGCCGAGTCCGTCGCTACGAAGCTGACGAATCAGGTCCCGAACCTGGTTGGTTTCGGCCGGGCCGAGTGCCGCGGTGGGCTCGTCCATGATCAGGATCCGGGCGTTGAAGTGGACCGCTCGAGCGATTGCCACCGACTGCCGCTGCCCACCTGAGAGGTTTCTGACGGGCGCCTTGAAGCGCTTGAAGTTGGGGTTCAGGCGGCCCATCACCTTGCGTGTGGCATCCTCCATCGCCGAGTCGTCGAGGATGCCCAGGCCGGTCGTTAGCTCGCGGCCCAGGAAGAGGTTCGCCGGCGCGTCGATGTTGTCGGCCAGCGCCAGGGTCTGATAGATCGTCTCGATCCCGAGCGCCTTGGCGTCGCGCGGGTTGGTGATGCTGACCTTCTGGCCGGCGATCAGGATCTCGCCCGAGTCGGGCGGGCGGGCGCCGGAGAGGGACCGCATCAGCGTGGATTTGCCGGCGCCGTTGCCTCCGACGATGCCGAGCACCTCACCCGCGTGGAGGGTGACGGTCACCTTCTCGACGGCGTGGACGCCGCCGAAGGCGACCGAGATGTCCCGCATCTCGACCAGCGTGGCTCCCGTGTCGGATCGTGTCTCGGTTGTCATCGCGCACGCCTCCGGTTGTAGGTGTCGAACCCGACCGCGACGACCAAGACGATGCCGGCCACGATGTTCTGGATCGGCGAGTTCAGCCCCAGGAAGCTGAGGCCGTACTTGAGGGAATACATGACCAGGGCGCCGAGGACGGCCCCGGAGACGCTGCCGATGCCGCCGGCGAACGAGGTTCCCCCGATCACGGCGGCCGCGATGACGTACAGCTCGTAGCCCTCGCCGATGTCCAGCGTCGCACCGTTGATGCGGGCCGATGCAATTGCGGCGCTGATGGCGCACAGGACCCCCATCAGGATGTACGTCTTCATGATGATCCAGCGGGTGTTGATGCCACCCAGCTCGGCTGCCTCGGGATTACCGCCGATGGCGAAGACGTAGCGGCCGAACCGGCGTCGCGTGGCCAGGAAGGTCAGGACGATGGTGACCCCCATCACGATCACGACCGGGATCGGGATGCCCGAGTCGATCACCAGGCCACCCGGCGGGGCATTGATGCCGTGCTCGATCGCATACCGGTTGGCCAGGCCCTTCGGCCATTTGTAGCTGTTGGCGATCGCCACCCCGCCGAGCGTGACGAAGATGATGACGGCGCCGATCAGCCCCTCGGCCCACAGCGGTCGGACGGGGAACCCGAACCGATGTCGTTGGCGGCGGGCGTAAACCAGGAGGCCGACGACCACCACGCAGATGGCGATGCCGAAGGCCCAGCTCAGCGGGCCGCCCAGCGAGCCCTGCGGACCACCCCCCAGGACCACGAACTGCTTGTCATCAGGGGCCTGGGTCGAGCCCCCGCTGACGACCCACACGAGCCCGCGGAAGGCGAGCAGCCCTCCCAGCGTCACGATGAATGACGGGACGCCGATGTACGCGATGATGAATCCCTGGAGCGCACCGATGATGGCGCCAAGGGTCAGCCCTGCGGCGAGGGCCAGGATCCAGCCGTAAGCCGTGTCCACCCCGATCGTCCCGGGATACACCTCGTGCATCAGCACGGCGTAGACCATGGCGATCAGGCCGACCACCGAGCCGACCGAGAGGTCGATGTTGCGAGAGACGATCACCAAGACCATGCCGGTGGCGATGACGGCCACCGATGCTGCCTGCACGGACAGCGTCAGCAGGTTGACCGGCTCAAGGAACTTGCCGCCGGTGGCGACGCCGAAGCCGAGGAGGATGGCCGCCAGGGCGAGGACCATGCCGAACAGGCGGACATCGACCTCCGTCGCGCGGATGCCATCGGTGATCTTCGTCCAGGCCCGCGCCGGCATCCCGAGAGGGGATCCCGCGGCCTGACCGGTCGCCGTCCCGGCTGTTCCAGCCATCAGCGCCGACTCCCTTCCGTCAGATAGCGACTGGCGGCCCCGAGGACGGGACCGCCAGTCGAACTATGTTCCGAAACTAGACCGATCGGCGATCAGGGGCAGGCGGTAACGCTGCCTGCAGTCACGCCGGCGCAGACGACATCCTTGGTCACCCAGCCGGAGTCGATCACCACGTCCAGGTTGTCCTTGGTGATCGGGGTCGGGGCGAGGGTGATGGAGGAGACGGTGTTGCCACCCGGCGTCGTGAAGTCAACTGCGTCCACGCTGGCGGGCGCCGCACCTTCAGGAAGATCGGCCGGTGCCTTCGCGTCCTTGAGGGCAGTGCCGCCGCACAGCTGCGTGGCAATGTCGCCCGCGGTCTGGCCGAGGGCGAACGCGTTCTTCCAGACGGAGACGGCCTGCGTGCCGAGGGCCACACGGTTCAGGGCGGCTGCGTCGCCGTCCTGGCCGCCGACCGCGGCATCGACGCCAACCGCCTCGAGGGCCTGGACGGCACCGGTCGCCATCCCGTCGTTCTCGGAGAGGACCGCCTGGATGTCATTGACCGGGGTCGTCGAGTTGAGCGCCGCCTCCATGTTGTTCTTGGCACCCTCGGTGTCCCAGCTGGCGGTGTTCTGCTCGAAGACGACGTGGATCTTGCCGCTGGTGTCGTCGAGCGCGGGGATGCCGGCCTCGGTCATGCCGTCTCGCAGGAACTGCGCATTGGCGTCGCCGGCGTCACCCTTGATGATCGCGTAGTTGCCCTCGGGGACCAAGCCCATGATCGTCTGGGCGATGATGAAGCCGACCTTCTTGTTGTCGAAAGTGATGTAGAAGGTCCCGGAGTCCTCGATCAGGCGGTCGTAGGCGATGACCGGGATGCCCTCGTCGAGCGCCTTGGTCACCGCTGGCTTGATCGCATCGGCGTCCTTGGCCAGGATGATCAGCGCTCCGGCGCCCTGGTTGATGAGCGAGTCGATGTCGGTAATCTGCTGCTCGGAGCTGTCACGCGCATCGGTCTTGATATAGGACCCGCCGGCGGCCTCGACCGCGCCCTTGATCGCGGGCTCGTCGGCCTTCTTCCAGCGCTCCTGGTCGTAGTCGTTCCACGAGACTCCCACGACGCAACCCTCGCCGCCGGCGCTGGCGCCGGACGAGCCACTGGCCGAGCCGCTCGTCCCAGGGGTGGAACAGGCCGCGAGGATCACCGCGGCCACGGCGGTGATTGCCGCCATTCTGCGCAATAGCATGTAGGTCTACTCCTCCTTCAGCAGGTCCCAAGGTCGCTCGGGTTGAATCGACGTAGGCTACCACCCCCTCGACTGATGGCGCGGCTCAGCCCGCCGGGAATTGAGGGGGGAAATGCCTGTGCTAGGCTCGTGCATCGGCGCCGTGACGTCAAGACAGAACTCACGGACAGCCTGGCGGCCACTCGAGGTGTCTCACATGAGCATGCTGCAGGGCAGGGTCGCCCTGGTCACCGGCGCGAGCCGAGGAATCGGCGCCGCGACGGGGCGCGGGCTGGCCGAGGCGGGGGCACATGTCGCGCTGGCATCCCGCACCGGTGACAACCCCGGCATCGAGGGCGCGCTCGCTCAGGCGTGCGACGTCCGTGATCCATCGTCCCTGGAGGCGATGGTCCGCGCCACGGTGCAGCGCTTCGGAAAGCTCGACATCCTGGTGGTCAATGCCGGGGTCGGCGCCTACGGGCCATTCCTCGACCTGCCGGCCGAAGACCTCGAGGAGATGATCGAGGTCAACGTGAAGGGCGCGCTGTACGCGGTGCGGGCCGCCCTGCCGGAGCTGCTCAAGAGCGATGCCGCCGACATCGTGACTATCGCCAGCGAGGCGGGCCGGCGCGGCCTCCCCTACGAGGTTGCCTACTGCGCCTCGAAGTTCGCTCAGGTCGGCATGACCAGTGCGCTCGACCACGAGTTGCGGGAGCAGGGTGTGCGATGCACCAGCATCTGCCCCGGAGGCGTTGCGACGGACTTCGCGATGGGACACGGGCGCAGCCCTGACATGCCACAGCTCGCCGGCATGATGTCGCCCGACGACGTCGCCCAGGCGGTCATCTTCGTCGTCACCCGTCCTCGGAATCATCGGATCCTGGAGATCGCATTCCGCCCGGTCAGCGAACCGTCCTGGGGCTGAATCGGCCGATGACCGACCTTCGATGGGGAATCCTGTCGACAGCGAACATCGCCCGTACCAAGGTGATCCCCGGGATCCAGGGCGCACGGGGATGCAGCGTGGTTGCGATTGCATCCCGCGACCTGGACAACGCGCGGGACGTGGCGGCCGAACTGGACATCCCGCAGGCGCACGGCTCATACGAGGCGCTGCTTGCCGATCCCGACGTCGACGCGATCTACATCCCGCTCCCGAACCACCTGCACGCCGAGTGGACGATCGCTGCCGTCCGCGCCGGCAAGCACGTCCTGTGCGAGAAGCCGCTCGCCCTCACGTCGAGAGACGCTGAAGTGATGGTCGCCGCCGCCGAAGCCAGTCAGGTCCTGCTGATGGAGGCGTTCATGTATCGGCTCCACCCCTCATGGGTCGCGGTTCGTGACCTGGTGGGGTCTGGCCGGGTCGGCCGCCTGGTGGCCGTGCAGAGCTGGTTCTCCTATTTCAATGACGACCCGACCAACATCCGCAACATCCGCGACTACGGGGGCGGGGCCCTCTTCGACGTCGGCTGCTACTGCGTCAACCTGTCGCGGCTCCTGTTCGGCCGCGAGCCGGTGGGCGTTCAGGGCTCCCTCGTCCGCGATCCGGAGACCGGCGTCGATATCCTCACCACTGGCATCCTGGAGTTCGATGACGGGGTATCGACCTTCACCTGCTCGACGCGCGCGGAGGATGACCAGCGCGTCGACATCTATGGGACCGAGGGCCGCATTTCGATCGAGATCCCCTTCAACATCCCCCCGGATCGGCCGACGCACGTCTTCCTGACGAGCGGAGGTGACCCGCCGGTCAATCCCGCGACCGAGCGCCTCACCTTCGATCCGGCGGATCCCTACAGCGTCGAGGCCGAGCACTTTGCCGCGGCGGTGCTGGCGGGTGGGCCACCGCCGGTTCCCCCTGCCGATGCAGTCGCCAACCTGCGTGTGATGGAGCGACTGGTCGAGGCCGATGCTCGCCGATCGTCGCAGCGCGGCTAGACTCCCGCGGATGGAAGAGAGGCCGATGCCGTCGCGCTACCGCGTCGTGGCGGTCGTCGTGGCCATCGGCGCGGTCCTGAGTGTCGCCGGCTACTCGGCCGTCGTGCGGCCGTGGGACGCGACGCCCGATTGCCCCCCGGCGGCGAATCACCCGGAGTGGAGCGTCGCCCGTCGCTGGGACGAGGCGCTCCTCGACGCCGTCCGACGCGCGCTACCCAATCCCGCGGTTCACGCGCGGAACCTCTTCCATCTGTCCACCGCCATGTGGGATGCCTGGGCGACCTACGACCGGACCGCCGACGGCTACTTCGTCAAGGAGAAGCACAACTCACCCGACGTCAGCGCGGCACGGAACGAATCGATCAGCTACGCGGCGTATCGGATCCTGTCGTCCCGTTACATCAAGGCAGTCAACGGTTCGGACTCGCTCTCCGAGTTCGCCGACGTGATGGACAGCCTCTGCTACCCGCTGGAGGTCACGACGACCGCGGGCGACTCGCCGGCGGCGATCGGGAATCGGATCGCAAAGGCGATCACGGAGACCGCGCTGAAGGACGGCTCGAACCAGGCGAATGGCTACGCGGCGACGGACTACGCACCGGTCAACCCGCCGCTGGTGGTGGCTGAGTCCGGAACGACGATGACGGACCCGAACCGCTGGCAGCCCCTCCAGCTCGCGCACATGGTCTCGCAGAACGGCATCCCGATCGAAAATGGCGTGCAGCAGGCGATCGCTCCGCACTGGGGCCATGTGACGAGCTTCGCGCTTCCGCCGGCCAGCGGCGAGGGTGTGCCGATCGATCTAGGCCCGCCACCCATGCTCGGCACGGCCACCGACCAGGCCTACAAGGATGCCGCCGTCGACATCATCCGCTACAGCAGCGCACTCGACCCCTCGTCGGGAGAAAGGATCGACATCTCCCCGGGCGCCTTCGGCCGAAACGACCTGGGCACCAATGACGGGAAGGGGCATCCGGTCAACCCAGTGACCGGCGAACCGTATCCGGCCGAGGTGGTCAAGACGGGCGACTTCGCGCGGGCCTTGACGGAGTTCTGGGCCGATGGACCGAAGTCCGAGACGCCTCCCGGCCATTGGAACGTCATCGCCAACTCGGTCAGCGACGAGCTCGACCCGGACCTGCGGCTCGGCGGAGCCGGCCCGCGGCTGGACCGGCTGCAGTGGGACGTCAAGCTCTACCTCGCGCTGAATGGCGCGGTCCACGACGCCGCGATCGCCGCCTGGGGACTGAAGGGCCATTACGACTCCGTTCGCCCGATCTCGATGATCCGCTATCTCGGTGGCCTGGGGCAGTCGAGCGACCCGACAGGATCTGCCTACAACGGCGAGGGCCTGCCGCTGGTGCCGGGCCTGGTCGAGCTGGTGACCGCAGAGACGACCGCGCCGGGTGGCCGCCACGCGTCCCTCGCCGGCCACGAGGGCGAGCTCGCGATTCGGGGGTGGCAGGGGAACCCGGCCGATCCCAAGACCGAAACCTCGGGCGTCGGCTGGATCCTTGCGGTGGACTGGATCCCGTACCAGGTCCCGACCTTCGTGACGCCGTCCTTCCCGGGGTACACCTCGGGGCACAGCACCTTCAGCCGCGCCGCCGCCGAGGTGCTCACCGGCCTCACCGGCAGTGAGTACTTCCCCGGCGGCTCCTCGTCCTGGACGACTTCGGCAGGAGCGCTCAAGGTCGAGGCTGGACCGACCGAGGACGTAACCCTGGAATGGGCGACCTACTACGACGCAGCCGACCAGGCGGGAATCTCCCGGCTCTTCGGCGGGATCCACATCCCGGCCGACGACTTCAACGGCCGGGTGCTCGGCGCTCAATGCGGCAAGGAGGCGTGGGCGCTGGCGGAGAAGTACTACGACGGCTCCGCCACCCCCTGACCGCCCGCGGGTGCGGCGCCGGTCCGCCCTGCTGGTGGTCGCCGCGCTCGCCCTCGTGGCGGTCGTGGCCGTCGTCGGGATCGTCGTTCTTCGCCCCGCCACCCCGACGACGGCGGGCGGCGCGCCGTTATTCGTCGACGATACGGTCGCGTCCGGCCTCGCGCATCGGTACGACGGGCCTGACACGTTCCAGGTCGGTGGCGGCTTGGCGGTCTTCGATTGCAATGGGGATCGGCGTCCGGACCTCTACCTTGCCGGCGGTGCGCGTCCGGCCGCCCTGTTCCGGAATGTCTCAGCCACCGGCGGCCCACTTCGGTTCGAGCGCGTGAGTTCTCCCGCGACTGACCTTGATCGCGTGAACGGCGCGTACCCGATCGATATCGACGGCGATGCCAGGGTTGATCTCGCCGTCCTGCGCGCCGGGGAGAACGTGCTGCTGCGCGGAACCGGTGGCTGCTCCTTCGAGCGAAGCAACGAGGCGTTCGGCTTCGCGGCCGACGAGGGCCTGACGACCGCCTTCAGCGCGACCTGGGAGGGATCGGCCGGCCTGCCGACTCTTGCGATCGGACGCTATCTGGAGCTGGATGCGTCCGGTGTCCGCAGCTCGACTTGCGACGTCAGCGAGCTGCTGCGGCCGGGGCCGCAGCGATCGGCCTACGGGCCGGCGATCTCGCTGGCGCCGGGTTATTGCGCGCTGTCGATGCTCTTCAGCGACTGGGACGGCTCGGGGCGTCGCGATCTCCGCGTGAGCAACGATCGCGAGTGGTACACCGATGGCATGGAGCAGCTCTGGCGCATGGCAGCCGATGAGCCACCGAGCCTATACACGGCCGACGACGGCTGGGTGTCGCTGCAGATCTGGGGGATGGGGATCGCGAGCCAGGACCTCACCGGCGACCGACTCCCCGAGGTGTACCTCACCAGCCAGGCCGACAACAAGCTCCAGACCCTGACCGCCGGCGCTGCCCAGCCGACCTACCGTGACATCGCCCTGCGGCGCGGCGTGACCTCTGCTCAGCCCTTCGCCGGTGGCCAGCATCTGCCGTCCACCGCATGGCACCCCGAATTCGCGGATGTCAATAACGACGGGTTCATGGATCTGCTGGTCACGAAGGGGAATGTGGGCGCACAGGTCGATTACGCGACCCTCGACCCGAATGACCTATTCATCGGCCAGCCGGACGGCACCTTCGTGAATGCGGCGGACACCGCTGGAATCCTGCGCTACGACCGGGGCCGGGGGGCCTCACTGGCCGACCTCAACCTCGACGGACTGCTCGACCTGGTGGTCGTCAACTACGGCACCGATGCGGTTGTGTGGCGCAATGTCGGTACTGGCACGCCAACCTCGCCAGCAGCGATGGGCCACTGGGTCATGCTCGACCTGGAGCAGCCCGGCCCCAACATCGACGCGATCGGCGCACAGGTGGAAATGCGCATAGGTGACCTGCGGATGACCCGCGAGCGCACGATCGGCGGGGGACACGTCGGCGGCCAGCTCGGCTGGATGCATGTCGGCCTCGGGCCGGCCGACGAGGCGAGCGTGCGCGTCACCTGGCCCGACGGCGAGGTCGGTCCATGGCTAAAGGCCGCGGCCGACGGGTTCTGGCTGATCCAGCGCGACCCGCCCAAGATCGTTCCGTGGAGCCCGAAGGGATGAACTCGAAGCCCCGGGCCCGCCTGGCTGGCGTGGACCTGCCGACCTTCCCGCGATCGGAGGTCGCACCCGAGCTGCCCATCTCGATCTACCCCGCTCGCGTCGAGCGACTCCGGGAACGGTCGGACCAGCCAGGATACGACCACCTCGTCTCAGGAGATCATCGATCGCAGGCTCGGCGACCCGTTCTTTGGGATCTTCCTGAATCCCGGCCACCAGCTCCACCTCGACGAATGGGTGAACTCGCCAGTTGCTCGCGACAGTGCGACCGAGCTTCGGTCCGGGATGGTGATGCAGGTCGACATCATCCCGGCCACCGGGGGACCCTACTTCACGACGAACATTGAAGATGGAGTCGCCCTGGCCGACGCGCCGCTCCGGAATTCCCTGGTTCGGGGCTTCCCTGACCTCTGGGATCGTGTCGAACGACGTCGCGGGTTCATGCGCGAGACCCTGGGGATCGACCTGCACCCGGACGTGCTGCCGCTGTCCAACCTGCCTGCATTCCTGCCGCCCTTCCTGCTTCGACCCGATCTCGCGATGACGCTTGTCGGCTGACCCGCTCCTCACTATCGCGGAAGGACCGATCGAGGTCGAGCTGCTGCCGGCGGTCGGTGCGCGGCTCCATCGGCTCCGAGCCTTCGGTCACGATCTGCTGCGCACCCCTGAGGATCCGGGCGAGCATGCCCGCGATCCCTTCCGCTGGGGGGCCTACCTGATGGCGCCCTGGTGCAACCGCATCGCCGCGACCCGCACCAACGTGCGCGGCAAGACGGTCAGTGTCCCATCCAACTTCCCCGACGGGACGGCGATCCATGGCCAGGTCTACGACGCGCGATGGGCTGTCGAATCGGACGACGCTCTCGCGATCACGGCGGGGGGCGACGGGTGGCCGTGGCGGTATCGCTGCTCGCTGCGCGTTACGGTCGTCGACGCTGTCCTCACCGTCGACCAGTCGCTCACCAATCTGGCCGACACGGCGATGCCGTCGGGGCTGGGACTTCACCCGTGGTTCCGGCGACCACTCGATCTCGCCCTCCACGCCGATGCGGTGCTGCCCTCGAACCTCGATCCCGACGCATCGGTCGAGACCGTCTCGGGATCCTTCGACCTGCGCGCCATTCACTCGGTCCCTGACGACCTCGATGCGACGTGGCTCGCCCCGCGGAATCCCGCAGTGCAGCTGCGCTGGCCCGAGATCGGCGTCACGGCCAGGATGAGAGTCCGATCCGCTGCAGGCGCGTGCATCGTCGTCGCCAGCCCGAGCTCGCTGGACGCGGTGGCGGTCGAGCCGCAGACCCACGCACCGCAGGGATTGCGCCGATTCCTGAGAGGTGAGCCAGGCGCGCTCCAGGCACTCGAGCCGGGCGCAACGATGGGGCTGACCACCGAGCTCGCATTCGAGGTGCCCTAGCCCTGCGCGTCGCTTGACCTGCGAGCGACCGCCGCGTAGACTCCGAGATCGCGCCGGCAGGATGTCGGCAGGCGATGGGAGAACGGCGACCCACGGGGTTGCACGCTCCGCGCCAAGCTTCCCGCTCACGGAGGCCAAGAATCGAGCGAGACCGATCCGATCGGTAACGTGACCTTAACAGCTGAAGAGTGACAGGAACCCACACGAGTCAACGGGACAAACGTCTGAACTGTGAACGGTGGTGGAGCCCTTGGGCAAGACCACTGTTTTTGTTTGGAGAGTTTGATCCTGGCTCAGGACAAACGCTGGCGGGGTGCATGAGACATGCAAGTCGAACGGGGTTGAGCGGGCTTGCTCGATCAACCTAGTGGCGGACGGCTGAGTAACGCGTAGGTGACCTACCCGGAAGTGGGGAATAACTGCCCGAAAGGGTGGCTAATACCGCATGTGGTCGGCGATTCGGTTCGCCGTGCAAAGCCGCAAGGCGCTTCCGGAGGGGCCTGCGTCCGATTAGCTAGTTGGTGGGGTAATGGCTCACCAAGGCGACGATCGGTAGCTGGTCTGAGAGGATGATCAGCCAGACTGGGACTGAGAACGGCCCAGACTCCTACGGGAGGCAGCAGTCGGGAATTTTGCCCAATGGACGAAAGTCTGAGGCAGCAACTCCGCGTGAGGGACGAAGGCCTTCGGGTCGTAAACCTCTTTTCTCAGGGAAGATACAAGACGGTACCTGAGGAATAAGCCACGGCTAACTACGTGCCAGCAGCCGCGGTAATACGTAGGTGGCGAGCGTTGTCCGGATTTACTGGGCGTAAAGAGCGCGCAGGCGGCTGGTCAAGTCCGATGTGAAAGCTCCCGGCTTAACTGGGAAATTGCATCGGAAACTGATCGGCTGGAAGGTGGGAGAGGGTAGCGGAATTCCCGGTGTAGTGGTGAAATGCGTAGATATCGGGAGGAACACCAGTGGCGAAAGCGGCTACCTGGCCCATTCTTGACGCTGAGGCGCGAAAGCTAGGGGAGCGAACGGGATTAGATACCCCGGTAGTCCTAGCCGTAAACGATGAACACTAGGCGTAGTCGGTATCGACCCCGGCTGTGCCGTAGCTAACGCATTAAGTGTTCCGCCTGGGGAGTACGGCCGCAAGGCTAAAACTCAAAGGAATTGACGGGGGCCCGCACAAGCAGCGGAGCGTGTGGTTTAATTCGTCGCAACGCGAAGAACCTTACCAGGGCTTGACATGCACCGGAAAACGGCGGAAACGTCGTCCTCCCGCAAGGGATCGGTGTGCAGGTGTTGCATGGCTGTCGTCAGCTCGTGTCGTGAGATGTTGGGTTAAGTCCCGCAACGAGCGCAACCCCCGTGGCATGTTGTATCACTCATGCCAGACTGCCGAGAGAAACTCGGAGGAAGGTGGGGATGACGTCAAGTCAGCATGGCCCTTACGTCCTGGGCTACACACACGCTACAATGGCCGGTACAACGGGTTGCCAAACCGCGAGGTGGAGCTAATCCCTTAAAGCCGGTCTCAGTTCGGATTGCAGGCTGCAACTCGCCTGCATGAAGCCGGAGTTGCTAGTAACCGCAGGTCAGCACACTGCGGTGAATATGTTCCCGGGCCTTGTACACACCGCCCGTCACGTCATGAAAGCCGATAACACCCGAAGCCGGTGGGCCAACCGCAAGGAGGCAGCCGTCGAAGGTGGGATTGGTGATTGGGACGAAGTCGTAACAAGGTAGCCGTACCGGAAGGTGCGGCTGGATCACCTCCTTTCTAGGGAGAGCCCGATCCGCCGGTTCGCCGGAGGATCAAGATCTTCCAGGTCGATCGACCAGCTCATCGCAATGGTCCGCTCCCACGAGGGGGATCGGGCGCCCGCGCAAGCGGGACGAGTTGGCCGCCCTCGAACCTACAGACCTCCCGTCGACAACGCGGGTTCCTGTCACTCTTCAGCCGCCGAGGCACCACGGCCGTCCCGCTGACCGGGGCGGCTGTTCGCTTGTGGGGAGCGCGTCACCTTGCGTCTTCAGGCGAGGTACGGGTACCATGCCGCCCCGCGAGGGGCGTTTAGCTCAGCTGGTTAGAGCACTGCCCTGATAAGGCAGAGGTCTCTGGTTCGAGTCCAGAAACGCCCACCACCCACCTCCGAGACCGATGGAGCCCATGCCCGTGCCGGAGCCGGCCGACCGCCCGATGGGGATCCTGGCGGAGCCGAACCCCGACCGCAGCCTCCATGCGACCCTGGACGGCACGGTCTACGCCCGCCACCCGGTTCGCACCCATCTGGTGACCGATGCCGACAACCCGCTGGAGGTGGTCCGCCGCTATGCAACACCCCTCGCCCCTGACACTGTCGGGGTGGCGGTCAGCGAGCGGATGATCGCCATCACCGAGGGCCGCTCCTACCCGATGAGCAGCATTCGCCCGGGTCGGCTCGCGCGCTTCCTGGTGCGGTTCGTGACGCGTCCGGGATATGGCATCGGGCTCGGGACCGCCGAGACCATGCAGCTGGCGATCGGCGAGGTCGGTGCGCCGCGCATCCTGCTGGCGGCGATTGTCAGCGGCCTCACCAAGCCGTTCGGGTTGCACGGCCTCTTCTATCGGATCGCAGGGCGCCAGGCCGCGGCGATCGATGGCCCCACGTCGTACACCATCGCGCCGTACAACCAGGCCGCGACGCTAGGCCCCAAGCATCCGGACCGCGCCGCAGGCGAGCTCTCGCGAGGGATCGGCTTCCCGGTTGCGGTCATCGATGCCAACGACGCGGGTTGCAATGCCCTGGGCCTGTCACCTGGCCTGGATCGGAGATTCGTAGAGCGCCTCTTCGCCGACAATCCCCTCGGACAGGCCGGCGAGCAGACGCCCATCTGCATCGTCCTGCGCGTCCCCTGGCCGCAGGGCGAGGCGCTGCCCGCCGAGCCAAAGCGTCGCTTGACGCCGCCATAGCGGCGGTCCGCCCGGGACGGTACGATGCCGGCGGCGATGGGGATGTAGCTCAGTTGGGAGAGCACCTCCTTTGCAAGGAGGGGGTCAGGGGTTCGAGTCCCCTCATCTCCACCACATCAGTCAGGTGGGTCGAAGCCTGAGGATGAGGCCGCCATCCCCATGGTCAGTCACTTCGAGACGTTCCATCTCGGCGACTCGACCATCTGCGAGCGGCGCGAAGCCGCGAATCTCAGCGACCGGATCCGTGAGTGCAACGAGCCAGATGCTGCCGCTAGTCGCGAGACCGGGTAGCTCGCCGGGCTTCAGCCCGGCATCGCGCGGGATCGTCGCGTCGCGCCGAATGAGGTCTCCGCCGGTATAGGCGGGCTCGAGCCCTGAGCGCCAGTAACGAATCGGTGCCGGCACCTCGATCGGCTCCCGTTCGCGCTCCAGCAGGTACGCCAGCGGGAAGTAGCTCTGCGCATCCGCCACGAGCACGACGTCGCCCGTCCGGACGCGCGTCTGGAGAACGACCGAGGCCGCCTGTGCTGGCGCTTGCCCCTGGCCGCTTACCCAGTTCGCCTCGAAGGCAGCAGTACCGGTGCCAACCAGGACGAGTACAACAGCTGCCGCCCCCCACAGTGCCTGTGGCGTTCGCTGGAGCCGTGTTGCCAGGCTCTCGGCGCCGGCGGCAATCGCAATGGCCAGCGGCGGAACGGCGGACCCCAGGTAGCGGGAGTCGTACGCCGCGCGCCAGAGTGATGCAATCCACCACGCCAGCACGAGAGCAGCGCCTGCGGACACGGTCAGTGCGGTCGGGTCAGCAAAGCCGCGGCGGAAGAGGGCGCCGAACCCGAAAGCCCCGAGGACCGCGAGCGGAAGCACAGCGACCCAACCGGGCGACGGTTGCCAGCCACCGAAGGCACCCCCCAACGTTTGCAGCAGCGCTGTGAGGTCGGGGGTGGGTGTCCAGAAGGGCTGGCCGCCTCCTGCGACCGAAAGGAGCCGCGGGAGCCAGGGCACGAACGCCGCCAGGCCCAGGACGAGGGCAATGCCCGCGGCGCGCGTTCCCGCTCGCCGGCGCCAGGCCACGACGGCCACGACCGTGGCCTGCAGGGCGAAGGCCGCAACGCCCGTGGGCAACATCCACAGCTCGCCGGCGACCGCAAGCGCAGCGGCTGCGATCGCGAGAGGGCTACCAGCCCCGGGTGTCCTGCTCGTCAGCAATCGCCAGATCAGCCACCAGGCGAGCACCGCGAAGAGCGACTCGAGCGCGTACATGCGAGCCTCTCGGGCGTTTGCGATCGCGAGCGGCGAGAGCGCCACGAGGAGGGCAGCCAGCGCCGCCGCTCTCGGCCCGATCGCCTGGCGCGTCCAGGCCCATGTCACGCCGACGCTCGCAACGCCGGCAACAGCCGAGAGCGCCCGCAGGGAAGCCGGCGCATCGCCGAGCATTCCAATCCACGCCTTGAGCAGGAAGGCATAGAGAGGCGCATACGGCTCGCTGGCGGAGCGCGTGATCATCTCCCCCCACGCCGACCGCGCCAGGAGCCATGATGCCGCTTCGTCGCGGAACAGCTCGCGGGTGTCGAGGAGCACGAAACGCAGCGCGGCGGCGCCTGCGAGGATGATGAGCAGTGGGGCGATTTGACCGGTTCGGATTCGCATCTGGCTCACGGGCTTCCCATGATGACGGCAGCCCGCGATGGGTGCTGATCGCGGCGTGCCTGCTTCTCATCGTTGCCGCAGCGACCTTCCTCCGCTTCGTCGACCTCGCCCTCAACCCGGGCGGCCTCTATATGGACGAAGCGTTCGAGGGGCTGGGCGCGCAGCGCATCCTCCACGAGCCGAGCTACCGCCCGATCTTTATCGCCGATGGGGGAGGGCGGGAAGCCCTGTTCGCCTACCTCGTGGCCGGGGTATTTCGGTTCGCCGGCGAGACGACGCTCGCCCTGCGCGCCACCGCCGCCGGGATCGGCGTCGTCGCCGTCGTCGCAATCTGGATGCTGGCCCGCCGGTTCGGCGTCGTTCCCGGCCTCATCGCGAGCGCATGGGCCGCAGGCTCGCTCTGGCTGATCTGCGTCAGCCGCGATGGCATGCGCAACACGCTTGTGCCGCTGTTCACCGCCCTCGCCCTCGCCTCAGTCCTGGCATGGCACGACCGGCCCGGCCGGACGACCGCAATCCTTGCTGGCGCGATCGCCTCCGCGGCGACCCTGTACACCTACCAGCCCTTGAAGCTGATTTCCCTTCTGCTGGTCCTCTGGCTGGTGTGGCTGCGGCGCGTCAACCAGCCCGCCTATGCATCGATGCGTGCGAGCCTCGTGCCCTTCGCAGCGGCCTTCGTGATCGTCGCGATACCGATGATCGCCGCCGCCGCATCTGATCCGGTCAGCTATTTCGGACGTGCCGCCGGCGTCGCGTTCGGTCCGGAAGCCGTGACCGACCTCGTCGGTCACGTGCTCCGGACATTGGGCATGTTTGCCGTCACCGGTGATCCGAATCCCCGACACGACGTCGCAGGGCTCCCCCTGCTCAGCTGGCCGCTCTTCGTGGTGGCGGCGTTCGGCGTCCGACGGCTGTTGCGCAACTCCCGCGACCCGGCCCACGCCCTCGTGCTGTGGAGCCTGCCGGTCTTCCTGCTGCCACCCCTCATTGCAACCGAGGGCGGAGCACCCCATTTTCTGCGCGCCCTCGGCTTGGCGGCTCCACTCGCGGTGACGATCGGGCTCGGAGTCAACGAGCTGCGCGACGAGGTCCAGGAGCGGTGGGGAAGCGGCTGGGCACGCGTCCTGCTCCTGATGGCAGCGGCCGGCATGGTGATCCTCGCGGCCGGCAGCGCCAGGGCGTACCTCGAGCGCTCCGTCGCCGACCGATACGACGCCTTCCGCTTCGATCTCGTGGCAATGGCGGAGGCCGCCAGGCCCGAGGACACCGTCATCGTCGACGGTTACACCGCGACCGTGATCCGCTTCCTGGATGCAGAACACCTGCCCGAAATCGTGGCGCCTCAGACGCCGATCGCTCCCTCGTGGGGACGCGTGTTCGCCCTCTCTCGCGACGACCTGCGGGCAGCGTTGGGGTCCGATGCGGCTCAACGTGCGGTGCCCGTGGCACGGGACCCCGCCGGCAAGCCGACGGTGTGGGTCGTTGCGCCGTGAGGAACGCTGTTTGAAGTTGCAAACGCCAGGGCGTGTCGACGCCACGGTCGCCTTGACCATGGTCGGGCGTCAGTGCTACAGTTGCGCCCCTTCGCGGGAAGGCCGGTGTGGCCGGCCCGCGATCGTTGTGAAAAGCCCCATCTGCCGTACCCCCTGATCGCTGCGCGCGACGCGCGTCGTGCCCATCGGTCAGCGGATAACGCTGAGGCTTCGTCTCGACGAGAGACGGACGCGACCTTAAGAACCGAAGACTGGAAGCATCGATTTCGTCGAGGATGAAATCCGAACGCCTCGCACGGTGAAGAGCCGTGCGAGAACCGACGCCATCGGCCAGCACCGTGCTAGCCGCGTGAGCGTTAGGTCAAGCTACTAAGGGCGTGCGGTGGATGCCTTGGCGCCAAGAGCCGATGAAGGACGTGGCAGGCGACGAAATGCTTCGGGGAGCTGCGAGCAAGCGTTATCACCCGGAGATATCCGAATGGGGAAACCCACCTGGGGTAATGCCCGGGTACGTTCGACTGAATTCATAGGTCGATCGAGGAAACCGAGGGAACTGAAACATCTAAGTACCTCGAGGAGTAGACAGACATTCCGTTAGTAGTGGCGAGCGAAAGCGGAGGAGCCCAAACCCCGGTTGCGTGACAGGTTGCAGCCGTTGCAGTCGGGGTGTTGTAGGGCCGGCCCGCGGTGCACTGCACTGCCCGCAGGGAGTTACAAATCGGTTCGCTAGCAGAAGTGGCATGGAAAGGCCAGCCGTAGAGGGTGACAGCCCCGTAAGCGAAAGCGACACCGACTCCCGGTCGAGTCCCTGAGTACCACGTGGAAGGTCTCTCATGTGGGAACCCGGGCGGACCACCGTCCAAGGCTAAATACTCTTGGCGACCGATAGTGAACCAGTACCGTGAGGGAAAGGTGAAAAGCACCCCGGGAGGGGAGTGAAATAGTACCTGAAACCGCATGCCTACAAGCAGTCAAAGGGTGTTGCCCGGGGGCTTCGGTCGCCGGGTAGCCTGATGGCGTGCCTTTTGAAGAATGAGCCGGCGAGTTACTCGTAGGTGGCGAGGTTAAGTCCGTGAAGGACGAAGCCGCAGCGAAAGCGAGTCTGAATAGGGCGATTGAGTCGCCGCGAGTAGACCCGAAACCGAGTGAGCTACCCATGGGCAGGTTGAAGCGGGAGTAATGTCCCGTGGAGGACCGAACTCACTAGCGTTGAAAAGCTAGGGGATGACCTGTGGGTAGAGGTGAAATGCCAATCGAACTCGGAGATAGCTGGTTCTCCCCGAAATAGCTTTAGGGCTAGCCTCGGGGGTTCAGTCACGGGGGTAGAGCACTGAATGGGCTAGGGGGCTTACCGCTTACCAAACCCAATCAAACTCCGAATCCCGTGATTCCATACCCCGGGAGTCAGACTGCGAGGGCTAAGCTTCGTGGTCAAGAGGAAAACAGTCCGGACCGACAGCTAAGGTCCCAAAATCCAGGCTAAGTGGGGAAGGATGTGGAGTTGCACAGACAACCAGGATGTTGGCTCAGAAGCAGCCACCATTTAAAGAGTGCGTAATAGCTCACTGGTCAAGTGATTCCGCGCCGAAGATCCAACGGGGCTCAAGCCTGGTACCGAAGCTTCGGATCGTGCGCACCTTCGGGTGCGGCGGTGGTAGGGGAGCGTTCCGTCAGCAGTGAAGGTCGACCGTGAGGACGGCTGGAGTGGGCGGAAGTGCGAATGCCGGCATGAGTAGCGAAATGCACGCGAGAAACGTGCACGCCGTATGTCTAAGGTTTCCTGAGGAAGGTTAATCCGCTCAGGGTTAGTCGGGCCTAAGCCGAGGGCGAGAGCCGTAGGCGATGGACAATCGGTTGATATTCCGATACCGCCAGAGATCGTTTGCACCGTAAGGTGCCTGGTTCGTGGACGTGGTGAGCTGAGGCGACTTCGGTTGTCGAGGCAGCCAATGTGAAGCGGGCCTGGGAGCAAGGGCGTGACCGGGAACGGTAGGTTGAGCGCACTGTTGGCTATGTGCGTCTAAGCCGGTAGGGGGAGAGGACAGGCAAATCCGTCCTCTCATTCAACTCCGAGCAGCGAATGAAAGGCGAAAGCTGATTCGACTGAGCCGATCCTGCAAGAAAAGCGTCTAGCGAGATCAAAGGCGTCCGTACCGCAAACCGACGCAGGTAGACGGGTAGAGCATACCAAGGCGATCGGAAGAACCCTCGTTAAGGAACTCGGCAAATTGACCCCGTAACTTCGGGAGAAGGGGTGCCTCGCAGTGGCTCACTTCGCGTGAGAGGCTGATCGAGGCCGCAGTGAAATGGCCCAGGCGACTGTTTAGCAAAAACACAGGTCTCTGCTAAAGCGAAAGCTGACGTATAGGGGCTGACGCCTGCCCAGTGCCGGAAGGTTAAGAAGAGGGGTGCAAGCCCTGAATTGAAGCCCCGGTAAACGGCTGCCGTAACTATAACGGTACTAAGGTAGCGAAATTCCTTGTCGGGTAAGTTCCGACCCGCACGAATGGCGTAACGATCTGGGCGCTGTCTCAACGAGGGATCCGGCGAAATTGAAATACCTGTGAAGATGCAGGTTACCCGCGGCAGGGCAAAAAGACCCCATGGAGCTTTACTGCAGTTTGATATTGGACTGAGGTTCAGGATGTGTAGGATAGGTGGGAGACTGGGAAGCTGGGGCGCCAGCCTCGGTGGAGTCAACGTTGAAATACCACCCTTTTTGGATTTCGGCTCTAACAGCGTCCCGTAATCCGGGCGCTGGACAGTGTCTGATGGGCAGTTTGACTGGGGCGGTCGCCTCCTAAAGTGTAACGGAGGCGCCCAAAGGTACCCTCAGGCTGAATGGAAACCAGCCGAAGAGTGCAAAGGCATAAGGGTGCTTGACTGCGAGACTTACACGTCGAGCAGAGACGAAAGTCGGGCTTAGTGATCTGGTACCTCCGAGTGGAAGGGGTATCACTCAACGGATAAAAGCTACCCTGGGGATAACAGGCTTATGGTGCCCAAGAGTTCACATCGACGGCACCGTTTGGCACCTCGATGTCGGCTCGTCGCATCCTGGGGCGGAAGTACGTCCCAAGGGTTTGGCTGTTCGCCAATTAAAGCGGTACGCGAGCTGGGTTCAGAACGTCGTGAGACAGTTCGGTCTCTATCCGCCGTGGGCGTAGGGAACTTGAGAGGAGCTGCTCCTAGTACGAGAGGACCGGAGTGGACGAACCAATGTTGTGCCAGTTGTCGCGCCAGCGGCATTGCTGGGTAGGTATGTTCGGATGGGATAAGCACTGAAAGCATCTAAGTGCGAAGCTCGCCTCAAGATGAGGTTCCCCACCGGGTAACCGGGTAAGACCGCAGCGAGACTAGCTGTTTGATAGGCCGCACGTGCAAGCGCAGTGATGCGTTCAGCGAAGCGGTACTAATGGTCGAGGGCTTGACCTAATTTCACGCGTCTAGCACGCTGCTGGACCGCGTTCGGACGCCGGCTCGACCGGCGCCTCGGCAAATCGACGCTTCCAGTCGAAGGTTCGCTCGCCATCTGTGCAGATGGCGGTCGCGCCAATTGAAGATCTATCCCGGTGACGCTAGCGGAGAGGAACCACCCGTTCCCATCCCGAACACGGAAGTTAAGCTCTCCAGCGCCGAAGATACTTGGGGGGCAACTCCCTGGGAAGATAGGTCGTCGCCGGGATAGTTCATTTTCTGGCTTCCGAGGAGTGCTGCCGCCGTGCCGGCACCACGCTATCCTCGGCCGGTGGATCGAATCTGCCCGTATCTCGCCCTGGCCGACGATGGCCGCACCGTGGCGGACGGCTTCGACCCCGAGCACCGATGCCACGCACTGTCGCCTCCGGCCCCGCTGGAGCGCTCACGCCAGGTGCAGCTCTGCCTGACCGAGGCCCATGCCCGCTGCGAGCGCTTCGCTGCTGCTCGGACCGCGTGGCTTGCCGCCTCCAGCGGGCTCCCGCGCGTGGCGCCCGACGTGGATTTCGGACGGACTAGACTCGTCCTCGAGCCCGAGGCCGCATGGCGCAGCCTTGCGAGCTCGCCGGCGAGGCGCATCAGCCGTCCCGCCGGGCTGGTCGCGGCGGTCGCACTGGCGGTGGTCGGTCTCTTGCTGCTGAGCAGCCTCTTCGGCCTGTTGAATGATGCGCCGCCGACGGCCAGCCAGACGCCGAGCCCATCTCCGTCAGTCAGCGAATCGCCTCTGGCATCGTCCCCGGCTGCATCCATTGCGGCATCGACGTCAACTGTCGCCACCCCAAGCACGCCGCCCGTCGCGACGCCGGGTCCCACTCCGCAGCGGACCTATGTGGTCCAGCAGGGTGACACCCTCAATGAGCTTGCCCAGCGCTTCGGCACAACAGCGGCGGCGATCAGGGCAGCAAATGGCCTGACTGGCGATACCATCAACGTCGGGCAGGTCCTGGTCATCCCCTGAGCGCGCCGGCGATCGATCTTCAGAACGGAGGCTGGCAGCTCCGGCAGAAGGTGGTCGCCTCGTCCCCGCCGATCTGGCGCAGGACGCGCCCACAGCGTGGACATGGCTCACCGCCCCGCAGGTGCACCTTCAGAAACTCGCGGTGCTGCAGGTGGATATCGGGCGGAACGAGTGTTCGGACGCGGCTGGTCGCCTCAGCCAGCACGGAGCGCATCGCCGCGTAGAGTCGGTCGACCTCCTCTGGCTTGAGCGTGCTTCGACGGCGCAGGGGAGCCAGCTGAGCCTGCCACAGGATCTCGTCGCTGTAGGCGTTCCCGATGCCGGCCACGAAGCGGCTGTTCCGCAACAAGGACTTCAACTCGCCCGGATGCCGCCGGATGCGCTCGCGGAACCGCTCGAGGGTGAGGTCCGGGTCGTCGGCATCGGGGCCCATGTCGGTCCAGCCGGGGATGGCCTCCAGACCGTCAGGCGCCACGAGGTACAGCTTGCCGAGCATCTCCCGATCCACATAGCGCAGCTCGCCACCGTCGGAAAAGCGGAGCCGCAGGCCGGTGCGTGCGCGGACCTTCTGCTTGGCATCGTCGAGCAGCCAAAAGCGGCCGGCCAGCATGGGGTTGGCGGCCAGCACCAGCTCGTCAACGCCATCGCGCGCGAAGGTGATGAGGAGGAACTTGCCGCGCCGCCGGGCACTCGTGATGGCTGTACCCGCGAGGCGAGCGAGTTCTGGCGGGGTGGCACGCACCAGGATCGGCATTGGAGCCGTTGCCTCGAGCACTGTGCGACCGGTGGCGCGTGCCTGGAGCTCCTCGGCAACGATCGTCAGATCGGGCAGTTCAGGCATGGCCGAGCACGCTTGGCTGTGTGGTATGCTCCTGCGGCTCTGGAGCAAACAACCGCATAGCCACGCGCGGATGCGCGCCTCTCCCATCGGCCGCTACGGAGGAGCAACCGAGTCGTCGATCGACCATGAAGGAAGCTTCCACCTCTGATGAATGAGACGCCCTCCGCACGCGGAGGGCGTTGTTGCTGCGGGGACATCGCACCCAAGGAGCGTACACGCACTTGACCGACGAAACGAATCAGCCTGAGCCGCCGTCCGAGGATTCCATCCCCGCTGCGGCCGAGGAGACGCACGCCGCGGACCAGACGGCGGAGATGACCGCCACCACCCCGCAGGCCGACGATCCGGCTGACGCCGTCGTTGATGAGTCAGAGCCAGAGCCGATCGCTGCCGAGGCTGAAGTCGCTGCTGAGCCAGACGCTGCTCCCGAGCAGGAGCCGATGGCCGCCGAGGTCGCTGCTGAGCCAGACGCTGCTCCCGAGCAGGAGCCGATGGCCGCCGCGGCTGAAGCCGCTCCTGAGTCGGCCGAGGCCACCGGGTCTGAGCCGGAGGCCGCTGCTGAGCCGGAGGCCGCTGCGGAGCCGGAGGCCGCCGCACCCGAAGACGACGATTCCGAGCCGATGACCATGGCTCAGCTTCTTGACGACCCGTCGAACGAGGTCAAGAGCCTCAAGCACGGGGATGTCGTGGAGGGCACCGTGGTCCGCATCGATGCAGACGAGATCCTCGTCGACTTCGGTGGCAAGAGCGAGGGAGTCGTTTCGAACCGGGAGCTGATGAGCCGTCGCGGGCCGCGAGATGGCGAGGAGGCCCGGCAGGAGCTCAAGGTCGGGAACGAGGTGCTCGTCTACGTCCTTCAGCCCGAGTCGCCAGAGGGCCATGCGGTCCTCTCTCTACGCCGCGCCGGACTCGAGCGCAAGTGGCGTGCCATGCAAGAGCGCTTTGATGCCGGGGAGATCGTCGAGGCCCGAGTCATCGACCACAACAAGGGCGGCCTGATCGTCGACCTGGGCGTCCGTGGTTTCGTACCGATCAGCCAGATCGTCGACTTCCCCCGCCGACCGCGCGACGAGCAGCCGCGCGACGCCGCCCAGGAGATTGCGGAGAAGCTCCAGCCATTCGTCGGACGGACCCTGCGGCTCAAGATCCTGGAGGTCAACCGCAAGGCGAATCGGCTCATCCTCTCCGAGAAGGTGGCCCTGTACGAGGAGCGACGCGAGAAGCGCGACGAGCTCTTCAGCAGCCTGCAGGTTGGGCAGCGGGTGCAGGGGACTGTGCGCAGCATCGCGCCGTTCGGCGTCTTCATCGACCTCGGCGGGATCGATGGCCTGGTGCACAAGAGCGAGCTCTCGTGGAACAAGGTCAACAACCCGGAGACCGCGTACGCCATCGGCGACGAGGTGGAGGCCGAAGTGATCGACATCAATCACGAGCGCGGCCGAATCAGCCTCTCGATCCGGCGACTCCAGCCCGATCCGTGGCAAGAGTCGGTCGCCAAGTACAAGATCGGCGACGTCATCTCGGGCACCGTCACCAAGCTGGTGAACTTCGGCGCCTTCGTCCGTGTCGAGGAAGGCCTGGAGGGACTGATCCACATCAGCGAGCTGTCGAACCAGCGGGTCGCGCACCCCGGGGACGTGGTCAAGGAGGGGGATACCCTGGACCTCAGGATCATCAGCCTCGACTCCGAGCGTCATCGCCTCGGCCTTTCGCTGAAGCAGGCCGACGAGCGGAGCTCGACCGAGCCAACGCCCACCCCGGCCGCGGCCACCATCGGTTCGAGCCCGTCCGCCCCAGCCCGATTCGAGGAGCGGCCGGCACGCCGCGAGCGAGGAAACCGTCGCGACCGCGACTACCAGCCCGAGGATGCGATCAGCGAGCCTGATGAGGGGATCGACAACACCATGGCCGCCGCGTTCGCCGAATCCGGACTCCTCGACCAGCTGCGGCCCGCGAAGCCGAAGAAGGCCTCCAAGGCAACTGCGGAGCCTGAGGCGGCCGCCGAGCCGGAGGCAGTCGCGGCCGCCCCGGAGGCGGAAGAGCCGGTGGCCGAAGCTGGAGCCCCCCAGCCCGAGGCTGAAGAGCCCGTCGCCGAGGCTGCTCCCGAAGAGCCGGCCCCCGAGCCCGAGGCTGAAGAGCCCGTCGCCGAGGCTGCTCCCGAAGAGCCGGCCCCCGAGGCTGACTCCGAGGCTTCGTAGATCGACCGTCGCTCCGGTTTGGAGTTCGCACCCGCTCGCGCCTGACCGGGTTGGTCTGTTGGTCTGCCGCGCTGGACGGGCATTTCCACGAGCGAACCGTCACCGTAGTCCGTAGTACCTATTGAAGGCATCGCGCGGGAGTGGTGCTCTACACTCTGGCCACGTTCGGGGGTCCAGCCTGGGCCGCCGGGCAGTCACGGATGGATGCAAATGGATCGCTTCGACAAGTTCACGGATCGGGCACGCAAGGTACTGACCCTTGCCCAGGACGAGGCGCAGCGCTTCAACCACAACTACATCGGCACCGAGCACCTGCTGCTCGGCCTGGTCCGCGAGGGCGAGGGAGTCGCGGCGCGCGTCCTCGAGAACATGAACGTCGAGCTCTCGAAGGTACGGACCGCGGTCGAGTTCATCATCGGCCGAGGGGATCGGCCGGTGGTCGGCGAGGTCGGCTTGACGCCGCGCGCCAAGCGAGTAATCGAGCTGGCGATCGACGAGGCACGCCGCCTCGGCCACAACTACATCGGCACCGAGCACCTGCTGCTCGGCCTGGTCCGCGAGGGCGAGGGAATCGCCGCCGGCGTCCTCGAGAGCCTGGGCGTCAACCTGGACAAGGTCCGCCACCAGGTGATCCACGTCCTGAGCCAGAGCACCAGCGTGTCGCCGGCGCAGGAGACGAAGCGCCCTTCGAAGACTCCGACCCTCGACCAGCTGGGGATCAACCTGACCGAGGCTGCCCGCTCCGGCAAGCTCGATCCGGTGATCGGGCGCGAGAAGGAGATCGAGCGCGTCATCCAGATCCTGAGCCGGCGCACCAAGAACAACCCTGCCCTTATTGGCGAGCCGGGTGTCGGCAAGACCGCGATCGCCGAGGGGCTGGCGCATCGCATCGTGAGCGGCGACGTTCCGGAGACGCTCGCCGATAAGCGCGTGTTGACCCTCGACATCGGCTCACTGGTGGCCGGCACCAAGTACCGCGGCGAGTTCGAGGAGCGTCTCAAGAAGATCATCGAGGAGCTGCGCAGCAGCAGCGACAGCGTTCTGTTCATCGATGAGCTGCACACGTTGGTGGGAGCAGGTGCCGCGGAGGGAGCGATCGACGCCGCCAACATCCTGAAGCCGCCACTGTCGCGCGGCGAGCTGCAGTGCATCGGCGCCACCACGCTTGACGAATACCGCAAGTACATCGAGAAGGACGCAGCCCTGGAGCGCCGCTTCCAGCCGGTGATGGTCGAGGAGCCGACGGTCGACGAGGCGGTCGCGATCCTCTTCGGGATCCGATCGCGCTACGAGGATCATCACCACGTCAAGATCAGTGACGAGGCAGTTCGCGCCGCCGTGGACCTATCCGTCCGCTACGTGGCCGACCGCGCGCTGCCGGACAAGGCGATCGACCTGATGGACGAGGCCGGGTCCCGCGTGCGTCTGCGCGAGTCGAAGGCGCCGCCGAAGATCAAGGAGGCGCAGCACGAGCTCGAGGACGTGACGCGCCAGAAGGACGAGGCGATCGCCGCCCAGGACTATGAGGCCGCCGCGCGACTCCGCGACGAGGAGGCACAGGGCAAGGAGGCGATCGAGGCGCTGCGTACCGCCTGGCACGAGGAGGCCGCCAAGGACGTGCCGGTCGTCACCGAGGAGGAGATCGCCCAGGTCGTCAGCATGTGGACCGGGATCCCGGTGATCCGCATCAGCGCCGAGGAGTCCGAGCGGCTGCTCCACATGGAGGACGCGATCCACAACCGCGTGATCGGACAGCAGGAGGCGATCGACATCATCTCCAAGGCGGTCCGGCGTGCGCGTGCGGGATTGAAGGATCCCAAGCGGCCGATTGGCTCATTCATCTTCATGGGCCCCACCGGCGTCGGCAAGACCGAGCTGGCCCGGGCCCTGGCCGAGTTCATGTTCGGCTCCGAGGACGCCCTGGTGAAGATCGACATGAGCGAGTTCATGGAGCGCCATAACGTCTCGCGGTTGGTCGGCGCCCCTCCCGGCTACGTCGGCTACGACGAAGGCGGCCAGCTGACTGAGGCGGTCCGTCGCAAGAGCTACAGCGTGGTCCTTCTCGACGAGATCGAGAAGGCGCACCCGGAGGTCTTCAACATCCTCCTCCAGATCCTGGAGGACGGGCACCTGACCGATGCCAAGGGCCGCCGCGTCGACTTCCGCAACACGATCATCATCATGACCAGCAACGTCGGCGCCCAGCTGCTCCAGAAGGACTCGCGCATCGGCTTCCGCGCCGAGGGCGAGGCCGGCTCCGCGATCGAGGCCACGGCCGACTACGAGCGCATGAAGGAGAAGGTGCTCGGCGAGCTGAAGAACGTCTTCCGTCCCGAGTTCCTCAACCGCATCGACGCGACGGTCGTCTTCCGCGAGCTGACCCGCGCCGAGATCCGCGAGATCGTGGACCTGTTGCTGGAGCGCGTGAAGTCCCAGCTGGCGGGGCAGCAGATGGAGCTGATTGTGACCGATGCCGCCAAGGACGCGATCATCGTGAAGGGATACGACCTCGCCTTCGGGGCGCGACCGCTGCGTCGCGAGATCCAGCAGCAGATCGAGGACCCGCTTGCCGAGCGGATGCTGCAGGCGGCCTTCGAGGCCGGCGACACCATCGTGGTAGACGCCACTCCCGACGGCCTCGTGATCGAGCGCAAGACGCGCCAGCGACAGCCCGTCAAGGCGCGCTGACCGCCCGATAACGCGGCGGTAGTGGCGGGCGTGGCAAGATGGCGTGACCCGTGCCAGCCACCCGCTCCGTCTACGTCTGCCAACAATGCGGCGCCAGCTCGCCGCGCTGGTCGGGCCAATGCGCCTCGTGCGAGGCGTGGAACACCCTCGTCGAGACGGTCGTGAGTCGCGCCGCCAATGCGGGGGCCAATGCGGGGGCACGATCCGCGCGGGCGCGCGAGCGAGCGGCATCTGCCGGTTCGGCAGCGATCTCGCCGATCGGGGGCGTCAGCAGCGCTGAGGCGTCGCGTCTGCCTAGCGGGATCGGCGAGCTCGACCGCGTGCTCGGCGGCGGCCTCGTTCCCGGATCGATCGTCCTCTTCGGGGGCGACCCGGGAATCGGCAAGAGCACGCTCCTGCTCCAGCTGGCGGGGCGGCTGGCGGCCGCGGGTCACGCGACCCTCTACCTGACCGGCGAGGAGTCGGCGTCCCAAGTTCGTGGCCGCGCTGAGCGAGTCGGGGCGGTTGTCGACGGCGTCGGGCTGGTGGCGAGCACCGACCTGGCAACAGCCGTGGGTGCGATCGAGGCATCCGCCCCGGCGCTCGCCGTGGTCGACAGCGTCCAGACCTTTGCCAGCGCGGAGCTGGGGGGCCCCGCCGGCAGTGTCGGCCAGGTCCGCGAGGTCGCCACGCGCCTGGCGGAGGTGGCCAAGGCCGGCGCCACCTGCGTGGCGCTGATCGGGCATGTCACCAAGGAGGGGACGGTCGCGGGACCGCGAACCCTTGAACACCTGGTGGACGCGGTCATCTACCTCGAGGGGGAGCGGATGGGCACGACCCGCCTCCTTCGCGCCGCCAAGAACCGATACGGATCGACCGATGAGGTCGGTGTCATGGAGATGCGCAGCGACGGCCTGGTCGAGGTCGCCGATGCCAGCCGCTTCTTCCTGGAATCCGACCAGCCACCGGTCGCAGGCAGTGCGATCACGATCGCTCTGGAGGGGACGCGGCCACTGGCCGTCGAGATCCAGGCACTCGTCGCGCCCGCCGGCTACGGCTCGCCACGCCGCGCGACGACCGGGATCGACGTCAACCGGGTGCTGATGCTGATCGCCGTGCTGGCTCGCCACGCCGGCCTGAACCTCACGGGCCACGACGTGTACGTGAACGTCGCCGGCGGGCTCCGCATCGAGGAGCCGGCCGCCGACCTGGCGGTGGCAACCGCGCTCGCCTCGTCGCTGCGCGAGCGCCCGGTGCGGGAGGGAACGGTCCTGGCGGGTGAGCTCTCGCTGTCGGGACGGCTGCGGCCCGCCGCTCGTGCCGAGCGTCGGATGGCCGAGGCGGCGCGGCTTGGCTTCGATCGCATGGTGACCGGACCCGAGCGCGGCTCATCCGGTGCCCGGCCACCAGCCGGCCAGTTGGTGGCGGCTGCCGACCTGCGGGATGCACTGCGGGAGGCCCTGGTCAAGGACTGATCGGCACCTCGCAGACCCGTTGTTATGCCGTACGGCAGGTGCTAAGGTGGCCGCCCGCCGCTGGCGGGCGCGGGATTGGCCTCATCGGATTCATCCCTTCATGTGCCCGCGCATCGATTCATCACGGACTCATCGGCTCATGACCACACTCATCCGGCTCGTCGGCGCCCTGCTTGGGACCTTGCTGGGTTTCGCGCTCGGGCTGCTCATCCTGACAAATGCGGACACCGTCATCGATGCGCCGAATCGGCCAGCCTTCCTGATGGCGATGGTCGCCGCAACCCTGCTGTTCGGCTACCTGGCGATCCCGTACGTCACCACCCGACCCGCCCGCTGGGCGGTTGACCGCTTAGCGCATGCGGGCGCGGGCGAGTTCGCGCTCGGCGTGGCGGCGATCGTGGTTGGCCTGCTGGTTGGGGTGCTGGCGGGGCTGCCGCTGATCGCGATCGGGGGCTGGGCCGGGTCGGTCCTGCCGCCGGTGGTCGCCGTCGTCCTGGCGCTCCTTCTCCTGTGGGCCACGATGTACAAGCGGGACGTCCTGCTCCCTGCCGTCTCCGGCATCCTGCCCGGCGCTCGTCGGCGGGGCGGCTTCTCCCAGATCGTGATCGACACCAGCTCGGTGATCGATGGCCGCATCGTGGACGTCGGCCGCACCGGCTTCATCCTGGGCACGCTGGTGGTGCCACGCTTCGTCCTCGACGAGCTCCAGCGCATCGCCGATTCGCCCGATGCGATCCGGAGCAACCGCGGTCGACGCGGGCTCGAGATGCTCACCGCGCTCCAGAAGGACTCCATCTCGCCGGTGGAGGTGACGGACGAGACCTACCCGGAGATCGGCGAGGTCGACGCCAAGCTCGTCGCCTTCGCTCGCGACCACGGAGCAGCGATCCTGACCAACGACTTCAACCTGAATCGTGTGGCCGAGCTCCAGGGGATCCGCGTGCTGAACATCAACGAGCTGGCCAACGCGGTCAAGGCGGTCGTGCACCCCGGCGAGGAGATGACAGTGAAGATCATCCAGGAGGGCAAGGAGCCTGGGCAGGGCGTCGGCTACCTGGACGACGGGACCATGATCGTGGTCGAAGGCGGCAGCCGATCGATGAATGAGGAAGTCGGCGTTACCGTGACCCGCGTGCTGCAGACGGTGGCGGGTCGGATGATCTTCGCCCAGCCCCGCGACACCCCAGCCGCGGGGTGAGGCCGCCGTGCTGATCGGTGCGGTGCTGGTCGCCGCAGGCAGCGGTCGCCGCATGGGGAGCGACAAGCTCTGGATCGAGTTCTCCGGCAGGCCCGCCTGGCGCTGGGCGCTGGACACGCTCATGGTGGTGCCGGGAATGAGCTGGGTTGTGGTCGTGGCGCCACCTGACGCACTCGAGAGATTCCGCGACGCGATCCCGGAGTCCGCTCGCGGCCGGTGCGAGGTCGTTGCGGGGGGCGAGGAGCGAGCCGATTCTGCCCTGGCCGGCATCGCCGCACTGACGCGGACTGGCTTCCCAGAGGATGCTCCCGTCCTCATCCACGACGCGGCGCGACCGGCAGCGTCGAGCGAGCTGATGGCGCGCATCGTGGCGGCCGTGACCCCGACCGATGGAGCGGTGCCGGTGGTCCCACTCCACGATTCGCTGAAGCACGTGGATACCTCGGGCAGGGTCATCGCCGCCTTCGATCGCGAGGGCCTGGCGCTGGCGCAGACGCCCCAGGCGGCGACGCTGGTGGTCCTGCGCGCCGCACTCGAGGAGGCCCAGGCCTGGGGGCGCAAGATGACCGATGAAGCGGCGGCGCTGGCCGCGGGTGGCGTGGTGGTGCATTCGGTGGCGGGGGAGCCCGGCAACCAGAAGCTGACCCAGCCCGGCGACGAGGCGCTCGTGGCGGGGGTGCTTGCCGCCCGCTCGATGCCGCTTGTGCCCCCCAAGGTCGGCGAGCGCCAGCGAGCGGGGATCGGCTTCGACGCCCACCGGTTCGGGGAGGGAGGGGCGATGCGCCTGGGCGGCCTGGAGTTTGTTGGCGACCCGCGCCTGGCGGGGCACTCCGACGGTGACGTCGCCCTGCACGCCGTCATCGATGCGCTGCTCGGAGCGGCCGCTGCGGGCGACATCGGCAGCCTCTATCCGTCGGACGATGCGCGCTGGGCAGACGCCGACTCCGGCGAGCTGGTGCGCGGCGCGGTCTCGACGCTGCACGAAGCAGGCTGGCGCCCGGTCTCGGTGGACCTGACGATCGTCGCCGCACACCCGGGGATCGGGCCACGGCATGACGAGATGGCGGCCCGCCTCGCCGAGCTTTGCGGCGTGGAGGTGAATGCTGTCGGGGTCAAGGGCACGACCTCGGACGGCCTCGGCTTCACGGGCGCCGAGGGGATCGCTGCGTTCGCGGTGGCCGTCATCGCCCACGCATGAGCGAGTGGATCGGCGGCCGCAGGCCGGTGGTCGAGGCGCTCGCCGCCGGACGGTCGGCCACCCGGCTGCTGGTTGCTCACAGCGCACGTCCAGGCCCCGAGCTCAACGAGGTCCTGGCGGCTGCGCGCGCTGCATCGGTGCCGGTGGAGACGGTGGATGCGCATCGCGTGCGGCAGCTCGCCGGCTTCGAAGGGCACCAGGGGGTGCTGCTGGAGGTCGCGGAGCGCCGGTTCGCCGACCTTGCCGACCTCCTTGCTGCAGCCACCAGGCGCGGGCACGACCCGCTGCTGCTCATCCTCGAGCACCTGCAGGACCCGACCAACTTCGGGACGCTGCTGCGATCGGCCGAGGCGGCTGGCGTGGACGGGGTCATCTTCCCCGAGCGGGGAGCCGCGCCCCTGTCGGCTGCCGCGGTCAAGGCATCGGCCGGTGCCAGCGAGCATCTCCTCTTGGCGCGCGTCGATGGCCTGGGGGAGACGGCGCACGAGCTCCAGGATCGAAGCATCCGGCTGATCGCCGCTGACCAGGATGCGCCGACGACCGCATGGGACGCGGATCTGACCGGACCGATCGCGATCGTGGTGGGCAGCGAAGGGAGCGGCGTATCGGGCGCCATGCGACGACGCTGCGACCTGCTGGTCCGCTTCCCGATGGCCGGCAGAATTGCGAGCCTCAACGCCGCCACGGCGGGCGCGCTGCTGCTCTTCGAGGCGGTTCGTCAGCGAGCGGCAGGGGCTCGACTAGAATCGGGCGCGACGCCGACGTAGCTCAACGGTAGAGCAGTGGTTTTGTAAACCACCGGTTGTGGGTTCGACTCCCTCCGTCGGCTCCATCCCTGCGCCTGTTGAGGCCGCGATCGGTCGTTCGCTATACTCCCGCTCGGTCGGCAGCGCACCACCTGCCGATCGAAGGCGTGGGTAGGTTGAGCAGGTGGTGAGCTCCGCTGACTGTAGATCAGCCGTCTTCGACTGTGGGGGTTCGATTCCCTCCCTGCCCACCATCGTCCGTCCGGGGAGATCCGATACCGAGATTTACCAAGATAGGCTGATGGTTGCCTGTCATCTCGTCCTTCCCGCAGAATCTGCGCGCGCCCACGTAGCTCAGTTGGCAGAGCACGTCCTTGGTAAGGACGAGGTCTCCGGTTCGAGCCCGGACGTGGGCTCCATCCATCGGGGTGGGGCCAATCGCAACAGATGTCTGCTCAGGAGGTCGGATTCGCGGTGAACATTGCGCTGCCGCTCCTGTCGTCGGCCCTGTCGTTCATCTTTGCGGCCATGGTCGGCGACCAATGGCTGCGCCGCCGCCAGCCGTACCAGCTGGTATGGACGATCGGCCTCCTCTGGTACGGGATCAGCGCGGGGACCGAGTTCCTCGGCAGCGCCTTCGGCTGGACCGAACCCCTGTACCGGGCCTGGTACCTCATCGGCGCATTCGGGGTCGCCGCCTACCTGGGCTTGGGCACCGTCTTCCTTCTCAACCGCACCCGATTCGGCTACTTCGTGGCGTTCAGCCTCTTCGCCGGGGGCCTGTTCAGCATCCTGGCCGCGGCGGCTCGCGCCAAGGAGGGGGTGCCCGCGTCAGGCGGCGCAGTCCTGGCCGTGGTCGCGTTCTCGACGTTCGGGGCGCTTGCGCTTGCGATCGCGACGCGCTTCGATCGGCGGCTGGTGGCGCCCCTGGCGGCGGGGATCCTGGCCGTCGCCTCCGCGATCGTCGTCGTCCTGGTGCTCTCGGCGCCGCTGCCGCCCCCGGGATACGCGCTCGATCCAACGACCGGCGTTCCGGTGGGGACCGCCTTCCCGAGCGATCTGCGGATCCTGACACCGCCATTCAACATCACCGGCGCATTCGCACTGGTCTTCGGCGCGATCTACTCGGCCTACATCTTCATGCCCAAGCGGCGTCTGCTGCGCGTCGAGGGCGGGCCGCCAGTCATCGGAGTCCTTGGCCGTGTAGCCGCCGTGGTGGTCAACTTCTTTGCCTCGATCCCCGGCGCGGTTCGTTCCTTGCGAGCCGGAACGCTCAATTCGCGCGTCCTGGCCACGCTGCTGATCGCGCTCGGTGGCTTCGTTCCCGGCCTGACCAGCGGCCTCAACCGCTTCGGCATCACCTGGAGCTTCTTCCTCGGTGAGCTGCTGGGAATCGTGTTCATCTTCGTCGGCTTCCTGGTCAGCATCGAGGTCTTCAGCGACATCCGGCTGCCCTTCACGCACGTGGTCCTGGTCAAGCGCAAGGAGCCAGAACCGCCCGACGACGCGCCAGCCTGATCAGCGCGCTGCCGCGTCCAACGCGGCGGCGTCCTGCGCGAACTCGGCCTGCAGGCGCCCGATGTAGGCGCCCGATGGTGGGCAACGCGACGAGGCGGTCGTGGAAGAAGGTGTTGACCAGGTTCTTGAGGAGGCTCCGCGCCGCCTCAGCGTCGGTGCTCAGGGCGGTCCCGTGCTCGTCGTTCTCGAGATGCCCGCGGAGCCGGACCAGCGTTCGGACGATCTCCGTCTCTTCCGCCCCGTCCAGCACGGTCGCCACCTCGGTGATCAATGCATCGGCCTGGGTGCAGGCCTCTCGCATCGTGGTCGGCTCATCGGGGTTGACCGCGTCGTCGATGGTGCGAACCAGCGACCACACCAGGTACAGCAGCGCGGCGGGCTCGTCGAACAGCTCGCGCAGGTACGCGGCGTCCATGTACTGGCCGGTGAGGTCTGGGGCCCTCCAGGCGCCAGTGTAGTGAGGGTCATGGGCTCCGGCCAGCATGGTCGCGTTGACATCGGCCTCGCAGCCAGCCTAGAATCACGGCGCTTTCCCCCGGTGACCAGCCCTTCTTTGGCGTGGGCGGCGACGGGCGACTGACGAGGACATCGCACCGTGGCCAAGACCGAAAATCGACCTGTCATCTCGCTGGCGTGCACGACCTGCAAGGAGCGCACGTACAGCACCCGCAAGAACAAGCGAAACGACCCCGGCCGGATGGAGCTCAACAAGTTCTGCCCGCGATGCCGGCAGCACACGCTGCATCGGGAGACGAAGTAGGCAGAGCGCGTCGGTAGGGGTGTAGCTCAATTTGGTAGAGCACTGGTCTCCAAAACCAGCGGTTGCAGGTTCAAGTCCTGTCGCCCCTGCCAGCTTCATCGGTCAATTCAGAACCATCACAGCAGGAGCAAGCTGAAGCCATCGTGTTCCGCGGCATTCGCCAATACCTCACCGGGGCCTGGTCCGAGCTGAAGAAGGTCGCCTGGCCCACGCGCCAGACGGTCATCAACCTGACCCTCATCGTGGTCGCCGTTTCGATCGCGGTCGGGGCCTACATCGCTGTGCTCGACACCGCCTTCCACGCGCTGATCGATCAGGTGCTCTGATGAACGACGAGCAGGCGACCGAGACCGAGGCGCGCAACGAGGCGCGCCAGGCTGCACGCCTTTCTCGCGAGGCGCCGCAGCCCGACGATCCGTATGCAGCCGAGCGGACCACGAAGCAGTGGTACGTGATCCACACCTACTCGGGCTACGAGAACAAGGTCAAGGCCAACCTCGAGCACCGCATCGAGTCCATGGGCGTGGAGGACCAGATCTTCCAGGTGCTGGTGCCGATGGAGGAGGAGATCGAGATCAAGAACGGCCAGCGGCAGACCGTCAACAAGAAGGTGTTCCCCGGCTACGTGCTGGTCGAGATGGTCATGACCGATGAGTCCTGGTACGTCGTGCGCAACACACCGGGGGTGACCAGCTTCGTGGGATCCGGCAACCGGCCCACGCCCCTGATGGAGGGCGAGGTCAAGAAGATCCTCAAGCAGATGGGGGTCGAGGCGCCCAAGTTCAAGCTCCAGTTCACCAAGGGCCAGAGCGTGCGCGTCAAGGACGGGCCGTTCGCCGAGTTCATCGGGACCGTCGACGAGGTCAATCCGGAGCGCAACAAGGTCAAGGTGCTGGTCAGCATCTTCGGTCGCGAGACGCCGGTCGAGCTCGACTTCCTGCAGATCGACAAGCTGTAGCCATGGCAAAGAAGATTCGCGCCATCCTCAAGATCCAGGCGCCTGCCGGCCGTGCCACCGCAGCCGCCCCGGTTGGGCCGGCGCTTGGCCAGCACGGGATCAACATCATGGAGTTCATCAAGGCCTTCAACGAGCGCACCGCCAGCCAGTCGGGCTACGTGGTGCCGGCCGAGATCACCGTCTTCGAGGACCGGTCGTTCACCTTCGTCACCAAGGCGCCGCTGGCCGCCGCGCTCCTGAAGCGCGCCGCCGGGGTGGAGAGCGGCTCGGCCGAGCCGAATCGCACCAAGGTCGGGAAGGTGTCGCAGCGGCAGCTGCGCGAGATCGCCGAGACCAAGATGGCCGACCTTAACGCCAACGACGTCGAGCACGCCATGCGCATCGTGGCGGGAACGGCGCGCAGCATGGGCATCGAGGTGAGCGACTGATGCCGCACGGCAAGAAGTACATGGACGCGGCCAAGCTGCTCGAGCCGGACCGTCGCTACCTCATCGACGAGGCCTGTGAGCTGCTGCCGCGCGTCTCGATCTCGAAGTTCGACGCCACCATGGAGCTGCACCTGCGCCTGGGGATCGACCCGAGGCATGCCGACCAGCTGGTGCGCGGCACCGTCGTCCTGCCGCATGGCACGGGCCGCATCACGCGCGTGATCGTCTTCGCCCAGGGCGAGAAGGCGCAGGACGCCCTGCGCGCGGGAGCCGATGAGGTGGGCGGCGACGACCTCGTCAAGAAGATCGACGATGGCTGGTTCGAGTTCGACGTGGCGATCGCGACGCCCGACATGATGGGAACGGTCGGCCGGCTGGGAAAGAAGCTGGGCCCGCGCGGCCTGATGCCGAACCCGAAGGCAGGCACCGTCACCTTCGATATCGAGCGGGCGGTCAGCGAGATCAAGTCTGGCCGCATCGAGTTCAAGGTCGACCGCGCCGGCATTGTCCATGCTCCGGTCGGCAAGGCCAGCTTCACGCCGGACCAGCTGTCGGCCAACATCGCGACGCTCGTGGATGCCGTGCAGCGGGCGAAGCCGAGCGGGGCCAAGGGCACCTACATGCGAACGCTGACCGTAGCCCCTACCATGGGCCCCGGATTGCGGATCGACATCCCGTCCGCCCTGGCAGCGGCCAGCGCCTAGGAGGTCAACCGACCAGACTCATCGGGACAGCCGAAGAGAAGCCACAGACAGCGTTGTGCACCGGGTGCAAGCCCCGGGCCAATCGCCGGCCGAAGAGAGCCGGCGGCACGCCGAGGCAATGAGACGACCGGAGACGGTCCTCGTGCCGATGCGTGCGCGAGGACCTTTTTTTGATGCCACGGAGGTTCGAGAGGACAACACCATGCCGAACGACGCGAAACGCCAGGCGATCGCCGAGCTGACGGAGATGCTCCGCTCCAGCTCCTCGCTGGCCGTGGCCGATTACCGGGGCCTGAAGGTCTCCGAGATGCAGTCGGTACGGAGGTCGCTGCGCGCCAACGGCGTGGAGCTGCACGTCGCCAAGAATCGCCTCCTGAAGATCGCCGCCGCGGAGGCGGGCCGCGCCGAGCTGACCTCGTTGCTCGAAGGTCCCACCGCCGTCGCCGCGAGCTCTGGCGACGAGACGGCCCTGGCGAAGGCATTGCAGGATGCCCTCCGTCCATATTCCAAGGTGGTCGCCCTGCGGGGTGGCCTGCTGGGCGGGGTCGCCGTCGACGCCGCCGTGTTCCAGCAGCTGGCAAGCCTGCCGAGGCGCGAAGTGCTGCTCGGTCGCATGGCCGGAGCCATGGCCTCCCCGATCGCGGGGATGGCCGGGGTCCTGGCCGCAAATCTTCGAAATCTCGTCGGCGTGCTCAGTGCAGTGGCCGACCAGAAGCGAGCAAGCGAGGGCGGCAGCGCCGCCTGACGAGGAAAGGGAAGGCACACGATCATGGCTACCAAGGCGACGAGCAAGGACCAGATCCTGGAGGCGATCGACGGCATGACCGTCCTCGAGCTCTCCGAGCTGGTCAAGGCATTCGAGGAGCGCTACGGCGTCACGGCGGCTGCCCCGGTCGCAGCGGCTGCGGCGCCGGCGGCGGGCGGTGACGGCGCTGGTGCGCCGGCGGTCGTGGAAGAGCAGACCGAGTTCGACGCGGTGCTGACCGAGGTCGGCCCGAACAAGATCCTGGTCATCAAGGCGGTGCGCGAGCTGACCGGCCTGGGTCTCAAGGAGGCCAAGGACCTCGTTGACGCGGCCCCGAAGGCCGTCAAGGAGGGAGTCGCCAAGGAGGAGGCCGAGGCGGTCAAGGAGAAGCTCGCCGAGGCCGGGGCCTCGGTCGACGTTCGCTAGCCACGCCACGTTCAAACTGAGGGCCGGACCCGGCTGCGGGACCGGCCCTTTCGACTCGCCCGGCTAGGTCGCTTCCGCCAGGGTGGTCCGGTAGATCAGCGCGGCGACCGCAGCGCCGATGGCCGGGCCGATCCACCACACGTACCAGTCTGCATAGGCGCCCGCCGCGATGGCCGGACCGAACCAGCGCGCGGGATTCATGGCGGCGCCCGTCAACGGCCCACCGACCAGGATGTCCGCCGCTACGGCCAGCCCAACGGCAAGGCCTCCGAGCTTGGGCGCCCGCGGGTCGACCGTGGTCCCGATGACAACCAGCAGCAACAGCGCCGTAAGCACGGCCTCGATCCCGATCCCGAGGATCGGCGTGATCCCGGCTCCGAGTGCCGGGGTGCCGATCTTCGACGCCTGCCAGGAATCGGCGAATGCCGCCTTGAGCGCAAGGCCCGCGGCGAGTCCGCCGACCAGCTGCGCGACCAGGTAGAGGGCCGCACCGGTGGCCGTGATCCGGCCCATGATCCACACCCCCAGCGTGACTGCCGGGTTGAAGTGCGCGCCTGAGACCGCGCCCAGAGCCGAGGCGAGGACCGCGAGCGCCAACCCGTGCGCCAGCGCCACGCCAACGAGGCCCGGGCTGGTTCCGCCATTGGCGACGAGGTAGTCGCCCAGGACCACGGAGCCGGCGCCCACGAAGAAGAAGAGGAACGTTCCGAACGCCTCTGCGACGAGTGCTGCCGCGGTGCGATCCTGGATCATCGACCTGCCTCCCATCACGTCTTCGCGCGCGCGAAGATCGGAGCATTCTGTCAGTCGGGCGAGACCACCGCCAGCGGGAGCGCGAATCCGGCCTCGGTGCCGCCACCTTCTCGCGGCCCGGCCCAGAGTCGACCACCCAGCGAGTCGACGATCCGCTGGCAGACGGCCAGGCCGATGCCGAGGCCGGCGGTGCGCATCTTGGCCGCTTCGGTCCGATAGAAGGCGGTGAACAGCTGACTCGGGTCCGCATCGCCGATGCCGATCCCGCGATCGAGGACGGCGACGCAGGCTTCCTGCTCGTCGGAGGAGACCTTCACCTCGATCTCGGTGGACGCGGGACTGTACTTCGTCGCGTTGGTCAGGAGGTTGTCGAGGAGCATCTCCAGGTGGCCCCGATCGGCCTCGACGACCATCTGACCCGGTACAACCTCGAGTGAGATGGAGCGCTCCGGATGGTGTTTCCGGTAGCCCTCCACAGCGTTGCGTGCCACGTGCGCGATCAGCTGCGGCTCCTGCTCGGGCGGCGTCCCCGATCCGAGCCGCGTCAGGAGGAGGAGGTTCTCGATGATGCCAAGGAGGCGATTCGATTCATCGGCGATGTCGGTCAGCATGGAGTCGGCCTCCTCAGTCCCGAGCAGCCCGGCCCGGCCGCGGAGGAGGTGCGCATTACCGAAGATCGTGGTCACCGGGGTTCGGAGCTCGTGCGATACCAGGCCCAGGAATTCGTCCTTGACGGTGTTCGATGCGGCGAGCGCCTCGGCGGCAGCGCGCAGCGCCTCCTCCGCCTTTCGGCGCTCGGTCACGTCGACCAGCACGTTCACGGCGCCGACGAGGCGCCGTGAGGTGTCATGCATGGGAGTGGGGTAGGCCATGAACACGGCGCGCGTGCCGTCGAGACGCTCGAGCTCGGCCTCGACTCCGCGGATCGGCCTGTCCTCCTTCAATGCCATGGCCATCGGACATTCGTCGTGGGGCATGGGCCGCCCATCGGGCCAGTACAGCCGCCACGAGCCGCACCACGGCTCCCCAAGCTCAGGCCGGCGACCCCACAGCGTCACGGCGGCCTCGTTGAAGTACGTGATCCCGCCGTCGGCGTCGGTCGTGTAGACAGCCACTCCAAGGGTATCGAGGAAGGCGCGGAACTCGACGCCGGGCAGCACCGGAGGCGCACCGGCCGGCGGCGCGCCTGCATCCTTGCCCCGAGTGGGCC
>JACDEL010000010.1 GCA_013816405.1 Chloroflexota bacterium | reverse complement strand
CTACTCCGCGTCGCGCTTTAGGTTCGGCACCGGGCGAAGGCGCGGGGGGAACGCGCCCCGCCCGGCTGATCTCATCGCGGGGACACCTTGTCGAGCCAACGCTCGCGGGCGCGGCGCTTCTCCGGGGTGTCCCGCGGACCATCGCGCAGCAGGCGGGCGAACTCGGCACGCGACATGGCCGATGCCTGGAGCCCGGCGATGGTGCCCTGGACGCTCTTGATCGTCCCGCTGGCGCGATCAGCGGCGGTCCTTACCTCTGTCATGTGCGTCGTTCCTAGAACCCTGGGCCGGCGCAGCGGAGAACCCACACCGGCCCAGGGGGCAATCAGGCGCCGGGAATCCAACGCCGTGGGCCGCCGCCTGGATCAATCACGGCCGGTAGACCGTGGCACGCGCGTTGGCCGGCGTCTGGGTGAGGGAGACCTCGGCGAGAGGCCAGTCGGCGACGCGCCCGCCCTCCTCTTTGCGCCACAGCCCCGCCAACGCGGCGCTTGAGAACGACAGCTTGCCCGCGGCTAGCAGACGCTTTATGCGCTCGACGTAGGCGTGGTGTTTGCGCATCTGAACTTCGACCCAGAGGCCCTCGTCATCGAGCTTGACGGCGTCGCTGACCTCGCCCAAGACGGTCGACTTGATTTGCGGATCCTGTCCATGTTCCCAAAGCAAGGGCACGCCGAGCACCAGGCCGAAGGCCGTCTCCGGCGTGAAGTACTCGCCATACGAGTCGCGACCGAAGAAAGGGATCGCAAGCCCGCACACCGCGTCGGCACCGGCCGACTTGACGGCCCACCGAAGGGCAGCAGGACCGCCGGCGGCGGCCAGGACCCCGGCGCTGCTCATGCCATCGAAGGGCCGCACCATCTCGGGAGGTGGAAGCAGGGTCATGGCGCGCCCCGCAAATTCTGGACGCGGGCCATCTCGGCGCGCCTCTGGTTGTTCCGGGTCCGGACGTCGGCCTCGAGGTCCATTAACCTCAACCGCTCGGCCGCCAGGCGCCCGTACTCCTCTTCGTGAGCGACCGTGGCGCGACCAAGCTTCCCGACGAGATCGGCCTGCTCGGCGCGGAAGGTGAATGTCGGCCCGGCCAGGCGGGCGCCTTCGCCGGGCGAGTTCGACAATGCGATCATCTGTCCCTCGACGCTGCGGTACGCCGATCTCGCCTGGGCCTCTTCGCTGTCCATGCGCGAGTATTCGAGCAGATCGCCCTCGGTCGGCTGCCGATTGCGGTAATGCGAATCGCCCATCATCCGCAGGTGCAGACGGCGCTCCGCGTCGAGCATTGCCGCCTTGCCCGCCTCTGCGGAGTCGGGGTCGTCGGGCCATGCGAGGGGTCGTGAAGTGGTCATCGGGATCTCCTTTTTTCGTTAGGACGGAAGGTGGTGGGGAACGTGTCTGCCAGGGGAAGGGCTCCTTTTCAGGTAGGTAAGCGCGACCTGCGCCCACTCGATAGCGTCGCCATCCAGGGCGACGGTAGTTGGCCGGCCAGCACGGCCTGGCGCCACTCGAAGCACGCCCCCGTGCCGTCCGCGATCGCCTTCAGCTCGTCGGTGGTGAGTTGGTGATGCTGTGCCAGGTAGCGGAGCCGCTCTGCAGCGCGCTCCAGGTGCTTCGCTTCGCGCAGGTGAACATACACATCGAGGGTGGCGTCGTCGGCCAGGTCGGGCCGATCGGACTCGTACCGCCACCAACCCTCGGGCCTGATCCCGAGGCCGGTACGAATTGAGCCATCGGTCTGGAAGTGGGCTTCACGCTGCCAGTCGGCGACGGCGGTTGACGCATGAATCGCACGCCTTCGGCGGTTCATGCCGACCACCGTGCCTTGCGTGCCGCGGCGGTGCGGGCCTGGGCGGGCGTCGGCTCGTAGTCGAGGCCCAACTGCTTCAAACCGGCCAGGAAGGCATGGCGTGAGTCGCGTTCGATGGCGATGGCGGGATGCGCCTTCAGCTCCCCGAGTCGGCTCGTGACGAGCAGGCCATCGGCGGCGATCAGCTCGCGCGCCTCTTCGCTTCGGTCCCAGGCTTCTAGGCTTTTGACCAGCACGGCGCGATCGTGCTCGGCCAACTCGTACAGCTCCAGGACCGCGTCGTACAGGCGACGGGCCGGCAGGGTCAGGTGCTTCGGATTAGCGGTCATCGGGGTGCCCTTTTGATTCAGAGATCGGACAGAGATACTTTGAGCGCGGTAGACACGGGTATCCGGGGCGCTCGGCGCGGCTAGTTTGCGATGGCATACCCACCTCGACCCCTACCCGGGCCAGCGGTTCCCTGCGCTCGTTGCGCTTGCGCGGGCGCCAGCGGACGCGGTGCGGATGGCGACGGCGACGACGGCTCATGCCGACGCCTGCTCGACCAGACGTGGCCGTGGGTGCGACGGCGCCTCAGCGGCTACCACCGGGATGCACGCGTCGCACGTCCAACCTTCGCCAACGCGCCGATGCTTGCTCTGGTGGTCGCGGAAGTTGTTGCACGGGATACTGCTCGCGCTGGCAGGCTCGAGGCCCATGTGTTCGAGCGCCTTGGACGCCGCCTTCTTGACGATGGCGGGAGCGGTCGGATCGGCGATCAGCTCGCGGTTGGCCTGCTCGGCACAGTCGGGGTGTGTCAGCCCATGCGGCCCACTGATGCCCTCGTGCATGTCCACGAACTTGTGGCAGATCAGGCAACCGCCGCCACCTGTAGATCCATCGTCCTCATCGCTGAACACGAGGGAGCCGGGTGAGGCTGAGGGTTTCGCGGGGATCGGCACGAAAGCCGCTTGCCCACCACAACCGCGCGGGTCACCATCGAGACAAAAGCGGCTGCCGCCCTCGGTCGGAGCAGTGACCAGGACCTCCGGCATCATGGAGCTGCACAGGTCGCATATCGACCAGCCGCGTCGATACTCGCCATCGTCGGAGATGGATTCGGGGAGCATCGGACAACCGCCGTCATGAACCATGAAGTACTTGAACCGGCCACTGGCCTCAGCCTTCACGGCGTGGACCCCACCTTCTAAGAAGGGCAGGGTGCAGCTGGCGCACAGCTTGCCGTCGTGGATACCGGCCAGGACTTCCGTGTCAGCGGTTGGGATTCTCCCTGCTCGCGGCGGGAGCGCGGTAGCGCCCTCCGGGCGCGCTCCGCGCGATCCGTCCGCGCCCCTACCTCCCTTCCTCCCCTTTCGGGTCAGGTCAGGTCGGGTCAGGTCAGAATCGTTGCTAGCGCGTTTGCTAACGCGTTGACCTCCACCAGCTATGAATCGGTCCCAGCGTTGGCGGGATAGGGCTCGCTTCTCCGCGACCCGCTCGGCGCTCATCTGACTGTCCAGGAAGTCAACGATCCGCCAGCCGGTCGGGGTGATCTCCCAGCGTCCGGCCGCGACCAGGGCAGCCACAGCGGCCTCCACGTCGGGCTCATCGCTGAAGTGGCGGGGCATGTGCCGCGGGATCTCGCCGTCGGTGTGGTGCAGCCTGCTCCAGACAAGCGCCTCAACGTGGAGGTAGCTTACGCCGCGCGGCAGCTCAAGCAGGTCCGGGTGGTCGATCATGGCCGTGTCGATGATGGCCGCGTCGTAGGAGCTCACGATGCCACCGACGATGCAACAACGGGTGTAGGATCAGTGCGCATCTGGGTCTGGGAGGCGCTTCCTTCAGGGAGGCGCCTTTCGGCATTAGGTGGCATCGCTGGCCGCCTTTTTGCCCCACCGCGCCCGCGCCATCCTGGCGAAGTCAGCTGACCGAAGGTTCGCCGCGCGGATCAGCAGCTCGCCCTCGGCCAGGCTCGGATGCAACACGCGAACCGCGTTCAGGTAGCGATCAGCGTTGGCTTGTCGTGCCGCGGCAGTGGCGGCGCTGCGATCAGGCTCGCGCGCCCACCGTTCATGGGCGGCGATCCTGGCGATAAGCGATCGGTCGGTAGATGCCAAAGAGCACGTCCCTTTCGCCTTGCCCCGTCCCTGGCTCTCACAGCGAGGGGGCAGGCCGTCGGGCCGTGCTCCGTACCTACTCCGGCGTGTGCCGCCGGCAGCTCTTCAGTTGCTCCTTACTGTAGCACAGCGCTGTCGATCACCGCTATGCAATGACAGCGAGGGCAGGGATAGCGCGCGGGCAACGAGGGGGTCTTCCACGTGAGCATTCGCTCGCCAGTGTCGGAGGACGAAACGGTACGGTGCCAACGCGGCATCCGGCCCTCGCTAATCCGTCGCGCCGATCGGGCGGTAGGTCTCCACCAGCCGGGGCGGCCGGGCTCCTCTTCGATGCCGGGCAGGAAGTAGAAGAAGCTGCCCCACACCGCACCGATTTGGCCTTGGCAATGATGCTGGCCATCGACCATCCGGCCGCATATGACGTTGCCGTTCGCGGTGCGCCGCGCGCGCCATTCTGTCGCCTTCATCGCCGCGCCTTCAGCGACTCGATGGGGGAGCGGTAGGCGGCGATGGCCCGGTCGCTGGCAGCGCTGGCGCCGTAACGGTTCAGCATGTCGCGGCTCGACCAGCCTCCGAGCGCCATGACGTCACCCTCGGAGTGACCGCTGCCCAGCATGCGGCTGGCCCAGGTGTGGCGGAGCTGATGGGGGTGGACCCGGATGCCCGCCTGTGCGGCTCGACGGCGGATGGTGTGATAGATCTCGTTCCCGGTTAGCGGCAGCCCCGTCCTGGCGCGCCACAGAGGCTCCAGGCGAACACGCGGCGCCTTCGGGTGGCGCAGGTAGCGGGTGATGGCCTTGCCGGTGGTCGGACCGAACGCGACCGCCCGCCCGCGCCGCGACTTCGAGGTGGAGGCCTCAATGAAGGCCACCATCTGGGCGAGGTTCAGGTCGTCGACGCGCATGCCGGCCACCTCACCGCGACGGATGCCGGTGTCGAGCATCAGGCTCAGGATGGCGAGGTCCCTGCGGCTGATGAAGTCAGTCCCTTTGGAGGTGGCCAGCAGTCGGGCGATCTCCTCGTCATTGAGGACCGATGGTGGATTGAGCGGGGGAACGGGTGCCTTCATCTTCTCCATCGGGTTGCGCTCGATCTCGTCCTCGTCGACCAGCCACTTGAAGAAGGGGCGCATCGACCGGAAGGCGATCGACACCGTGCCCGCCTGGTTGCGCTGGAGCATGTCGGCGATCCAAGCCTCGACGTGTTCGCGCCGGATGGCGCGCAGCTCGCGCGGCATGCCACGGTCGGCGAGGAAGGAGTCGAGCCGACGCAAGGCGTTGAGATACGTGCTGATGGTTCGCTCGGCGCGGCCTTCGCTCTTGAGGTGGAGCACCCAGAAGTCGCGGGTGCTGGCGATGGTCGGCCCGCCTACAATGGCGGCCTCGGTGGTGGTCCTAGCCATGCTGGTATGCCCTCCAATGCGGTCGTAAGACACCGCACAGGTTATACGCGTCTGATGCGTTGTGCAAGTGGCCATCACCGAGTAATACGCGCCTCACAAGCACAAAACATCGGGCGAGTGGCGGAACGGCAGACGCGCCAGCTTTAGGAGCTGGTGTCGCAAGACGTGCGAGTTCGAATCTCGCCTCGCCCACCATGTCAGCAGCAGGAGCAGCCTTGGTCACCGTCTCTTCCCGCCCTGAGTCCGGATCTCGGATGGTCCTCGAAATCGAGGTCTCGCCGACCGAGGTGGACCGGCACTTCGCAACCGCCTACCGCCACGTCGCAGAGCGGACCAAGGTGCCGGGCTTCCGGCCCGGGAAGGCGCCGCGCCACGTCATCGATCGCTTCGTGGGGCGAGCCTCCGTGATCGCCGAGGCGGTCGACCACCTCGTCAACGAGAGCTACGACGCGGCACTGGACCAGATTTCCATCGTTCCGATCGACCAGCCCGAGGTGGACCTCGACAGCGGCACCGTGGCGGAGGGCGCGCCGGTCAAGTTCACCGCCACCGTGGCGGTCCGGCCCGAGGTGACCCTGGGCTCGTATACCGACTACCCGTTCGGGCTCGAGCCGGTCGAGGTGACCGATGAGCAGGTGGAGGCCGTCATCACCGACCTACGTGAGCAGCAGGGCACGCTGCGACCGGTCGACAGCCGGGGCGCGGCCACGGGCGATATCGCCTCCGTCAAGTTTGTGGGCACCATCGACGGGGAGCCGTTCGAGGGCGGCTCGGCCGACCGGCTGCCGCTGGTGATCGGCGAGGAGCGGATGATCCCCGGCTGGGAGGAGAACCTCGTCGGCATGACCATTGACGAGACCAAGGGCTTCGAGATCGACTTCCCCGATGACTACCGGGTCGAGGAGCTCCAGGGAAAGCACGCGCACTTCGAGGTGTCCCTCCTCGACCTTCGCGAGCGGATCCTTCCCGAGTTGGACGACGAGTTCGCGAAGAGCGTCGGGGAGCTCTCCACCGTCGATGAACTGCGCGCCGAGATCCGGGACGCCCTGGCGAGTCGCGGGGCCGATGAGGCTCGGCACCACCTAGCGGACCGAATCATCGACTTCGCCACCGCCAACGCAGGTGTCGAGCTGCCCGAGGTGATGATCGCCAACGAGATCGAGATCATGCGCGACGAGCTGCGCAACCGGCTGGCCGCGCAGCAGATCGCGATGGACAGGTACCTGGAGATGGCGCGCCAGTCGCCAGAGGAGCTGGCCACGGAACTGCGCGAGCCGGCCACTCGTCGCGTGAAGTCGCTACTCGTCCTGAGCGCCATCGCGGAGAAGGAGGGGATCGACGCGACGACGGAGCAGGTCGAGGAAGAGATCGCGGACCAACTCGCGCGCTATCCCGATGAGCCGCGTCTGCGGGAGTACCTCACCTCGCGCCGTGGCCGCTCCTACCTGCGCATGACGCTGCGCAACCGTACACTTGTCGACACGCTGATCGACCGCGCGCTGGGCACGGACGCAGTCCCGGCCGGGACATCGGCTTCCGACCAAGACGACACCACGGAGTAGACGCATGCTGGTCCCGATGGTCATCGAGTCGAGCGCTCGGGGTGAGCGGGCCTTCGACATCTACTCGCGGCTGCTCAAGGAACGGATCATCTTCCTGGGCGAGCCGATCGAGGATCACATCGCGAACCTGGTCATCGCCCAGCTCCTCTTCCTGGAGAGCGAGGATCCGACCAAGGACATCAGCCTGTACGTCAACTCGCCGGGCGGCGTGGTGACCAGCGGCCTCGCCATCTACGACACGATGCAGTACCTCAAGGCCCCGGTCAGCACCATCTGCATCGGCCAGGCGGCGAGCATGGCCTCGGTGCTCCTGGCTGCCGGTGCCAAGGGAAAGCGCTTCGCCCTGCCGAACAGCCGAATCATGATTCACCAGGGCTCCGCCGGCTTCCGCGGCAACACCCCGGACGTCGAGATCCAGATGCGCGAGGTGATGCACCTCACCGAGCGGCTCACTGGAATCCTGGCTGCGCACACCGGGCAGACGCCGGCGAAGGTGAAGAGCGACTCCGAGCGCGACTTCTACATGGGCGCCGACGAGGCCAAGGCCTACGGGCTGATCGACGAGGTATTCGTCGGCTCGACCGAGTCGCTGATCAGCATGACCCAGGCGGCTGGCGGCACCGTGCCGACCGCCAAGGAAGCTGCCGCGGCGGACAAGGCCAAGAAGGAACGCTGAAGGCCAGGCCCACACTGGGCCTTGCGGCTTCGCTACGCGGCTGGGCCACGCGCGGTCCCCCCCAACCTAGGTTCGGTGGCACTTCTCTAACTGTCGCGGCGGTTTACCAACGTGGTTGGTGAAAAGGCGCCGCAAGCGTCCATGGACCAGCGTGCACCAATGACATTGGTAAAGCGGTGCGTTTGCGGGCCTTCGCGTGTGTTTGCGAGCCATCGCGTGCGTTGGTACCAATGGGGTTGGTACCGCTCAGCGTTCCAGGCTCGCTGCCCCTTCCTCTGTCTCGCGGCTCACAAGCAGCAGTTGTGCATGCGCGCCGGAACAACCGTTTCCGTGCGCTGGCACAACGAGGAGTTGTGAATCGCCGCCGTACGGGCAGTTCCCGGCGCATGCACCAGAAGTGGTTGTAATGATGGACAGCCGCCTTATGTAGCGCCGCCGCGCTCCAGGTCGAGCAGCCAGCGCTTGACCCAGGTGTCCGCTCCCCAGCCGCCGATCGAACCGTCGGCATGGATGACCCGATGGCACGGCACGACCGGGAAGAACGGACATCGGGCCATGGCGTTGCCGGCAGCACGCGCCGCGCGAGGGCGGCCGGCCATGGCGGCCAGCTCACCGTACGAGACGGTCTCGCCGTACGGGATGTGTCGCGCTGCCGTCCACGTGGCGGCGTCGAACGTGCCAGCTCCTCGCAGGTCGAGCGGCGTCTCGAAGGTCCGCCGCTGTCCCGTGAAATAGGCCTCGAGCTCGGCAAGGACAGGGGCCACAGCATCCGGATCCAGGATCGAAAGGTCGGTATCGGGGGAGGGATCCTCGCCCCGCGTCACCGCGACCAGGCCGCGAGATGAGACGGCAACCCACAGCCTCCCAATCGGTGAGTCGATAGGCGCATGGGAGACGGTCGAGCGATCCACCTGGCGATCCTACCCGGGGACCATCGGTCTATGGCCGGCGCGCTCGAAAGCGCGTGCTATGCTCGAACCAATGACCGGCAAGACCAAGGTTCCCTATCGCTGCTCCTTCTGCGGGAAGAGCCAGGAGCAGGTGCGCAAGCTCATCGCGGGCCAGGGCGTCTACATCTGCGATGAATGCATCAACCTCTGCCAGGAGATCATTGAGGAGGAGATGCTCGAGGCGCCTCGCGCCAAGACCAGTCCTGCCGCGCTCCCGTCCCCGCGCCGGATCAAGGAGAAGCTGGACAGCTACGTCATCAGCCAGGAGCAGGCAAAGAAGGTCCTCTCGGTGGCGGTCTACAACCACTACAAGCGGGTCAATGCCGGCCAGACTGTCGACGAGGTCGAGCTCGGCAAGAGCAACGTCCTGCTGGTCGGCCCGACCGGCAGCGGCAAGACGCTCCTGGCCCAGACCCTGGCCAAGGTGCTGGATGTTCCCTTCTGCATCGCCGATGCCACCAGCCTGACCGAGGCCGGCTACGTCGGCGAGGACGTTGAGAACATCCTGCTGCGCCTGATCCAGGCCGCGGACTTCGACGTCCAGCGCGCCCAGCGCGGGATCATCTACATCGACGAGATCGACAAGATCGCGCGCAAGACCGATAACCCCTCGATCACGCGCGACGTGTCAGGCGAAGGTGTCCAGCAGGCGCTCCTCAAGATCCTGGAGGGGACGGTCGCCAACGTGCCGCCGCAGGGTGGCCGCAAGCATCCGCACCAGGACTTCATCCAGATTGACACCACCAACGTCCTGTTCATCTGTGGCGGGGCGTTCGAGGGCCTGGAGAAGATCGTCGAGGAGCGGGTCGGCAAGCGGGGGATCGGCTTCGGCTCGCAGGCGCAGCGCTCCAAAGAGGATCGACGGCGGCTGATGGATCAGCTGATGCCAGAGGACCTGCTCAAGTACGGGCTCATCCCCGAGTTCGTGGGACGCCTCCCCGTGGTGGTGGGTCTCACGGCCCTTGCCAAGGACGACCTGATCAAGGTCCTGACCGAGCCGAAGAATGCCGTCACCCGGCAGTTCGCGAAGTTCCTCTCGCTCGACCGCGTGGAGCTGGTCTTCACCGATGAGGCGCTCGAGGCCACCGCACGCCTGGCGATCGATCGCAAGACCGGGGCGCGCGCCCTGCGCACCATCGTCGAGGAGGCGCTCCTCGAGGTGATGTACGACATCCCCGAGCGGACCGACGTGAAGAAGGTGGTGATCACCGGCGAGACGATCGAGCACGGCCAACCGCCGATGCTGGTCACCGAGACCGATGACGCCGAGCCCCGTCGCAGGAGCTCTCGCCCAAGGGCAGCGGAGCGCACCGAAGAGTCCGCGTAGGGGCCTCCCCCGTACCTTCGGCGGGCAGCGATGGCGCCGAGGTCCCATTGCCCGGAGTGCCCGCTCGCCGGATTGTGGTGCCACTCGTCACCGCACCACACCCAGAGGCACTGCACATGAACCGACCCAGCGTCCTGCTCGCCCTGGATGGGTGGAGCTCCTCTTACGAGGACGCCATGACCGACGCCGGATTCGAGGCGGTCGCGGCCGACCGGGAGGAGGCCCTTGCCTGGCTCTCCGGCGACGGCCGGATCGACCTCGCCGTCATCGACTGCGATCGTAGCCAGCCTGGCGACGAGGAGCTGTTCGCCTTCCTGCACTCCACGCAGCGCGTGCCCACCATCCTCCTCTTCACCAACGACATCCCCGAGTGGGCGGTGGACGCGAACCCCGGCGTGAGCCGCGATGAATATGCGCGCAAGCCGATCCCCCCGGAGGCGCTTGTCTATCGCCTCCAAGCGATGCTGATCCACAGCGGCCGCGAGGTGCCCGGCGGACTGCCCACGACCACCGCCGATGGCGCCGAGATCGAGACCGTCGGCGAGGGGACCGTGGTGAGCCTGTTCGCACCCAAGGGCGGCGTCGGCAAGACCATGATCGCCGTCAACCTCGCGGTCGCCATCCGGCAGCAGACCGGCGACAGCGTCTGCCTGATGGATGCCGATGTCGGCGTTGGCAACGTGACCGCCGTTCTCAACGCGCCGTATCACGGCGGATTGGCGCACCTGGCGGACTCCCCGCCCGAGGAATGGACCAACGATGCCTTTGAGCAGACCGTCACGACCCACGAGGCTAGTGGCGTCCGGGTCTTGACCTGGGGAACCGAGCCGAGCGAGTCCGAGCGCATCAGCACCGATCTGCTGGTTGCCGCCGTGCGCTGGGCGCGAACCCACCACAGCTGGGTGATCATCGACTGCCACCCGAGCTACGACGATCGCACGATGGCCATGCTGGCCGCGTCGCGCGAGATCTTCCTGGTGGTCACCCCTGAGGTTGGTCCATTGCGCAACGCCTCGCAGTTCCTGGGCCTTGCTCGCGAGGTCGGACTCGCCGACATGGTGAAGGTGATCGTCAACCGCTCCAACCATGGCATCTCCGTGGAGGACATCGCCAAGACCCTGGGAACGCGCATCAGCGCCACCGTGGTCTCGAATGGCCCCAAGGCGATCGCCGCGGCGAACGAGGGGACACCGATCATCATCAAGTACCCCAAGGAGCAGATGTCCACTGACCTGTACAACGTCGCCCGCCTGCTGACCCGCCCAGTGGCCCTGGAGGCGCCCGCGCGTCGCCGGTCGTGGTGGTCGGCGCTGGTCTCTTCGGCGAATGAGGCCGGAAAGGCAGTTGGGCGGTGACCGAGATGTCCGCGGAAGAGACCGCCTTCGCCGGGCTGGCCGAGCGGCCAGAGATGAGCCCGGGCACGGACCCGGTCAATGGCACGAGGCCTGCGTCGCAGGATGGTGAAGAGGCTCCCGTCGTGGCAGACTCCACCCCAGCGATGAATGACTCTGGCCGAGAGCCCGCCGTGCCGTTCCTGCAGAGCCTCACGGATGCCATGCGCAAGATCGCGGAGCAGACGCGTGATGACGCCCTGGCTCAGCTCCGCGCCGGCGTCTCCGAGCGTTCAGCAGGCATCCATTCCGAGACCGAGCAACGCGCAGCAGAGCTCCACGAGCTCGCCAACGCCGACCTGAAGAGCATCGGAAACTGGGAGCACGGTGAGATTCAGCGGATTCGCGACCAAGCCGCCACCAAGGTTTCGGCACGGAATGCAACCCTTGAGGGCCAGCTCGTCGCCAACGTGGCCGCCAGCGAAGGCGCCATGACCGCGGTTGAGGCACGCGTCGACGCATTCGAGGCGGAGATGAACTCCTTCTTCGCGCAGCTGAATGACATCCACGACCCGGCAGCGCTGGCCTCGACCCTGAAGCGCATTCCCCAGGCGCCTTCGCTGACCGATGTCGCCGTACCAGCGGCCGGTGAGACCGCCCCGTCGCCATCGCCGTCCGCGTCGCTCGCCGCGGTACGCAAGCCAGGGAAGGCTCCCGACGTCATGGGTGAGCCCAGGCAGGCCCCCGCCCTGACGGTCGACCCGGAGACCGCATCCAGGCCCTACGGCGACGACAAGGATGTCCTCGAGGCCAAGCCGGCGTCTGACGCACCGGCCGCCGAGGCTGAAGGTGCTGAGGCTGCTGCGTCCGTCGAGCCCGAGCCTGTCGCACCAGTTGAACCCGTTGTCGAAGAGAGCACCCAGGTTGTCGTCATCGGGCTGACCAGCTTCGGCGCCATCACCTCGTTCAAGCAGTCACTCGAGGGGGTGAATGGCGTCAATAGGGTCTCGCTGGGCCTGGGCACCTCCGGCGAGTTCATCTTCACCGCCGCCCATCGCGAGGGATTCGACCTGTCCGCCGCGATCCAGAGCTTCGAGGATTCGGCCCAGTTCGTCACCTCCAACGGCCAGCTGCGCGTCACGGTGGGCTCCAAGGCCTGATATCGGCCTCGTGGTAGACTCCGAGGCACGGCGCTGACCGTGAGGAGTACCCCTCCTACGACCGTGAGAGATGGCGGGCCACAGGCTGCAAGCCCGTCTCGGCACGAGAGGGCGAAGGTCGCACGCGAGCCGGCCGGGTTCCGCCCGATACCGCGGTAACGAGGGCGCCATCGGATCGGCCGATGTCGCCGAATGAAGGTGGTACCACGACCCGTTCGTCCTTCGACGAACGGGTTTGTTGTTGCCACGGAGGCACAGACCGATGACGACGCCGCGACTCGAGCTTCCGCCGCGCTATGACGCGGCCGAGGTCGAGCCCGCGATCTACGAGCGATGGCTGGCAGGTGGCGCCTTCACGCCGTCCGCCGAGCCACCGGCCGGGGCAGGGCGCTTCGTGATCACGATGCCGCCCCCGAACGTGACCGGCTCGCTGCACGTGGGCCACGCGCTGTTCGTGACCCTCGAGGACATGCTGATCCGCTACCACCGCATGCGCGGCGACGACACCCTGTGGCTGCCGGGAGTCGACCACGCCAGCATCGCAGCGCAGTTCGTGCTCGACAAGGTCATCGCCGCCGAAGGGGAGACGCGCGAGTCGCTGGGTCGCGAGCGCTATCTCGAGCGCATGTGGCGCTTCATGGACGAGACGCGCGACGTCATCGGGCTCCAGATGCGTCGCCTTGGCGCCTCCGCCGACTGGACCCGCAACCGGTTCACGATGGACCCCATGAGCGCCCGCGCCGTGCGAACGGCGTTCAAGCGGCTCCACGATGCCGACCTCGTCTACCGCGGCGAGGCGCTCGTCAACTGGTGCCCGCGCTGCGGCACGACCGTCTCCGACCTCGAGAAGGTGCCGAAGGAAGAGACCGGCACACTCTGGACGATTCGTTACCACCTGGGCCGCGAAGACGGCTCACCCGATCCTGACCGATGGATCTCGGTCGCCACCACCCGCCCGGAGACGCTGCTCGGTGACGTGGCCGTGGCCGTTCATCCCGAGGACGAGCGCTACCGCGAGCTGGTCGGCCGCGAGGCGATCCTGCCATTCCTCGGGCGCCGCCTGCCGATCATCGCGGACGAGGTCGTCGAGCGCGACTTCGGGACCGGGGCGGTCAAGATCACGCCGGCCCACGACCCCGACGACTACGAGCTGGGCCGGCGCCACGCGCTGCCGGCGATCAACGTCCTCGACGAGGCGGCCCGCATCAACCAGCAGGGCGGCCCGTTCAAGGGCCTGGATCGCTACGAGGCGCGGTCACGGATCGTCGAGCAGCTGCGCGAAATGGGCGACCTGGAGGAGGAGCGGCCGCACGCCATGGTGGTCGGACACTGCGAGCGCTGCGGGACGGTCATCGAGCCGCGCCTGTCGGTCCAGTGGTTCGTCCGCACTGCGCCGCTCGCGAAGCGGGCCCTCGCGTCGGTGCGCGAAGGTCGGACGCGGATCGTGCCGGAGCATTTCACCAAGGTCTATGCGCACTGGATGGAGAACATCCGGGACTGGGCGGTGGGGCGGCAGCTGTGGTGGGGCCATCGGATCCCGGCCTGGTACTGCCCGGACTGGCACATCACCGTCAGCGACCTGGAGGCGGGTCCGGACGCTTGTGCCACCTGTGGCAGGCCGGCCGCCGAGCTGACCCAGGAGACCGACATCTTCGACACCTGGTTCAGCAGCGGCCTGTGGCCATTCAGCACGCTCGGCTGGCCGGACGACACGCCGGACATGCGTCGCTTCTATCCGACGTCGGTGATGGAGACGGGGTACGACATCATCTTCTTCTGGGTCGCCCGCATGATGATGCTGGGCCTCTTCCTGACCGATACCGAGCCGTTCCACACGGTCTACCTGCACGGGCTCGTGCGCGCCACCGGCGGCATCAAGATGAGCAAGACCAAGGGCAACACGGCGGATCCGCTCGAGCTGATCGAGGAGATCGGGGCCGATGCGCTCCGCTTCGCGCTGACGGTGGGCACCTCCCCTGGCGCGGACCAGCGGCTGACCGAGGGAAAGTTGGAGGGGGCGCGCAACTTCACCAACAAGCTGTGGAACGCGGCGCGATTCGTCCTCGGCTCGCGTCCGGAGCCGCTCGCTGCATCGGAGGGTGAGCCCACCCTGGCCGAGCGATGGATCCGTTCACGGCTGGCAGAGGCGACCGAGCGCGCCACCCGCCAGCTCGACGATCTCGAGCTTTCGGCATACGCGGCCTCCGCGCACGAGTTCGCCTGGACCGACTATTGCGACTGGTATCTGGAGATGGCCAAGGTCGACCTGCGCCGCCCAGATATTGGCGACCGCGAGAAGGCACGAGCATGGCGGACGACGAGCGAGGCGCTGGCGACGATGCTGCAGCTCCTCCATCCGATCGTCCCGTTCGTGACGGAGGAGATCTGGTCGCGCCTGGCGGCATTCGACGGGGGAGCGGCGGCTCGGACGGACCTGCTCATCACGGCCCGTTGGCCGGAGGTCGATGAGCGCGACATGGAAGCGGAATCGGAGATGGCGGTCCTGATCGACCTGATCAGGGGCGTCCGCAACCTGCGCACGGAGTCCGGGGCGCTCGCCGGTGCTCGGCTGCCGCTGACGGTCGTGCCGGCAGATGTCGCCGCGCGGTCCGGCATCGAGCGCGGGATCGACTACCTTGCCGCCCTGGCTCGGGTGGAACCGATCGAGTTGCGCGCGCCGGGCGACGACCGGGACCCTCCCGAGCTCGTCGCCTCGACCGCGGGAGCCGCGGCGTGGTTCGGGGGCGAGCCCTCGGAGTCGGCCGACGGCGCTTCCCGCAAGGCGGCCAACGAGGCGCATCTCCAGCGCGGAATCGAACGCCTGCAGGCCCTCCTGGCCGGTGACTTTGCGTCGCGTGCCCCGGCCGAGGTGGTCAAGCGAGAGCGATCGCGACTCGCCGATCTGGAAGCGCAGCTCCGGTTGCTGACCGGCGGCTGATGCGTGCATGGGGAGTCCGCGGGCTCCGCTGCTAGAATCGGTCGATGTCCTTCCTCCGCCGACGCAACAAGGAGGTCGCGCCTCCACCTCCGCCGACCCCCTTCATCGAGGAGATCACGGCCCAGGAGTACAGCCTCAAGCTGGCCTTCCTGGCGAGGAGCAGCGATGGCCTGCGCCTCCCTGCGGACCCGCGCATGAAGACCATGCTGCCATCGGTCGTGGAGCCGCTGGCGGAGGGGCCGGTCGAGGTGCTCGACCCGGTCAGCCACGAGCTGGCCGATGCCGCCCCCTCCATCGAGCGACTTCCTGAGCTTCAGCAGTGGATTGCTGCGCGCTCGACGGTCAGCCCGGTCGCTCTGCATGCCCTCTACGTGCTCGAATCGACCGATGCCGTCGACATGACGGTCGACAGCCTCGCCGTCGCGCTGCTCCAGGGCGAGACCGACACGAGCGGCTACCCCGACTACGCCGCGATCGTGGGCGGGCTGGCAAGCCACTGGGACGAGATCTCCGGCGACCTGATCGTGCGGGCTGTCGTCGGTTGGGGGGGGAAGGGCCAGCGCGGGGACACCGAGCGCACGGCGCGCCGCCTGCTGAGCTCGCTGTACCAACAGGTTCGAGCAACCGGCCACAGCCTCGGGGCGGCGGCTGCCGCCACACGCGCGGCGACCGGTCCCGAGCGCGGCGGCTCGGTCTGCGCGCACTGCGGATTCGAATCGGGCACAGACGCGTTCTACTGTCCGAAGTGCGGGATGCGCAAGGTTGGCCGCGAGGCCTGAGCCTCGGTTCGCCGTGCCAACCTACGACTACCAGTGCCGCAGCTGCGGCTTCATCACCGAGGTGGTCCACTCGATGCTCGAGGATGGCCCGACCGAGTGTGAGCGTTGCGGCGGCCAGCTCCGACGGGTCTTCCACCCCACCGGGATCATCTTCAAGGGGGGTGGGTTCTACAAGACCGATTCGCGCTCCGCATCCTCGGGCAGCGTCGCAGGCTCGGGCCGGTCTGGCTCTACCGGATCGGGAGAGGCGGGCGCGGCGGTTCCGTCGTCGGCCGATGGCGGCGCCGGGGACAAGGGCTCGGCCCCCAAGACCGGCGACGGCCCCGGCAAGAGTGAGGGCGGGAGCGACTAGGCCGACTGGGCCTGGGGGTGGCCGCAACGGCGGCAGAAGCGCGCCGTTGCCGACAATGACAGCTCGCACTGGGCGCAGCTGCGCACGCCAACCTGGCTGATGGCGCTCGCGACCTCGCGAGCCGAGGCATCCCAGAACGCGCCGCCGGCGAGGCGGGCGACCGGTGTCGCGGCCCCACTGGACCGGTAGGGGAGCACCTTTCGCTCCGGACCGACAGGGCCTTCTCCCGGATCGCCCAGCCCCAGCACGTCGAGTTTCGCGCGCCGGGCGGCAAGCGCGTCGCTGTCGGCGGCGAGCGCCGCGGCATCGCGGGGCTCGGGAGCTGGGCGCGGAATGTGGACGAAGGTGTCAGCGATCGGCCGTAGGGGCTTGATCGGCGGTGGCGCGGGCTCCGGCGCGGCCTCGGCTTCGACGACCATCGGCTCGGGCTCCGGCTCGGGCTCGGCTTCGACGACCATCGGTTCGGGCTCCGGCTCGGGCTCGGCTTCGACGACCATCGGCTCGGGCTCCGGCTCGGCCTCCACCACCACAGGCTCCGGCTCCGGCTCGGCCTCCACCACCACAGGCTTGGGCTGCGGGTCCACGATCGTGGGCTCCGCCATCTCCAGGCTCGTGAGCTGGAGTGGCTCGGTTAGGTCGCTGGCCGGCCACGCGGTCGCAGCCTCCATGTCGGCCGACCAGTGCGCGGTTGGCGCGACGTCGGTGAGGGGCTCGCAGCTCTGGCACAGCCCGGCGGCGCTGTTCCAGCAGTTGACGCACGTGTATTGCCGGCAGTTGATGCAGAAGCTGAACGACGTGTGGAAGGCATCCAGCTGCCTGGCCGCCAGCCCCTCCGCCTGGGAGCGCATGGCGTCGTTGACGGAGTCGGACAGGGAGTCCTGGCTCATGATGTAGTTCTTGAGCCCGGAGATCACCCCGCGCGTCTTGCGGATCGACGTGAGCTTCTTGGGCGCGCCGAACTCGTAGCGAGTTCCGCAGCGCTCGCAGAAGGATTCGGTCAGCGTGTCGAGCATCGTGGTCAAATCGGCATCCGGTTCGGTGAACAACTACAGGGTCTCGAGTATACCGAGAGGTGCCCGCTCGTCCCCACGGACGCTTTGGTACCTTCGCGCGCGCCGTTGGTACCCCGTTCCTCACGCTCGCTGGAGCTGGTCTCAGCCCGTGCTAGGATCGGGCGATGGGCATCATCGCGCGGGTCGAGTCCTTCCTCGAGCGGCTCTTCGAGGCGCCGGCCGGACGGCTCGGTGCGACCCTCCAGCCGGTGTTGCTCACGAAGCGAATCGAGCGGGCGATGGACACCGGCAAGGCGTTCAGTGCGGCCGGGATCATCGTCCCGAACCGGTATGACCTGCATCTGCACCCGGCCGACTTCGCGGAGTTCGAGCCGTACCGCGGGTCCCTCGAGGACGATCTCGCGCATGGCGCTGCGTCGCGCGCTCGCCGCGAGCACTACCAGCTGGTGGCCCGACCCACCGTCACCCTCGTCGCCGATCCGGCCGTGCCACGCGGCGATGTGCGCGTAGCGGCGAACGTCGTGGACGTGGCGGGTGAGCCGATCCCCGAGACGATGCCCGCGCAGCCATCGGACCAGACGATGGTGCTGGCGCGATCGGGCAGCGCGCCGGCGACCCCCGATTCGGCTTCACGCGCCTTTCTGCTCGTCCACACCAACGGTGCCCCGCGCGTCCGCTTCGACCTGGGTGGAGCGCTGATCGGCATCGGCCGCGCCAGCGACAACGACGTGATCGTCGACGACCCGGAGGTGAGCCGCCACCACTGCCAGCTCAAGCTCCAGCACGGCGCATACAGCCTGGCCGACCTGGGCAGCCGCAACGGCTCGTGGATCAACGGGCAGCCCGTGAGCGAGGTGGCGCTGGGGCCGGGCGACAGGATCCAGATCGGCAGCACCGAGATCGAATTCCAGGTTGGCTGATGACCGGTGAGGTCCTCCGGATCCTGCTCCTCGTCCTCCAGCTCGGCTTCCTTGCCCTCCTCTACCTCATCCTCATCGGCTTCTCGCGCGCCCTGCTGCGCGACCTGCGCAGCGCCGAGGTTACCCAGATGGCAAGCCAGTCGGGGATCGGGAGGCTGTCGGTCGTCGAGTCGCCCGCCGACGAACCGGCGCTCGGCAGCGCGATCGCCCTGGGACCGATCAACTCCATCGGCCGCGAAGTCAACAGCACCATCTTCATCGACGACGACTTCGTGAGCGGCCTGCACGCGATGCTGACCTTCCGTGGGCGGAGCTGGTTCATCGAGGACCAGGGAAGCACCAACGGGACGTATGTAAACGGCCATCGTATCGATCGGCCGGTGGCGCTCTCGTTCGGCGACGAGCTGACGATCGGTCGGGTCCGGATGCGCCTGGAGCGCTGATGCACGCCGTCCCGCGTCCGCTGGAGCTGCGCCTCCTTCTGCCACTGGTGATCCTGGTTCCGCTTGGCTTTGCCGTCACCCACATCGCCCAGACGAGCACGCTCGATCCCGGACCGATGGCTGTGGCGATCGGCTATGTCGGCCTGATGCTTGGCGCACACCTGGCGCTGCGCCTGGTCGGCAACCGCGGTGATGAGCTGCTGCTGCCCTGCGTGGCGACGATGGGGGGGATCGGGATCGTGATGCTGAATCGCCTCCCGCAGGAGCTGCTGGGCACCGATGCCTTCGGCGTCCGGTTCGGGATGGCGACCACGCAGCTGCTCTGGTTCGGGGTCGGCGTCAGCGCGATGGTCCTGCTGGCCGGCCGGTTTCGGGACGATGGCGTGCTGCGGCACTACAAGTACACCTGGGCGCTGGCGGGGACCCTGCTGCTGGTGATCACCTTCCTGTTCGGCCGCGAGGTGAACGGCGCGCGGCTATGGATCTTCCTGGGACCGATCGGCTTCCAGCCCGGCGAGGCGATCAAGGTGGTGCTCGTCATCTTCATCGCCGGCTACCTGGCCGAGAAGCGGACCCTGCTGGCGGGCGCCAGCGCGCGCATCGGCCCATTCAGCGTCCCGCCGCTGCCCTACCTGCTGCCGATGATTGCGATCTTCGTGATCGTGATGCTCGTCGTCGTCGTCAGCCGCGACCTGGGCACGGCGCTTCTCTTCATGGGGATCTTTCTGACGATGCTCTTCGTGGCGACCGGCCGGCGCAGCTATGTCCTGCTGGGGATCCTCCTCTTCATCGCCGGCTCCTTCGTCGCCTACAACCTGTTCGGCCATGTCCGGATCCGGGTCGACAACTGGATCGACCCGTTCGTCGACCCCAGCGACCGGGGCTATCAGACCGTGCAGGCCCTCTACGCCTTCGGTCGCGGCGGCCTCTTCGGGGAGGGGCTTGGCCAGGGGCTGCCAACGATCTCCGGGCACCTTCCCATCCCGGCGCTGCCCACCGACTTCATCTTCGCGGCAGTGGCCGAGGAGCTGGGGCTGATCGGTGCCTTCGCCCTGCTGGCGCTGGTGATGTGCCTCGTCTTCCGCGGCCTCCGCACGGCGATGCTCGCGCGTGACGACTTCAGCGCCATGCTGGCGGTGGGCCTGACCGTCAGCCTGGGCCTGCAGACCCTGATCATCGCCGCGGGCAACGTGAAGCTGGTGCCGTTAACCGGCATCACCTTCCCATTCGTCAGCTACGGGGGCTCCAGCCTGCTCGCCTGCTTCGTGATCGTCGGCCTGCTGCTGGCGATCAGCCACCGCTCTGTCGTCGATGCGCAGATCGAGGGACGCGGGCAATGATCGCAACCAACGTCCGTCGCCTGTCCGTGTACCTCCTGCTCGCCTTCGCCAGCGTCTCAGGCGCGCTCGTGTGGTGGCAGGTGCTCGACGCCCAGGCGCTCGCCACGCGGCAGGACAACCCGCAGGTCATCGCGACGCGCCGCAGCCTGCCCCGCGGCTCGGTCTTCGACTCGCAGGGACGCATGCTCGCGTCGAGCGTGGTTACGGACGGGATCAGCCGGCGCACCTATACCGATCCAGTCTTCACGCACCTGCTGGGGTACGCCAGCCTGCGTTTCGGGGCGACGGGCGTGGAGCGGGCCTGGGATGACGTCCTCACCGGCCGCACTGACCCGAATCCGTTGCGTGACCTGCTGAACGACATCCTCGCCCGCCAGCCTGAGCCCCACGACCTGACACTCACGATCGACCAGCGCCTGCAGGACTTCGCCGCCGCGCAGCTGGGTGCCGACCGCGGAGCGGTCGTGGCGATCGACCCGCGCACCGGGGCGGTGCTGGCGATGGTCTCCAACCCCACCTACGACGCGACCGGCTTCTCCGGTGACCCGGCCACGGCGCAGGCGGCCTTCGACGCGGTGGCAGGCGCTGCCGACAATCCGTTCCTGGATCGGAGCCGGCAGGGCCATTACACGCCGGGCTCGATCATGAAGGTGCTGACAGCGTCGGCCGCCCTCGACGCCGGTGCGATCACGCCGCAGACCACCTTCACGGATCAGCCCCGGGAGGAGGTGGAAGGGTTCGTGGTGAATGGCTTCACGATCCGCGAGCACGACCTTGCGCCGGTGGCACCGGCGCTGTGGGATCTGTCGCCGGCTCTGCAGGTGTCCAGCAACATCTACTTCGCGCACGTCGGCCTGGAGCTCGGCGCCGCGCGCTACCTCGACTATGCGCGTCGCTTCGGCTTCTGCCAGGCGCTGCGCATCGGCTCGGATGTCCGCGGCCTGCCAATCGACCCTTCATATGTCTCGGCACGGGCCGATGGCGGCTGCGCTCCGTTCCGGGACGAGGTGGAGCTCGCCAGCGCCGCCTTCGGGCAGGCAGCTGTCTCCGTCACGCCGATGCAGATGGCCCTAATGGCCGCGACCATCGCCAACCACGGTGCCGTTCCCCAGCCGTACGTGGTGCGCGACCTGCGCAGCCACGCGGCAACGCCGGCCGCCGGGCCAACCGACAGCGTGCTCGAGTCGTACGGCGGCGGACGGGGCAACCCGGCGATCTCGTCGGGCGTTGCGGATCAGGTCCGGCGGGCGATGATCGACGCGGTCCTCGGACCGATCGGAAAGCTCTACGCGGGGGCAGGTGACGTGACGCGCTTCGGCGTCTCCGGGGTTCAAACGGCCGGCAAGACCGGTACGGCGGAACGCGGTCCCGGCCTCAAGCCGCATTCGTGGTTCATCGGCTTCGCTCCCGCCCAGGACGCCGCCCTGGCCTCGATCGCGGTCGCGGTCATCGTCGAGGGAGGCGGAAGCGGCTCGGGGCACGCCGCTCCGATCGGCGGGGCGGTGATGGCCGAGTGGCTGAAGCTCGTCGGCACCGGCGGCTGAACCCAGGCGCCAATGCCCCGGTGGACGGCGCGCTGGGGTATTGTTCGGCGCGGGCGGACACGCCCGCTGGCTCGCATCAAGGGGAGTCTCCGCGGTGAAGAGTGTCAAGGAGTCGGCGGAGCGCGTGGTCGCCAATGTCGAGCGCGTCATCGTCGGCAAGCACGCGGAAGTGCGGATGGCGCTGGTGGCGCTGCTGTGCGAGGGGCACATCCTGATCGAGGATGTGCCAGGCGTCGGCAAGACGATGCTGGCCAAGGCGCTCAGCCGAAGCATCGGCTGCACATTCCGTCGCATCCAGTTCACGCCGGACCTCCTGCCGTCGGACGTCACGGGCCTCTCGATCTTCAACCAGAAGACGCAGGAGTTCGAGTTCCGACCTGGACCGATCATGGCCCAGGTGGTGCTGGCCGATGAGATCAACCGGGCCACGCCGAAGACCCAGAGCGCCCTGCTGGAATGCATGGAGGAGCGCCAGGCGACGATCGACGGCGTCAGCCACCTGATGCCCACCCCGTTCCTGGTGATCGCCACCCAGAACCCGATCGAATACGAGGGCACCTTCGCACTGCCGGAGGCGCAGCTGGACCGCTTCATGATTCGCCTGCGCCTCGGCTATCCGAAGGCGATGGAGGAGATCGTCATCCTGGACGAGCAGAAGCGGAAGCACCCGATCGACGAGCTGCAGCAGGTCATGGACCTCGAAGAGCTGCGGGAGATGCAGGCGGCGGTCAAGGAGATCTACGTCGACCAAGCAGTTGCCGAGTACATCGTGCGGCTGACCGGCGCCACCCGGGAGCATGCGGACGTCTACCTCGGTGCCTCGCCACGCGGCTCCATCAACCTGTACCGAGCCGGGCAGGCGCTGGCATCCCTCGACGGGCGCGACTACGTGATCCCCGACGACATCAAGCACCTGGCCGTGGCGGTCCTTGGGCATCGGCTGATCGTGAAGAGCCAGGCATCGCTGCGCGAGGTTGACCCGGACGGCATCGTTCGCGAGATCCTGGGCCAGGTCCCGATCGCAGAAGCCACCAGCAGCGCGACCGCAGGCACGCGCTAGGCACTGTCATGGGCCTGTCACGGCAGCTCCGGGTCGTCTTCTTCGGCACGGCGCTGGTCGTTGCCGCGTTCAGCACCGGGATCAACTTCCTCTTCTTCCTGGTCTACCTCCTCGCGACCCTGCTGCTCGCCTCGCGCTGGTATGCCCGCCGCGGCCTGCGCGGGCTGCGCGCCGGCTACCACGTGCTCAACCCGCGAAGCCAGGTGGGTGACACCCTCGAGGCGGTCTACCGGGTCGACAACGACAGCGGCTGGACGAAGCCATGGGTCGAGGTTGCCAACGAGTCGACCCTGCCCGCGCCATTGCCGGGCCGCGTGGTGGGGGTGAAGGCCGGGGGGAGCCGGCAGTGGCTCGCCAAGGTGGTGCTCCTGCGTCGCGGCAGCTACCGGCTGGGCGCGCTGCGCGTTCGAACCGGTGACCCGTTCGGGCTCTTCTCCAGCGAGATGGTGGTGGGACGGCCGACCTGGATCATGGTCTTCCCGCGCGTCCATCCACTGCCGCACTGGCGCCTGCCCCCCTCGCCGGTTGACGGGACCACTCCCTCGCGGCGCCGCTACGAGGCTGCGACACCTTTGGTCAGCACGGTGCGTCCTTACGTGTATGGGGACGCGATCAACCGCATCCACTGGCTCAGCTCCGTGCGGCACGGGGAGCTGATCGTGAAGGAATTCGACCTCGAGCAGGCCGCCGACCTTTGGCTGCTGCTCGACCTGCAGCGCGCCGCGCATGCCGGGCCAGCCGAGTCGTCGTCGGTCGAGACGGCGGTGAGCGCGGCCGCCTCGATCGCGGTCCACACCCTGGCCGAGAACCGCTCGGTGGGGATCACCGTCAGCTCGCGACGTCAGCAGCACCTCAACCCGGATCGGGGCACGAGGGTGGAGCAGAAGATCCTGAACCTGCTTGCCAACGTGCAGGCCGATGGCTCGCAGCCACTCGCCGAGATGGTGGTCTCGACGCTCCCGCAGCTGCGGCGGGGCATGACCCTCTGCATCGTCACCGGCTCAACGGATCGCGAGTGGGTGCGAGCACTGGCCGCTCTGCGGCGACGAGGGATCGGCACGATCGTGGTGCTGCTCGATCGCTTCAGCTTCGCGGGAAGGGATGACGACGAGAGCCGTGCCGAGCTTGCGGCGATACGGCACGCCCTGGCCGAGTACGACATCGCGCACCACCTCCTGCGGGCGGGAGACGACCTGTCCAACGTGCTCGGGCGCCGAGCGATCGGGGCCCGCTCGCCGGCCATTCGGGAGCGCACCCGTGCCTGAGCCGCTGCGTCGCTTCCTGCGGCCTCGCGAGGGCTGGGCCAGCATGGCCCTCCTGCTCGTGATGCTGCTCACGCTCGTGTGGTCCCTGCAGCGGGCGGCGTGGGTCAACCACATGGACTACTTGCTCCCGGTCGCGGTCGTGGCCGCGCTGCTCGGGGCGTTGCTCGGGCTGACCCGACTGAGCGTCGCTGTCACGCTCCCCGTCGCCGCGTTTGTGGGAGCCGGACTCGTGCTGTTCACGATCGGCGCCGAGTACCACCCACAGCTGGACCAGGCGGGCCGGCTGATCCTGCTGCGCGGTGACGCGCTGGACTGGACCCGGATCATCGTCGACGGTGGCTTCGCTCCCCAGCTTTCGCCCTACGCCATCGGGCTCGGTGTGCTGATGTGGGTGACCGCCTTCATCGCCGCGTACGCGCTGTATCGGCACCATCGGGTCCTCGACAGCATCCTGCTGGTGGGCGTCACCCTCATCGCGAACATGTCCGCCACGTTCACGGACCTGTTCCTCTACCTCGTGCTCTTCTCGCTGGCCGCGCTGCTGCTGTGGCTCCGCATCGCACTCGTCAATCGCGAGGAGAGCTGGCGCATCCGACGTCTCAAGGAGAACCTGGATGTGCCGGGGCAGATCATGCGCAGCGGCGTGACGTTCATCGCCGGCAGCATCGCCCTGGCCTGGGTGCTGACCACCGTCGCCGTGGCGGCCCCGCTGACCAGCGTGTGGAGCAATCTCGACGGCCTGTGGTCGGATGTACGCAACCAGTTCGAGGGGGCCTTCGGCGGCCTCGCCGGCACCGACTCCCGCATCAAGGGGACCTCGTTCGGCTCCTCCTTCCGGGTTGCCGGTAGCTGGTCCAGCAGAGACGATCCCGTCATGACGGTGGGCTCGACGCGCGGCTACTACATGCGCACCGTCACCTATGACATCTACACCGGGCACGGCTGGTCCAGCAGCGACGGCCCGAACCGGCGGGTCGCCGCCGGCGACCGGATCTTCCCCGGCTACAGTCCTGAACGTCCGCTGGCGCCGACCTCATTCACGATCGAGACGGTCACGGTCGAGGTGCAGCGCAGCGCCGGGCGCAACGTGTTCACCCCCGGCTACCCGACGACTGCCTTCGCCCCGCTCGTGGTTCACGAGCCCAACGGCCTGCCGCTGCTCGGCGCATTGCAGTCCGGCGTGGTCCTGGAGGAGGGCAAGGGCTACCAGATCACCGCGGCCATCTCGACCGCAACCGAGGCGATGCTGGTGGGGGCGGGGACGGACTACCCACCCGAGATCTTGGCCACCTATGCCGGCACCGCCGCAGCGACGCAGCGCACGGCCGACGAGGCCCGCCGCGTGGTCAACGCCGCCGGCGCCACGGACCCGTACCACGAGGCCAGGGCCCTGGCCGACTACCTGCGGACCGATTCGCGCTTCACCTACAAGACCGTGGCAGCGCTCCCGTCGGACCCGAACCGGGACCTGGTCGACTTCTTCCTGTTCGACCCCGATGGGCAGGTCGGCTACTGCGAGTACTTCGCCACAACCATGGCGGTCATGGCGCGGACGTTGGGACTGCCGGCGCGCGTGGCGGTCGGCTACGCGCCGGGAGAGCGGAGCGAGCCGGGCGTCTACCAGGTCCGCGACAAGAACGCTCACGCCTGGGCGGAGATCTTCTTCCCGGGCTACGGCTGGCAGATCTTTGAGGCCACCAAGTCGATTGCGCCGGTGCTGCGGGCGCCAGGTACGGGCGTCGTCCCGCCGCCTCCCCCGGCCAACGGCCAGATCGATCCGGGGCGGCGCATCCCGGAGGACGAGAACACTGGCACCATTTCGAGTCTCCCATCGTTCGAGCCGGTCGACGGTGGGTTTGCTCCGGGAGGCCAGCGCCCGACCGACGCTTCACGCATCAACAACGGGTGGATTTTCGTCGTGCTGCTGATCCTGCTGCTGGCCTTCGCCGGGTGGCGGCTGCTCCGCGGTCGCCATCGGTTCCGGTTCCTGGCGCCCGGCGATCGGCAGTGGCAACGCCTCGCCTTCGCCGCGGATCGCGCCGGCGTCGCGCAGCGACCTTCGGAGACCGTCTACGAATACGCCGGCTGGCTGGAGCGGCAGATCCCGGGGCGCCGCGTCGAGATCCACGACATCGCCGACGGCAAGGTCTGGCAGAGCTACTCCGGCCGGTCCATGTCGTCGGAGGTCATCGCACGCATCGAGCGTGCCTGGAGCCGGCTGCAGCTGCCGCTCCTGTGGCTGACGCTGCGCAGGCGGCTCCGTTCGCTCCTGGGGGGCGCCAGCTAGCTCAGCCGACCGGGGCCGGTTGCCTCGCCTCGAAGACTTCACGCATGGCACGCACCGCCGCGGGCGGATCGGTCTGGCGGCCATGCTCGGCAAGCGTCTCGCCCATGGTGCGGACCGCGTCCATCATCTCGTCAATGCCCACTCCGCCCATGTGGCCGAATCGCAGGATGCGGCCGGCCCATGCCCCCTGGCCGCCCGCCACGATCAGCCCCTTGGCACGCATGGCGGCGTTGAATGGCGCCCACTCGAGGCCATCGGGCAGCCAGGCGGCGGTGACGGTGCTGGACCGATCCCCCGGGGCGGCCACGAGTCGCAGGTCGAGTGCCTCCAGGCCGGCGTGCACGGCCGCGGCAATGGCGGCATGCCTGGCCCAGGTCTGCTCCCGACCCTCGTCCAGCAGGCGGCGAACGCCGACCCGCAGGCCGAACAGGACGCTCACCGCCGGGGTCCACGGGGTCTGACCCTTCTCGGCCCACTTGCGCGCCTCGGCCAGGTCCCAATAGGCCCGTGGCATGCGTGCGGACTCATTGGCCGTCCACGCCCGCTCTCCGAGCGCGGCAATGGCGATCCCCGGCGACCCCATCCAGGCCTTCTGGCTGGCGCTCACCACCATGTCGATCGCCCAGGCGTCCATCTCGAACGGCATCGCGCCCAGTCCGCTGATGCCGTCGACCAGCACCAACGGATCTCCCGGCGCGTTGTGGACAGCCTCGACCAGCTCGCGGAGCGGGTTGGTGACCCCCGTGGAGGTCTCGTTGTGCGTGAGCAGCACCGCCCGGTACGCCGGATTCGTCGCGAGGTGCTGCGCGATGGCCTGCGGGTCGGCGGCCTCGCCCCACGGGATCTCGAAGCGCTCGACCTCTGCCCCGAAGGCCGAGGCGATCTTGGCAAACCGGTCGCCGAATGAGCCGATGGTCACGGCGAGCACCCGGTCACCCGGCGAGAGCGTATTGACGACGGCTGCCTCCAGCGCCCCGGAGCCAGAGCCGGTCAGCAGCAGCACCTCTCCGCGCGTACCGATCAGCTCGGCCAGGCCGGCGCTGATCTCGCGGAGCAGCTCCCCGAACTCGGTTCCGCGGTGATCGATCATCGGCACCGATTGGGCTTCGAGCGCCTCCCTCGGAAGGGGGGTAGGCCCGGGGACGCGCAGATTCTGTTCCATGGCCGGCATCATAATCGGCCGATGGAACTGACCGATGCCCCGTAGGCCTCCATCTAGCGGGCCACCGACCTCCGTCACCGAGCCGCTCTTCGCCGAGGGCGCCGAAAGCGATGCGCCGCTCGCCGCCCGCATGCGGCCGCGGACGCTCGAGGAGTTCGTCGGCCAGGAGCCCATGGTCGGGCCCGAGGGCGCACTGTCCAAGGTCGTGCAGCCGGGGTACGCGCCGAGCATGGTGCTGTGGGGGCCGCCCGGCTCCGGCAAGACGACCCTGGCCCGGCTGCTGGCGGATCGGTCAGGCGGCACAGGCATCGGCCATATTGCGTGGCTGGAGCAGCCCGGCTTGGTCCTGCACGAGATGGAAGCCCTGCTCGCCTCAGCCTAGTGGACGGCCGCGGCGATCGGTAGCGTGCAGGCGACCCCGGCCCTCTCGCCCGAAGTCCCGTGCCCCCTATTTGATGGGCCTTGGTCGCAACCAAAGTTGGATGGCCGTTGCGAGTGCCCAGCCTGCAATGAAGCGCTCAACTGGACCTCCGAAGAACCAGAGCAGGGGATTGGAGTTGGCCATCGGGAAGGTCAGCACCCGGTGACCCTACCCCAATTGATCCGGGCGGCCTGAGCGGAGATGAGTCATTGCTCCCGCAGCGCAGCCACCACGCTGAGTCTTGACAGGCCACGATCAGCAACCAGGAGAGCGGCATAGGTGACGGCCACGATTGTCGTTGTCATTGCGCCGATGAGTGCCAGCGGGACCGCAGGACTATCAGCCGGAGGATCGAACACACCGGCGAGGACCTGCAATAGCGCCATCCCTACCAGTCCGCCGGTCAACAGGCCGGTGACGATGCCGGCGGCGCCAATGAAGAATGCCTCCCCGATCATCGAGGCTCTGACCTGCCCGGGCTCCGCCCCGATCGCGATCAGGGTCGCGAGCTCGCGACGTCGCTCGGCCAGGCCGGCAAGGAGGAAGAGGGCGACGCCGACGCCTGCGATGAGCACCGCGAAGGCGATGTCGAGCGACACGAGGCTCGACAGATCAACCGAGGTGATGCTGTTGGCCAGCCGGGCTGTCGTGGCGCCGAGGTCGGTGACCTGCCACGTTCCGCCCAGGCGACGCGCGAGGCGCGCCGACGCCGCATTGATATCGCCATCCGCGCGAGCCAGCACGAACGTGATCCCATCGTTGCCTGTCTGCGCCGCGACGTACGACAGATTCGCCACCAGGAAGGCATCCTTCGGCGCGGTTGGGAACTCGAGCGCGATGCCGGCCATGGTGAACGTCACTGTCTGCAGGGTGCCGGTGGCGTCCGGTACGCGGACTAGAATCTTGTCGCCCGGCACGATGCTGTAATCCTTGGCTGTCTCAGCCGACACGAGAATCGCGTCAGGACGAGCGCGCAAGGCGTTCATGGCATCAGCGGCGGTCGAGCCTGCAAAGAACGAATCCGCCAGGGGCGCAACCGCAGGAAGCGCAGCCGCGTCGATCGCGAGGAGGTCCTGTGCCTCCGGCCCCACGTAGACGACCCGATCGACAAACGGCGTGGCTCGGGCAACTCCCGGCCCCGCCAACTGCTTCACTGCCGACGCGGTCGCGGACTGGCTGGGAGTGGCTTTGAGATCGGCGCCAAGGCTGAGCTGGGCGTCGACACGTTGCTGCTGGCGATAGGTCGCGTCAAAGATGAGGACGCTCGTCGCGAAGCCAACTGCCAGGGCCAGGACGACGATCGCTCGAGACGCCGCCGTCGCTCGGGCAACCAGCGATCGACCCGCGAGATCGCCGCCGGGACCGAGCAGGCATCCTAGTACCTTGGCGATGCGCCCGCTGCGCCGCAAGCTCCAGCTGGTGGCGCGTAGCAGTAGTAGCGTCCCGCCGACCCAGAACAGGAGTGGCGCCAAGAACGACGTCAAGGCCAGGGTGACGGTCGGATTCCCTTCAGCGTTGAGCACCGGATGGATCCCGGATCTGCCGACCAGGACGTAGACCACGGCGCCGGCGCCGATCGCAAGGATGTCCAGGAAGAGCCGCTGCCACAACGGCGCGCGGCTCTGCTGGAGCTCCTGGCGACCGGACGCGACCTCCTCCGCGAGCTGGGCTCGCAAGGGCAGGATGGCGGCGGTCGTCGCCAGGAGGGTGGTCAGGCCGACGGAGACGATCCCACCGCCGAGCAGCGCGGCGGACAGGCCGGCGGACGCCAGATCCGTGCCGGACAGGGTGACCCCGACGACTGCGCCGATGGCCACGCCCAGTGCCGACCCCCCCAGGGCCACCAGCAAGGTGGCACCCGCGAACACCTTGAAAAGCCGCCGCCCGGTGGCGCCGCGCGCTCGCAGCAGGGCGGCGTGCCGGCGAGTCGTGTCGGCGGTCGCGTCGGCTGCCAGTCGGGACAGGGCGAGTGCCAGCAGGATGCCGGGCAAGGCAAGGAAGATGAACAGGATCTGGCCCCAGGCCAGATCCGCGGCGAGCGGCTCAAGCGAGGCACCCGCATCGTCGACCCACAGGAAGCTTCCCGCCCCCTCGCGCTCGATCCGGCGGCGGACCGTGTCGAGCCACGTCTGTGCCGCGATGGGGTCGCCGGGGAGCTGCGCATGGTCGAGCTGGACGTGGAGCTCCCGTCGCACGGCAGGCTCTGCGGCGAAGACAGGCAACCCCGCGGGATTTGACCCGGCCGACGAGGGGTCCGTCGCGGTCGCAGTTGCGGGGATCTTCGGCAGCACCATGGCCTCGAGGTCCGCGCGACCGATCACGGCCACGTTGACAGGTGGGTTCGCTCCGGCAGCCCTGTGGGCCGCGTCGATCGGGCCGAGGACGAGATCGGCTCCCACAATCGAGACAATGCCGGACACCTGCAGCCTGACCGATGCGGCGCCCGGAAGCGCGAAGGCGATGGTGTCGCCCGGGACGGCACCCAGGTTGGACGCGAGGTCGCGGCTGATAACGATCTGGCCGGGCGCAACCGTCCCCGAGGAGAGGGCAAACAGGCCGGTAGCCGCGGTGTAGGACGGATCGATTCCGAGCAGCACTCCGGTGCTCGTCTGTGTCGCCGTCCCCGCCTTGTTCGTCGCGGCGCTCTCAAAATGGGCGAGGTCGAAGAGCGAAACGGTCTTGACGGCGGGATCGACGTTGAGGATCGCCTCCGAGCCGGCGCTGTGGGCGGGGCCGGTCAGCACGACCTGGCCGTCAACCGGCAGATCGGCGAGCGCTCGGCGCGTGACGGTGCTGCCCGACGCAGCGCCGAAAAGGAGGACGCTGGTGGTCAGCGCGGATGCGATGACCACGCCGACGATGGCGGCGAGCGATCGGCGTGGCTCCCGAACGATGAGGCGCAGGGCATGACGAAATAGGGTCATGCCGGCACCGCCGCTGTCAGGTGTCCGTCGCGCATGCGATAGTGCCGATCCGCAAGAGCCGCGCTAGTCGGGTCATGGGTCACCAGCACCAGGCTGGCCTTACGCTGCTGAACGGCGTCGGTGAGCAACTGCAGCACGCCCGCTCCGTTCTCTTCGTCGAGGCTCCCGGTTGGCTCGTCGGCGAGGATGATTGCGGGATCGATCACGACCGCCCGGGCGATGCCAACGCGCTGCCGTTCGCCGCCCGATAGCTCGTCGATCCGAGCTGCAAAGGCCGATTCCAGCCCGACCTCTGCGAGGGCGGATCGCGCCCTGTCTTCTCGCTGGCGCTCGGGCACCCCCGCCAGGGCCAGTGGAAGTGCCACGTTGTCGCCGGCCCGCAGGCTGGCGATCAGGCCGAACGACTGAAAGACAATGCCGATGCGCTGCTGGCGAAGCCGCGCCCGTTCTGCGGCGGTGAGGCGCGACAGGTCGTGCCCGAGCATGATGATCTCCCCCGCGTCAGGCGGCTCGAGACCCGCGATCAGGCCAAGCAGGGTCGTCTTGCCCGAACCCGATGGTCCTTCGATGGCGACGAAGCTCGCCTCCTCGATCTCGAGGTCGACATCGGCGACCGCCACCACTGGCTCGACACCGCGCCCGTGATAGCGCCGCGTCACTCCGCGACACGAGATCACCCTCACAGCAGCCTCCGATCGGCAACGACTCGACCGTCGCGCAGTTCGACCAGCCGGTCGGCCCGCGCGGCCACTTCAGGATCGTGGGTGGCCAGCACCAGCGTCATCTTCGCTGCGCGATGCACCTCGACCAATAGATCCAGGAGGCGCTCCGCGCTCGTCGAGTCGAGCTCGCCGGTGATCTCGTCGGCGAGCAGGATCGGCGCCCTGGTGACGAGGACAGCCGCAAGTGCGGCACGCTGTTGCTCGCCACCGGACAGCTGGGCCGGGCGGTGGCGCTCACGACCCTCGAGCCCCACGCGCGCGAGGATCGCCCGCGCACCGGCAGCGTCGACGGGTCGACCGGCCAGTTCGGCACTCAGCTGGATATTCTCTTCCAGAGCGAGAAACGGGACGAGGTTCTGGCTCTGAAAGACGATCCCGACATGGGCGCCGCGGAGCCTCGCCCGCTCGTCCTCGTCCGCGCGTGACAGGTCGATGCCGGCGACGATGACGTGGCCCGCCGTCGGACGGTCGGATCCGGCCAGCAGCTGCAGTAGCGTCGACTTGCCGGATCCGGATCGACCCATGATCGCTACGAACTCGCCGGGGGCAATCTCGAGGTCGATCCCACGCAGGGCAGTTGTTTCGACGTCTCCTTCGCGGTAGACCCGGATGACGTCGACGAGCTGAATGATCGCCGTACCCGCCTGGCCCGGAGCTTCAGCCGGGACGGCGACGCTCACGACCACGCGAAGCTGGTGATCATCCGGAGGAAGGCATCGACATTGTCGACGCCGTCCGGGGTAGCGAGGCTGACGACCGCCAAGCCCGCCGCACCCGGCACGTAATAGCGGTCAACCGTCAAGGGCACCTGCTTGCCGGTAACCGTGTCCGGTGGCGACGTCGCATGGATCACGAGGTGAACGTAGGTTGAGCTTCCGATTTGCACGGTGTCGCGCTTGACGAGCTGGAAGCCAGCTTGCGCCTGCAGAGCCGGCAGGTCAGTGGAGGTGACGTATCCGGCGACGTCCGCCTGGGCGCCCACGATGGCAACGGTTTCGCTGCTGTCCTTGTCGCGGATCACGACCCCGTCCGGCTGCGGGGTGACCTGCCACCCCTCGACATGCTGGATCGAGAAGGTCGGATTCGTACCGTGGTAGGTGAGGAAGACGGCGTTGTCCGGGACGTCGCCACTGATCGCTCCGCCACTCGCTTCGGGCACCGGAGACTCGCTTGGATTCTCACCAGTGGAACCGACCGCGCTTGCGCCCGGAGACGACGAACCGGTGCTGCTGCAGGCGGTCGCCAGGAGCCCGGCGGCCACGATCAGGAATACTGGGCGAAGCCGATCGACGTGGTTGGAAACGTGCATCAACTGCGGAACCTCGCGTGCTGCCGGCGACTGCCGGCGTGTCACCCCGAGGTATTGCCGATCGAGATGAACGTCACCTGAAGCGTGGTAGCGAAAGGCGGAACGTGGATCCCTCGCCTGGACGGCTAGCCACCGTCAGGCGACAGCCGTTGCGTCGGGCGAGGCTTCGTGCGATCGAGAGCCCTAGTCCGCTGCCCTGCGGTGTACCGGCATCGGCATGCAAGCGATGGAACGGATCGAAGATCCGCTCGAGGTCCGCGGCCGCGATGCCAGGACCAGAATCAACGATCTCCACCACCGCGTCATTGTCGATTGCGCGAGTTACGACGCGCGGTGGCATTGCCACCGACCCGCCATACCGGAATGCGTTGTCGAGCAGGTTGGCGACGATCCGGCCGACTTCGGCGGGATCGGCCGTCACCTGCAGGTCTGGGTCGAGGGTCATCCGCGCACTCGGCACTGCGGGGCTGGCGGCCGCGTGCGCCTCGACCGCTTCGGCGACGACGACAGAGAGGTCGATCGGCGCGGTCGGCTTGCCGGACGGTAGCTCGTCGGCCCGCGCCAGGAGCAGCAGGTCATTGGTCAATTGCGACAACCTGTCGGCAGACTCCACGACCATAGCCAGCGCGGCCTGCAGGTGCTCAGCGGACACGGGGCCTGCCAGCCCTCCCTCCGCGGATGCGCGGATGGCTGCCAATGGGGTCCGCATCTCGTGGGAGGCGTCAGCGACGAAGCGACGCTGGCGAGCATGCGCCTCGGCGATCGGGCGCAGCGTGCGCGACGCCAGGATCCACGCGGCGGCGCCGACCAAGATGATCGCAACGAGGTCTGCCCCGATCAGCGCAAGGCGAAGTCGATCAACCGTGGCCTGGTACGCGATCTCCGCGACCTGTGCGTTTGTGAGCTCGGGGCCGATGTCGAAGGTTGGTCCCAGGGCGGTTGCGACGCCGATGTAGAAGACAAGGCTGAAGACGGCAAGTACGAAGGCGAACAGCAAGATGTAGAGCAGCGTCAGGCGAAGCCGCGTCCGGTCGAACATCAGGTTGCCTCCGGCGCTCTGATGCGGTAGCCAGAGCCGCGAACCGTCTCAATCAGCCCATCACGACGCCCTTCGTCAACCTTTCGTCGCAGGGCCCGGATGTAGACCTCGACGATGTTCGACTCTGGAGCGTAGTCCGCGCCCCAGAGCGAGTCGATGAGACGTTCGCGCGCGAAGACCTGGCCGGGATGACGAGCGAGGAGCTCGAGGAGCGCGAACTCGCGCGCGGTGAGCCGGATCTTCCGGCCGCCGCGCCACACGCCGAGCGTCGCCGCTTCCATCTCTAGGTCGCCGACCTGCGTGCGAGGTGCTCGGTCATCGGACCGGCGACGTCCGAGCGCACGTACTCGCGCTCGAAGCTCGTCCATGCTGAAGGGCTTGGCGAGGTAGTCGTCGGCGCCGCGATCGAGCCCGTTGACGCGATCCCGGACCTCGTCGAGCGCGGTGAGCATGAGGATCGGCGCCGAGAATCCGGTGTTCCGCAGCGTCGAACACGTCGCGAAGCCGTCGAGGCCGGGGAGGATAACGTCGAGGATCACGAGGTCGTAGGCGTATGTATCGGCCCATTCGAGGGCGTGCCGCCCATCGCCAACGACGTCCGCAGCATGACCATCGGCTGCCAGCGCCGTCTTGACTGCGCCGGCGATGGCCGCTTCATCCTCGACAACCAGGATGCGCAGGGGATCGTCCTCCTTACACCGGTCAGTGTGTTGGCTCGCGTGATCGTACCTTCGTCCGACACATTCATTGGGGGGTCTAAATGCCGCCGATCACCAGGTCTGGTTGCGAAAGTGGGCCGGGACTTGCGCGGACGGCGGATGGACTCCGCCTGTATTACATCGCCGGCCGGTAGCTGCCAAGCAGGATGAGTACGTGGCGCCTACGAGCGCAAACCGCGTGGCCTGCTAGCCCAGTTGCGGCTCGAGCTTGACGAGCTTCTCGTCCCGGTAGGGCTTCCGATGGAGGCACCGACTGCGTCGTGTGATTGACGACCTAATCAGACGTCAGGACGCCGCGGACCGACCCCCAGATGACCTTGGGACTACTTGACACTGGCGCGTCCGCCACCGGAAGACCGAGGTCGTGATTGGCGGGCTGGAGATGCCGCCTTGGAACGCACACTTCAACTCTGGCGGAGTCGTTGTACACGACGTCTCCTGCGATTAGGGAACGAGAGTCTCGAGCGGGTGCAGTCGACAATTCCGTAGGGGACCTGTGCGTCGCCGATGGCCTGCTAGTGGTGCTGATCCTCTTGGTCCGCGCAGTTCGCCGATAAGCGGCGCGAAGAGCTCGAGCGGCACCGGCCGCGGCGATCGGTAGCGTGCAGGCGACGCCGGCCGCATTGAATCGCGCTGCTCTTGTGCCGGCCGCGCGTGCTCAGCATTGTGTCTACCTCGCAAAGTAGCGGAGGGAGCGGACGTGCAATTCATCAACACCGACGGCATGGCATTCATCGGTCCGGGGTCGGAGTGGTTCTGGACCATGCTCCAACTCGTCGTCGTTGCGGTCTCACTGCTTGGTCTCTACCGCCAGCTCCGGCTTCAGGCGAGTGCGAGTGCTTTCGAGCAGCTCCGCTCGATGATCCAGGAGTGGGGTTCTGAACGGTTGTTGCGCTGCCGCGTGGAGCTGCTGCGCCTGCTGCGCGACGGAACGGACCCAGCGAAGTTGCCGCAGGGCGTCACCGTCATCATGCTCGACTACTGGGAGACTGTCGGGCTCCTCGTCCGGACCCAGCACGTCAGCCGCCACCTGGTGGGAGCAGATGGGGAACGTCTGCGAGGTCTGGTGGGTAGCTCTCAGGCCGGCCATCCTGGCTGCGCGTGAACTAGATGGCGATGCAACGATCGGAGAGAACTTCGCGTGGCTCGCAGGAGTCATGGCAGAGCTCGACCGAAAGGTGGCGATCCCGCCGGTGTACGACGAGGCCCTCCTCGTGTCGTGTATCGGCAGGCGCCTCGCGAGTGCGACCGATGCACTCCACCTCGTGCTGTCTCTGCGGGCGCCTGTCGAGCCCGAGGCTGTCTAGGCTGGCATTGGCGGTCAGAGACCGATAGCTGATGGATGTCGGCCTGCCCATAATTCGAGGCGAGCGGCGACGGCCCGGCGGTCGGTAGCGTGCAGCCGACCCCGGCCCTAGAGCGGGGGCACGATTCCGATCAGAAAGGACCGTGAGCGGCTGGCCTCCCCAGCCAACCCACCAGCCAAACCTTCAGCTCACGTCCCAGATTACAGATTCAATCAATGGACGATAGACCGAGGAGCTGAACTCCGCACCGATGGGCAGATCCAGGAACGCGGTCGCTTCTCGATTCAGCCGGCCCCATTCGCTCTTCTCGTCGCGGACTGCTTCATGGGAGGCATCGAAGGCGGCGAACGACTCGAGCCGGAGGAGGAACCGGTACTCGCCGGCGTGCTTCTCCGAGGACATGGCGACGACATAGGTGCCGAGGTACTCGACGCCCGGAGTCGTGCTCTTCTTTAGCGCAGCGTCGTTATCCGTGGTCCATTTCTGGAACGCTTCCTCCTTACCGCGCTTGACATTGAAGCCCTGCTCCTGAAGCAACGACATCCCAACCTCTCCTTTCCCAATGACGAGGCGGTCCGCACTCAACCGCGAATCGGTGGAGTATGCGGCCGCCCATCGCCGCTAACCAGCCCACCGACAGGCCAAAGGAGCCCGCGGGTGGAATGTCAGTCTTGGCCGGGGCGACGTTGACGGCGCGCAGAGCTTGAGTGGAGACAGCCGCGGCGATCGGTAGCGTGCAGGCGACCCCGGCCCGCAGTGAGCGGCGTGCAGGGGTCGTGTGCGCCTCGTGGGAGATCAGTCGCCTGGCAGCGCCGACAGATCACGCCCCAACTCGGCGGTCATGATGAAGCCCGGCATCGCGTGCTCGTCGCGCCGGCTGCGATAGTGCGCGAACGCATCGTCTTCGTCCGATCGGCCGGACAGCCATGCATCGACGGCTTCCGCCAGGAAAACCGCGTGTAACCCGGCGTTGTCCATGCCGAGGCCCGTCCATGGATCCTGGTTTAGCGAGGCATCCTCGACCAGCGCCCAGCCTAGACCCGCCGGGGTGCGGACGAGCGCATCCTTCGGCCCCGACCCGAGCATGCGGCCTTCCGGCCTCGATGCCTGGTAGCGCCTTGCCAGCCCGGGATGGGCGGCGATCCGCTCGGCGAACATTGCCTCGGGTGCCCGTCGGAACGTGGTGAACACGTCGAGGTTGACCGATACCGCGATGCAGGTTAGGTCGTCATCGCTGGGAAATGCATACACGATCTCATCACCTTGGAACGAGAACTCCGGGCCGTTGCAGAAGCCCTCGGGACCCCGCCAGCCACGCACGTACCGGTAGTACATCGCGCGAGCTGCCGTCTCGCGCCGTTCGACGGGCGCGTTGATCCCGCGAGCGAGCGCCGAGGCGCGCCCGTCGGCACCAATGACAACCTGCGCCCTAATCTCATGGCTGACCCCACCACGCTCGACGGTCAATCCGCTGACGCGCTCGCCGTCCCGGAGCACCGAGCGAGCATTCGCCCCCTCCCAGACGTCCACGCCGGGGGTCTCGCGCGCTCGCTCGACGAGCAGATGATCCAGCGGCCGGCGGCGGACGGACAGGCAATAGCCGAGCTCTCCGGGGTCTTGCGGTCCACCGACCGCCGGGGTCGGGTCATTGCGGCGAAAGTCGTACTGGTGCGTAAGGCGAGGCGGGCCAAGGGCGAGGACCGCGTCGAGCAGTCCTAGCCGCACGAGGACTGACCCGAAGCCGCCGCCTCGGAAGAAGTGGGTTTGAGATCGTGTCACTGGGAAACGTTGTTGCATCGATCAGCAGGACTCGATACCCGGCCTCACCGAGGAGGGCCGCTGTCACTGAGCCGCCAATCCGGGCTCCCACGATCGCAACGTCCGCCGTCGTGACCACGCGACGCCACGGTAGCACAGCCACCAGCGGAAATGCGCCCGCGGCGATCGGTAGCGTGCAGGCGACCCCGGCCGATCAGCCTGCCGCTTCCTTCCCGCCCAGCCCTGTTGACGCGAACCGATAGCCGTCGCCACACTCCCGTAGATGGCCGGCATCGAGATCAGGAACTTCCTGCAGCCGGATGAGCTGGTGGCCTTCGAGCACGGCAATGCGAGCGTGGTGACGGTTGGGGCATTGACCCTGGGCCGCGAGGTGCTCGAACCCGGCTGGCGATGTCAGTCCATGTCAGGCCGATCGTGGGAACAGAGCGCTGCGAATTCCACCACGTCTCGGTCCTCGTGTCGGGGCATCTTGGCATCGAGTCGCGAGACGGAGAGGTCAGGGAAGTCGAGCCGGGCGAGGTCTACGACATCGCGCCCGGCCATGATGCCTGGGTGCTCGGCGATGAGCCGGACGTGTCGATCGATTTCCAGGGCATTGCCGGCTGGGCGAAACCGCCAGAGCCCGGCGACCGGGTGCTGACCACCATGCTCTTCACCGACATCGTCGGCTCGACAGCCGAAGCCGAACGGCTCGGCGACCGAGCTTGGAAGCAGCTCCTGTCCACGCACCACGAGGACGTGCGCAGCCTCCTGGAGCTGCACCACGGGCGTGAGGTGAAGATGACCGGAGATGGCTTCCTCGCCACGTTCGATGGGCCTGCGCGTGGAGTCGCATGCGCGCTGGCAGTCTCAGCCGCAGCGCACCGGCTTGGTATCGAGATCTGGGCCGGCTTGCACAGCGGCGAGGTCGAGCTGACAGCTGGCGATCTGCGCGGCCTTGGGGTGCACCTAGCGGCACGGATCATGGACACCGCTGGTCCTGGCCAAGTGCTCGTGTCGGCAACGACGCGGGAGCTAGCGGCCGGTGCAGATGTGTTCTTCATGGACCGGGGTAGTCGAGAATTCAAGGGTATCAGCGGTCCCCGTCAGATCTACGAAGCCCAGCTGAGCCGTGATCCGCTACCCCAAGACAAGGAGTAAGCGCTGACCCCGGGCCCCGCGCAGTCAGCCCGCCAGCCGGGAGTAGGCCCACGAACGAGCAGAGCTCGCTCGACTAGCTCCGGGCGACGTTGACGACTGGCGCACAACGGCGACGGGTAGGCTGGCTAGCAACTCGTCGACGATTCCCTCGAACCGCTCCAGGACCGCAGCGATCGGCAGCGTGCAGGCGAACCCGCCTGATCCTCACTGAGTCATCATGCTGTTCATGCCCGTGAACCTCACCGACCCGCTGTTCAGGGAGGAGCCGGCAACCGACGCACCGCTCGCCGCCAGAATGCGCCCGCGCGACCTGTCCGAGTTCGTGGGCCAGGCACACCTGGTTGGTGAGCACGGTGCCCTCTCCCGTGTCGTGAAGCCGGGATACCTGACCAGCATCCTGCTATGGGGGCCGCCCGGCTCCGGCAAGACGACCCTCGCCCGGCTGCTCGCAGAGCGGGCTGGAGGTGCCTGGCACCAGATCAGCGCGGTGACCAGTGGAGTCGCTGACCTGCGCAAGCTGTTCGCCGAGGCCAGAGAGGCACGTGCCGCCGGAGTCATGACCGTCGTGTTCATCGACGAGCTGCATCGGTTCAACAAGAGCCAGCAGGATGCGCTCCTGCCGCACGTCGAGGACGGCACCATCGTGCTGATCGGCGCGACCACAGAGAACCCGTACTACGAGATCAACTCGCCGCTCCTGTCACGGCTGCGGGTCTACCGCCTCGAGCCGTTGGGGCCTGATGAGGTGCGCGAGATCGTCGTCCGCGCCATCGCCGACGAGCGCGGGCTGGCCCGGCGGGTCGCCCTTGCGGACGATGCGATGACCGCACTCCTCGAGCTGTCAAGCGGCGACGCGCGCCAGGCGCTGAATATCGTCGAGGCTGCTGCCGCGGTAGCGGCCGACGGCGAGTCGATCAGCCGAGAGACGATCGCGGAGGCGGCACAGCAGCGTCTGCTGGCCTACGACCGCGTCGGGGACCAGCATTACGAGGCGGCATCGGCCTTCATAAAGTCCATGCGCGGCAATGATCCGGACGCGGCGCTGTACTGGTGCGCGAGCATGGTCGCAGCGGGGGAGGATCCGACCTTCATCGCGCGGCGGATCGTGATCGCGGCCAGCGAGGACGTCGGCAACGCCGACCCGCGCGCGCTGCAGATCGCGGTTGCCGCGATGCAGGCGACCGAGATGATCGGCCTCCCGGAGGCGCAGTACGCCCTCGCCCAGGCGGCGGCCTACGTTGCATCGGCCCCGAAGTCGAACCGAGCCGGGGCGGCCTACTTCGCGGCGCTGGCCGAGGTCGAGGAGAAGGGCCGCCTGCCGGTCCCGCTGCATTTGCGCCCTGCCGCGCACCGGAGGCTGGCGAAGGAGCATGACTACGGCAAGGGCTACCTCTACCCGCACGACTTCGAATCGGCCGACGTCGAGCAGCAGTACCTGCCCGATGCCCTCGCCGGTCGCGTCTTCTACGAGCCCAGCGACCAGGGGATGGAGATCCAGATCGGGGAGCGCTTGCAGCGCCTGCGGCGGCAACGGCTCGAGAGCCGGAAGGCTCAGCGACCGGCTGGCGACAAGCCCTTCCCCTAGCCGCCGTTCGCCCAGCGAAGCACGCGCAGCGCGCGGGGCGTGACCCATCGGCTCGGCATGCCGAGTTCCTCCATGGGGATCAGGACGTTGTCTTCGTGCCAGTGCTCGAGCGACCAACGGCCATCGGCGTCGCGCTTCGACTCCACCAGCGCGATCGCCTCGGTCATCCGCTGGTCCGGGACGACGCCGGCGAGCCGCATGTGGCCGAGCGCGCGCAGAACGTCGTAGTGGTAGCAGGTCGGGAAAGCGAACTGGGCGAAGGCCGGATCGATGACTCCTCCCGTCGAGAGCCGGTGGAAGAACCGCCGCGCCAGCAGGTACTCCTGCCCCCGCCTGATCGCCGCGCCCACCTCGGGCCGGTCGCCCGTCGCCCGATCATGCTCGAGCAGTCCCTCGAGGACGCAGATGGTCGTGTGGAATGAACCCCGCGTGGACCCGTTCTCGGCCTCGCAGTTCCACCCACCATCCTCCATCTGCTCGCCGAGGAGTCGGTCGACGAGTCCCTGGACTTCCTGGCCGAAGTACGCGCCGATCGTCACGACGCGGCCGTTGATGCATGGCTCAACCTCGCCCTCGAAGAAGGGCTTGTCCTCCCACCAGTGCCAGGTGAGGTTGTCCCTCACCAGCCCGACCGCGCGCCCAGCCTGGTTGCTCGCAGGATCCAGCCCCAGGTCGAGGAGCAGCAGCAGGTGGAGGAACGCGCTCCACTCAGGGTCCGTGTCGGCGCGTGGCCAACGGCCGTCGGCCTCCTGGAGCGCAAGCACCTGCGCGCCCCAACCTTCCCTGGCAACGCGGGCGCGCTCGGCGGCGACCTCCTCGGCCGGCGCATCGAGCAGGTCGCGCATGGCCTGCCAGCGGACGGCCGGGTCAGAGTCGAGGAGCCAGTCGATGACGTTCATGGAGATCGAGCTGGCCCTCTAACCGGAGGCTACTTCGGGCCGATCCCCAGCACGCTGAAGGCGACCACCGCGGCGCCCAGCAGGATGGCCATCACCACCACCAGGACGGCGATGTTGCGCAGGTCGCGACGCACGTAGTGGTACTCGTCGGCGGCTCGCTCAGAGAGTCGGGACGGGCCACCCACGGCGAAGCGTGGATCGGCGCGGCTGGTGCGAACTGGCGCTGCCGTCGGTGCGGCGGCTGACTCCACCCGGCGCTCCGCCGCGGCCTCAACGGCTTCCGAGACGCCATCCGTCGTCGTCGGTCGCGGAGGGGCCGGAGGATGCTGCAGCGTCCGGCGCTGCGCCTTTCGCTGACGGTCGCGGCGATTGGCTGCCTTGCCGCCTCGTCGAGCCATCGATCCTCCGTGCTAGGCCCCGGTCGAGCCGATTGGGGGCGGTATGATAACGCGCCTGTGCCCGACCTGAACCGCACCATCCTCGACAACCTGGCGCTCGTCCTTGCCGTCATGGGGGTCGTCATCATCGGCCTTGTGGTCGTCGCGATCATGCATTCCAGGCGCATCCGGCAGGCCAGCAGCTCGTACCGGTCACTCGTCAGCGACAGCCAGGGTGGGTCACTCCAGCAGCTGCTCGATAGCCACCTGGGGAAGGTTATCGAGGTCGGGACCAAGATGGAGGAGCTGAACGACCTGTACGAGACGCTCGAGGTCCGCTCGCGCGGCAGCCTCCAGCACGTCGGGATCGTGCGCTTCAACCCATTCGAGGACACCGGCTCCGACCAGAGCTTCGCGATCGCGCTGCTCGACGACCGTCGCGACGGGATCGTGCTGAGCAGCCTGCATGGGCGCGGACAGACGCGTGTCTTCGCCAAGCCGGTCGAGAGTGGCGAGTCCACGCACCAGCTCTCCGACGAGGAGGCGCAGGCGATTCGGATTGCCATCGAGGGCGGGCGCCCCGCTCCCAGCGCCGGCTGAGACCATCACCGCCGTCGGCGACGGACCGATCGACCCCGGCCAGCGACAGTTGGCGGAGCGTCGCCTGCTCGCCGCATTGCGCCGTCACCAGCGGAGGTCGCCCCTGCGCCGTGACGTACGAGTCGACACGCTCGTCGCGGAGCTGCGCGCCGGCGAGCCCGGCCGCGCGTCCAGCCACCGGGGCCGCCAGCCACTGACGCTGAGCGACGGGGACCTGCGGTCGGTCGTGGACGAGATGGTCGTCGCGGGGACCCTGCTGCGGACGGGCCACCGGGTCGAGCTGCCCGCGGGAGGCCCGTCGCTTGACACGGTCATGCGCCAACGCGTGGATCAGCTGCTGGCGACCCTTGCTGAGGGAGGGGCGACGCCGCAACCTGCCGACGCCGTTGCGACGCGGCTCGGGATCCCGCCGGGGCTCGTCGATCAGCTGCGCGCTTCCGGCGACCTCGTGGCTGTGGCCCAGCGAATCGACTATCCCCGCGAAAGGTGGCTGGAGATCTCGCGCCGGCTCGACGAACTGGCGGCCGACGGCTCAGCATCGGTCCGGGAGATCCGCGACGAGCTGGGGACTGCCCGCCGGCACGCCGAGGCGATCCTGGGACACTGGAACCGATCCCGTACTCCCACGCAGCAAGGAGGTGGCAAGTGATCCGAGCGCAGCTCCATCGGGCCTGGCCGTGGCTGGTGATCGTGTCGGCCTTCGTGCTGGCCGCGTGCATCAACGGTGGCAACGCGGCTCCCGGCTATTGAGGACACGCGTCTGGCGCGACAGGCGAGGTGTCGAATAAGCGGGCGATAACGGTCCGGTGAATGGCACAGCGACTACCATCGGGGAGATGCCAGCGGTGGTGCCTTCCCCGAACCAGATCCCCATCTTCGAGGAGCTGGTCGCCCCACTGCGCGCCCCGACACGCCGGCACCTGCGCATCCAGCCGCCCCTGCTGGCGGACCTCACGCCCCGCCAACGCAAGGCAGTGACCCACGGGGACGGACCACTCCTGATCGTGGCCGGTGCCGGGACCGGCAAGACCACGGTCATCACCCGTCGCATCGCCTGGCTGATCGCGGAGAAGCGGGCGAAGCCGTCGGAGATCCTTGCGCTCACCTTCACGGATCGGGCCGCGCTGGAGATGACGGAACGAGTCGACCGTCTCGTCCCGTATGGATTCACCGATACCGTCATCAGCACGTTCCACGCCTGGGGAGATCGGCTCCTGCGCGACCACGGCCTGGGGGCCGGCCTCTCCGACCGTTCGACCGTCCTGTCGCGAGCCGAGCAGGTGATCTTCCTGCGTGAGCACCTGTTCGAGCTCCCCCTGGACCGATACCGCCCGCTCGGGGACCCGACGCGCTTCCTGCATGCGCTGGTGACGCTCATCAGCCGAGCCAGGGACGAGGATGTCGCCCCCTCGGAATACCGCGCCCTCGCCGCGCGGTGGACCGCCGCCGCCGCGGCGACCCCTGATGACGCGGCACTCGGCGAGACGGCGGGCCAGCAGGCCGAGCTGGCGGCCTGCTACACGGCCTACGAGGAGCTGATGCGGCGCACCGACCGGATCGACTTCGGGGACCAGGTGGGCCTGGCGCTCCGCCTGCTGCGCGAACATCCGGCCATCCTGGAGGCGGAGCGGCAGCGCTATCGGTACATCTTGGTCGACGAGTTCCAGGACACGAATCACGCTCAGTTCGAGCTGGTCAGGCTGCTGGCCGGATCGCCGACCGCCAACCTGACCGTGGTGGGTGACGATGACCAGAGCATCTATCGCTTCCGCGGCGCCGCGGTCTCGAACATCCTCGGCTTCCGGCAGGCCTTCCCGTCCGCGCCCAGCGTCGTGCTGACGGACAACTTCCGGAGCCGGCAATCCATCCTGGACGCCGCATATCGGCTCATCAAACACAACGACCCGGATCGGCTCGAGGCACGCGAGGGTATCGACAAACAGCTGGTGGCTCGGGCCTACGGGCGCCGCAGCGGGGCGGATGAGTCGAGCATCGAGCTGCTCGCCTTCGACACCGGATCCGACGAGGCCGATTCTATTGCCGAGCGGATTGCCGCCTCGCTCCGGGCGGGCCGCCGTGCGGGCGATCACGCCATCTTGGTCCGCACCAATCGCGACGCCGACCCGATCTTGCGATCGCTGAACATGGCGCGCGTGCCGTGGCGCTTCGCGGGGACCGCCGGCCTGTACCGGCAGCCGGAGGTTCGTCTGCTGGTCAGCTTCCTGCGGGCAGTCAACGATCCGGAGGACTCGGTCAGCTGCTACGACCTGGCCACCTCGGAGACGTTCGGGCTCGACCCGCGCGATGTGACGCTCGCCCTCAACGCGGCCTCGAGACGGCGCACGAGCCTCGAGACCGCGTTCCGCTCGGCCGCCGCGGATCCCGGCCAGGCGCCGTTCGGGCGGCGACCGCTGGAGGTCGTCGCGCGGCTGCTTGCCAGTCTCGACCAACACCGCGGGATGAGCGCGGAGCGCACCACCGGTGAGATCCTCTACCACTTCATCACCTCCTCGGGCTGGCTCGGGCGCCTCGCCGCCGAGGCGCGCCAGAGTGGCGACGAGCGGCTCGCGAATGTCGCACGCTTCTTCGAGATCGTGCGGCGGCAGTCGTCGCTGCTGCGCGACGATCGCCTTCCGTTCCTGGTGGCTCAGCTCGACACGCTGATCGAGGCGGGAGACGACCCCTCGACCGCCGACGTCGCGACGGACGATGGCGATGCTGTCCACGTGCTGACCTACCATCGGGCCAAGGGGCTCGAATTCCTGACAGTGATCATGGTGGGCCTGGTCGATGACCGTTTCCCGACAAGGTCCCGCGGAGATCTGCTCCCGTTTCCCGCCGAGCTGGTGCGGGAGGCGATGCCGGAGGGCGACCACCACCTTGCCGAGGAGCGGCGGCTCTTCTACGTGGGCATGACCCGCGCCAGGGAGGAGCTCGTGCTCACCTGGGCGCGGGACTACGGCGGACGCAGCGCGCGGCGCATGAGCCAATTCGTGCTCGAGGCGCTCGACCTGGCGCCGGCCACGCCGGTCGAATCGCTGCGGCCGTCGGTCGCCGAGCGCCTGGCGCGCAGCCAGCACCCCGTTCGACAGCCCGCCACCATGGCGCCGCCCAGCCTCGGCGACAAGCCACTGACGCTGAGCTACGGGCAGGTCAGCGACTACCTCGAATGCCCGGCCAAGTACCGGTTCGGCCACCTCATTCGGATTCCCACTCCCGTGTCGCACCAGATGGTCTACGGACGCGCGCTGCACGCTGCCGTGCAGGCCTTCCATCGGCGTCAGATGGCCGGCCAGCCGATGTCGTTGGCGGAGCTCCATGCTGAGCTTGATGCCGCCTGGGAATCCACCGGCTTCCTGACTCGAGACCACGAACAGGCTCGCCGGAACGCGGCGCGCGACACCCTCGAGCGATTCTGGAACGCGCAACAGGCCGATCCCGCCACCCCGACGGCAGTCGAGCTTGAATTCGCCGTCCCGTCAGGCCGCGACCGCGTCCGTGGCCGCTACGATCGCGTGGATACCGACGCGAGCGGGCAGGTCACGATCGTCGACTACAAGTCAAGCGACGTACACGATGCGGCCACGGCGTCGCGGCGCGCCCGCGATTCCCTCCAGCTGGCGATCTACGGATCCGCATGGGAGGCGCAGCATGGGAGTCCGCCGGGCGACCTCGTGCTCCACTTCCTCGAGTCGGGGATCGAGGGGCACAGCTCGCCAAGCCCGAAGCGACTGGCCGGCGCGGCGCTGCAGATCGCCACAGCAGCCGATGGGATCCGCGCCGGCAGGTTCGATGCGAACCCGTCTCCAACCCGCTGCGGGTACTGTCCATTCCGTGAGATCTGCCCCGACGCGATTCGATGACCTCCCGATCTCGCATCGCAGTCGCCGCGCTGGTGCTGCTGGCGGTGCTCGGCACCGTGGTGCTGCTGGCCTTTGCGGGGAACGCGTGCGCCGGAGACCTGCCGGGCGAGCCCTGTCCGGATGCCGGGACCAATCGGGCGGTGGTGGTTTCGCTTGCGGCGATGACGGCGGGCGTGGCAGTCACGCCCTTCGCCCTGCTCGCCGAGTTCGCGGTGCGGCGCCGGATCATCTACCGCGGGGCCTGGGGACGCGCCATACGACGAGGCGTCCTGGTGGGAGCCGTGGTCGCGGCCGTCGCCGGACTGCGCCTGGGTGGCGCCCTTTCGGTCCCGGTCGCGCTCTTCGTGATCAGCCTCGCCGCCGCGACGGAGTGGATCGCTCTTCGTCGCTTCGACCTTCCCTAGCTCAGGTCGTGGCGTGAGCGCCGACATCTTCGGGTCGCAGCCGGCGGACGAGGAGCGGCTGGCAGAGCTGTATGACCTCGAGCACGACGAGCTGGTCGAGGATCTGCCCTTCTATCGCGAGCTGAGCCGACGCACCGGCGGCCCCGTTTTGGATCTCGGCTGCGGCTCGGGGCGGCTCTTCAAGGCCCTGCTCGATGGCGGGGCTCCTCGTGTCCTGGGGATCGACGGGTCGGCAGCGCTGCTGCGGCGCGCCGAGGCGCGCATCGCCGGGGATGACGGGCTGGCCCGGGCGGCCAGGGATGGCCGGCTGTCGGTTATGCGGGGCGACGTGCGCGCCATCTCGACCCTCAACATTCGGGAGCGCTTTGACCTGGCTGTCGCGGTGGGAGTGCTCCCGCACCTCGACGGCCCGGAGGATGCGCTGCGACTGCTGGGCGGCATCAGGTCGGTCCTGGCCAAGGGCGGGCGGCTCGTCATCGACGACCTGGGACCGGCGGAGATGCCCGTCCGTGACATGCCGCTGTCGGTCGACTGGCGGCGTCAGATCGACGGCCGCGAGGTGGTTCGACGCAGCGAATTGATCCGGCGAGAGTCGCCCGAGGGGCTCCGCGTCGCCTTCTCCACGATCGCGGATGCAGTACAACCCGATGGTACGATAGCGCGGCTTCCGGCAAGTCACCAGCTCTGGTATCCATCTCCTGAGGCGCTTGCCGCACTCGTCAAGCAGGCGGGGATGGTGGTCGAGTTGAGCTACGGCTCGCACGAGCTGGAGCCACTTGGACGGGAGAGCGGGCGCCGGATCTATGTCGTCGCGTACGAATTCGCGGCGGCCCCGTCGCACGAGGTGAAGGTTGGCTGAGCAGATCCGGCTGCTGGTGATCGAGGACGTTCCGCAGGTGGCGATGCACATGCGGTCGCTTCTGCAGGCCCAGTCCCAGATCAAGATGCTCGACGTGATCACCTCGGGAGAGCAGGCGCTCTCGGCGGTCACCGAGCTGCGACCGGACGTCCTCATCGTCGACGCCCTGCTGCAGGGACGGGTCTCCGGCACGCAGGTCGCTGAGCAGGTGCGCCGCACCGAGCCCAACGTATCGGTGATCGTGCTGACCGTGCCGCAGAATCCCGTCACCGAGGACCCCGCCGCGGGCATCGACGCCGTCCTCAAGATGCCGTTCTCGGGGTTCGACCTGACGACCATGGTCCGCAAGGTCCACGAGCAGAGCAACGTCGCCGGCGGGCACAACGCCGCGATCATGATCAGCCTCTTCTCGCCCAAGGGCGGCGTGGGGCGGACGACCCTGGCCTTCAACCTGGCCGTGGCGCTTGGCGCCGACCATCGGGTCTGCCTGATCGACGGGTCGCTGCAGTTCAGCGACATGCGCGGACTGCTGCGCGCGCCGGCGGGTGCGCCCTCGATCATGAACCTGCCTACCGACCGCATCCGTGACACGGACCTGGCCGAGGTGGTGTGGAAGGATCCCTCCGGTATCGACGTCCTGCTCGCGCCGCCCCGGATCGAGATGGCCGAGATGGTGACGGTCCGCGACATCGAGAAGGCGCTCTCGATCATCCGCCAGGTCTACGAGGTGATCATCGTCGACACGCGCGCGTCGCTGTCCGACGACGTGCTCGCCTTCCTCGATGCGTCCGACCTCATCCTCGAGGTGCTGGCCTACGACAGCATGGCGATTCGCGCGCTGGCCATGGCCGACGAGGCATTTGCCACGATCGGGTACGCACCGAGCAAGATTGAGGCAGTCCTGAACCGATCGGACTCGACCGGTGGCTTCAGCAAGGCCGATGTCGAGGAGGTCCTCAATCGCCAGATCGATCACGAGGTCGTCTCGGACGGGAAGCTGGTGATCGCCGCCAACAACGAGGGCGTCCCCTTCGTCCTCGCGAACCCCGATGCGCAGGTCTCGCAGGGGATCCGGGCGATGGCCGCCTCGATCGCAGCGCGGCTGCCGGCACGGGCCGGCGTCCTCGCGCGCCGCTGACCGTCGCGGTGGGGCTGCGCAGCGACCCTCGGCCGATCGGTGTGTTCGACTCCGGCGTCGGCGGTCTGACCGTCCTCGCCGAGCTTCGTCGCCGCCTCCCCGCCGAATCGACCCTCTACCTGGGTGATAACGCTCGCGCTCCGTACGGCCCGCGCGGCGCCGACGAGGTGCGCTCATTCACCC
>JACDEL010000094.1 GCA_013816405.1 Chloroflexota bacterium | reverse complement strand
GCCGATGGCGTGGTGGGGACGGCGACGGCGGCAACCGCGTTGGCGGCATCCGGGTCCTGCTGCCAGACGCGGAGCGCCTCCGCGAAGGCGCCGGCGTCCGGGTACCGCTTGGCGGGATCGCGCTCGAGGGCGCGCATCACGATCGCGGACAGGCCGGGAGGCACCGGTCCATGGTCTGTCGGTGGCGCCGGGTCTTCTGACAGCCGCTTGAGAGCGACGCCGGCGGCCGAGTCGCCCTCAAACGGGCGACGGCCGGTCAGCATCTCGTACAGCACGATCCCCAGCGCGTAGACATCGGACTGGCCGGTCACCTCATCGCCACGGGCCTGCTCGGGGCTGAAGTAGTGAACCGATCCGAGCGTGGTGCCGGTGACCGTCATGGAGGCCTCGCTCACGGCCCGGGCGATCCCGAAGTCGGTCACCTTCACATCCTGGTCGATGAGGATGTTCCCCGGCTTCACGTCTCGGTGCACGATCCCGCGCCGATGCGCCGCCTCGAGGGCGGACGCGACGCCGATCGCGATGCGCACCGCGTCATCGGTCTCCAGGCGGCCGTGCTTGTGCAGGATGGCGGCCAGGTCCTCGCCGTCGACCAGCTGCATGACGATGAACTGGCTGCCCGTCTCGGCATCGGTCCCGTAGTCGTAGACCGACACGATGTTCGGATGAGAGAGTGACCCGGCTGACCGCGCCTCCTGCTTGAAGCGTGCGGTGAAGCCGGGGTCGTTGCCGTACTGGGGCCGGAGCAGCTTGAGCGCAATCTCACGGTCCAGCTGCTCATCCATGGCGCGCCACAGGGTCGCCATGCCGCCCTCGCCCAGGGGGGCGATGACTCGATATCGACCGCCGATCAGCCGCCCGATCATCTCCACCGCGCGTCAGTCTCGCAGGTCGAGGCTGCGCACATAAGCCCGCACCTCGTCGGCGAGGTCGGACTCGAGTGACATCGCGATATTGGCCTTCAGCCAGCCGAGTCGGGTGCCGGCGTCGTGGCGCACCCCCTCGAACTGATAGCCGAAGACCGGCTGCTCGGCGGAGAGGGCGCGGATGGCGTCGGTGAGCTGGATCTCGCCCCCTGCCCCGCGCTGGGTCGTCTCCAGCTTGTCGAAGATCTTGGGGCTGAGGATGTAGCGCCCCAGCACCCCCAGGTCGGACGGAGCGTCGGCGACCGATGGCTTCTCGACCAGGTCGTCGATCTCGACCAGGCGCCCCTCCTGGTGGAGCGGCGCCACGATCCCGTAGCGGTCGACGTCGTCGCGCGGCACGCGCTGGACCGCGATCATCGAGCCGCGGTGCGCCTGGTACTGCTCGATCAGCTGCTCGGTGACGGGCTTCCCGCCGGGATTGAGCATCACGTCGTCGGAGAGCAGCACGGCGAAGGGCTCGTCGCCGACCAGCTCCTTGGCCATCAGCACCGCATGGCCGAGGCCGAGCTGCTCCTTCTGGTGGACGAAAGCGATGGGGCCGATCTCGGAGATGCGACGCACCACGCGCAGCATCTCGATGTCGCCGCGCTCCTCCAGCCAGCTCTCCAGGCCGGGGTGCGAGTCGAAGTGCTCCTCGACAGCGCTCCGGCCGCTGGCGATGACGATGATGATCTGCTCGATCCCCGAGGCGACCGCCTCCTCGACCGCGTATTGGATGATCGGTCGGTCGACCAGCGGGATCATCTCCTTGGGGATGGCCTTGGTCGCCGGCAGGAAACGGGTGCCGAAGCCGGCCGCCGGCAGGACGGCCTTTCTGACGCGCACGGTGATCAGGTCTCTCCTCGGGTGGGTTCTGTCTGGCGCAGCGCGCCGGCGAATCTCAGGCTGCGCCTACGAAGGGTGTCTCACTGGGTGAAGGAGTATAGCAACGCCGCCGCCACGGCCCGCGAAGCGGGCAGGTCCACAACGCTACAATCGCCACCCGATGATCAACTCCTTGATCCGCAGCCTGAAGGGCCCAAGCCGCGACCCGCGCATGGCCCTGATCAGCCTTCCCCTGCCGCGCCACCTGCCCGATGACCAGGTGCTCGCGGCGCTGGAGATCGCCCTCGCCGCCGACCCGAACCCCGACAACCTGGTCGAGACCCTGCCGGCTGCCCTGCGCCAGGTGACGGGCCACGACTACCAGGTCCTCGACCGGGCGGCGAGCGACGTGACAGGCAGCTTCCGCCGCTCGCAGGTCATGATCCGCGACGGTGCGGTCGGCCTGTGGCCGGGCTATGCGGCGCGTGCCTACCCGTTGCTGGCCCCGTCGCCGCATGTCGAGCGCACGCGGGCTGCGATCGTGGCCGCCGACGGCTCACCCGCCGATGCCCCGGGCCCGACCAATCCGGTCGGCAAGCCGGGCTGGGCGCCTCCGCCTGTCGCTCGCAAGCAGACCGACGAGCAGGACGACGAGACCGCGTAGGTGGGTCGTCAGAACGTTCCGCGTGACCAGTGGCTGGAGCTCGGCGCCGAATGCCCGCACTGCGGCGAGCGAGTCACGGAGGAGATGGTCTACTCCTGGCGCCCCGTTCCTGACGACCCGAAGCTCCTACTGCTCTGGTGCCCCGACTGCGGTGATCGGGTCGAGATCAACCACGTCTGAGCGGCCGTCCATGTGGGGTGGTGCCCCCAACCGGATTCGAACCGGTGATCTCCACCTTGAAAGGGTGGCGTCCTAGGCCTCTAGACGATGGGGGCGCTGGCTCGCCCATCGTAACAAGGCGCCCGGCCGCGCCATCCGCGCCGCCTACGGGAGATAGAAGAGGATCACCAGGATCACCGCCCCGGCCAGGGCCAGGGCGGCCAGCAGGATCATGAACCCGCCGCCAAGCGCGATCGCCACCGACATCCCGGTCGAGCGGCTGCGGTAGGCGCGCTGCGACCAGATCCAGCCCTGGGCGAAGAGAAAGACTCCGATCACCACGGCGATCAGCGCCGATATCAGCATGGCCGCCACGGAAAAGCCGGTGTCAGCGCTCAGCACCGACATTGCGGTCAGGCCGGCCGCGATCAGCAGCCCGACCACGCCGATCACCACGTTGCGCAGGAAGGGGTGCATCCGCGAAGCCTGCATGGGCCGATCTCCCTCGTCAAGGCGGCCCGCTCGTAGACTGACGGGCATGTCCTCCAGCCCGTTCGCCACGTTCGCCGAGACGGCGGAGGCTGTCGCCGGCACGACCTCCAAGCTGCGAAAGCGCGATCTGCTGGCGGCGTACCTGCGCGGTCTTCCGGCGGGTGACGTGCCGATCGCCGCCACCTTCTTCGCCGGCCGGCCGCTCCCCGGCAGCGCCGACAAGCTGGGGCTCGGCTGGGTGCAGCAGACCCAGGCCCTCGCGGCCGCGAGCGGCGCCGACGAGGAGGCACTGCATGGGGCATACCTTCGCCATTCCGACTTCGGCGACGCCGCCGCCGAGCTGTTGAGAGGGCGCACGCCGACGAGGAGGTCCCTAGCGCTGGCTGATGTCGAGGCGGCTTTTCGGGGCATGAGCGAGGCGGGCAGCGCTGCCGTGCGCGTGGCGCGGATGACCGAGCTGTTCACGCGCGCCAGCGCGGCCGAGACGCGCTTCGTGGGGCGCATCGCGGCGCGGGAGCTGCGCATCGGGCTTCGCGAGGGCCTGCTGGAGGAGGGGATCGCCGAGGCCTTCGGGCGGCCGATCGAAGCGGTGCGGCGAGCTCTGATGCTGGTCGGCGAGCCTGGCGAGGCCGCGGCCCTGGCGCGCGATAACCGGCTCGCCGAGGCGGCACTGCACCTGGGTCGGCCCATTCGATTCATGCTGGCCACGCCGGTCGCCGACGCCGACGAGGTGATGCGCCGGGTGGGGGACGAGGCCTGGATCGAGGACAAGTACGACGGCATTCGCGCCCAGCTGCACCTGGACCCCCCGGCGCCGCCTCGCCTCTTCTCGCGGGACCTCAATGAGATCGGGCGCGCGTTCCCGGAGATCGTGGCAGCGGCCGCGGCCTTGGAGCATCGGCTCGTCATCGACGGCGAGCTGGTTCCGTATCGGTCCGGGGCGGTGCTCGACTTCGCCAGCCTGCAGACGCGCCTGGGGCGCGTGGATCCGAGCCCCGAGCTGCTCGAGCAGGTGCCGGTCGTGCTGGTCGCCTTCGACCTGCTCCACCTCGACGGCCGGGATCTGCTCGAGACCTCCCTGCGCGAACGCCGTGCTGCGATGGAGGAGCTGCGCCTGCCGGAACGGAGCGGCGAGCGCTTCCTCTACTCGCACCTCGCCACGGCCCGCTCCGCCGACGAGGTGGAGGCGCACTTCGATGACGCGAGGGAGCGACGCAATGAGGGCTTGATGATCAAGGGTCCCGGATCGCTCTATCAGCCGGGGCGACGGGGGCTGGGCTGGCTGAAGCTCAAGAAGGCGCTCGCGACCCTGGATTGCGTGGTGGTGGGGGTCGAATGGGGACATGGCAAGCGTCGCGGTGTCCTGTCCGACTACACCTTCGCCGTGCGCGGCCCTGACGGTGAGGCGCTGCTCACCATCGGCAAGGCCTACACTGGCCTGACCGATGCAGAGATCGCGACCATGACCGAGCACTTCAAGGAGATCACCCTGCGCGACTTCGGGCGGTACCGAACCGTCCTGCCCGAGGTGGTGGTCGAGATCGCGTTTGATCGGCTCATGCGCGGCACGCGCCACAAGAGCGGTTTCGCCATGCGCTTCCCCCGGATCGTCCGGATCCGCGACGACAAGACCCCCGCGGATATCGATGACCTGGCGACGGTCGAGAAGCTCTTCGCCGCCCAGGCGAGCGGCCGCATCCTGCTGGCGCGTGGGGCCAGG
>JACDEL010000009.1:39863-49315 GCA_013816405.1 Chloroflexota bacterium | reverse complement strand
GCATCGGCAGGAGGCTCTCGTGGCTCATCCTAACGCGCGTCTCTCGGTCTTCGGCCGCCAGTTGCTGGTGAGCCGGGTGGTGGTCCAGCGCTGGCCGGCGGCGGAGGTGGCGAAGCAGCTGGGGGTCAGCCGGGCCACCGTCTACAAGTGGCTGCGTCGCTACCACGCTGAGGGCAGTCCCGGCCTGGTCGATCGTTCCAGCCGGCCCCACCGCTCCCCGCGGCTGCTGGCGGCCGAGGAGATAGCGGCCATCCTGCGCGCCCGCAGCCGGCGCCGCTATGGCCCCCACCGCCTGGCACCCCTGACTGGCCACCCACCCTCGACCATCTATCACGCCTTGCGCCGGGCGGGCATGAGCCGGCTGGCGAGCGGCGACCGGCTGACCGCGGCGCCGGTGCGCTATGTGGCCTGCCATCCCGGCGCGCTGCTGCACGTCGACCACAAGAAGCTGGGCCGCGTGCCACCCGGCGGCGGCCACCGCAAGCTCGGACGCGAGCGACGGCGTCACGATCTCAAAGGCAGCGTCGGCTACGACCACTTCGAGGTGTTCGTCGACGATGCCAGCCGGCTGGCGGCGGTGATCCAGGTCCCCGACGAGCAGGGCGCCAGCGCCGCCCGGGTTGACGATGTCGGCTTCATCAGGCCGCAGGCCTTGACGAAGTTCTCCCGGTCTGTTGCGGTCAGGAACTGGCGTTCTTGCGGACTCCCATGACGGATCCCCCTTGGTACGAGCGGGGCACGTCTCCACGCTTCACCCGAGGCATCTCCTAGTTGACTCGGGTGTTGACAACTCCGAAGGATGAGCCTCGGTAGTTGGTTTGGCCTGTTTGATCGTCTATCCGCGCGACCTGCGAGGATCCTTGGCTGGCGGGATGGTGTCCTTCGCACGGATCTGCCCATCGCGGCCCTGAACGAGCCGCTCGCCACCACCGGTTTGGCGAAGCTCCTTGCCAGCTTGTTTGACCGCATTCTCCTGGGTTTGATGAGAAGTCGTGCCTCCCGCGGGATTGACGTTCTGCCATCCCTTGCCGCTTGCCTTTGGTCCGACGATGCGCTTGTTGCCTGCCATGGTGCTCTCCTGTGTTACTGGCGAGTGTCAGGTCTGATTCCCAAGATCGCCGTCCGGCGGAGGTGGCGGCGGCCACGGCCACCGTCGCGGAAACGGCGTGCCGCACCAGCCAACGACCGCCCATCCAATGAGTGCCACTGTTGACCTTGCGCTCTTCTAGAAACGAATTCGCACCTCGCAGGATCGTGGTTTCTCAGGGATTAGCCGGCTGGCGGTGCGCTATGGGTTGTTGCCTTGGTGGACAGGTATCCCGCGTGGCTGATGCCCAGCAGCGCCAGCACTCCCTGATCGACGACGGGCAGGGCCGTGAACGGGCCGACGCCCGACAGCAAAGTGTACAGAGCCAGCCCGTATACGAGCAAGACGACAACGGTCAGGAGCAGCATCTGGACCTTCCCGAGATCGACGTAGGCGGCGTTGCCCGTCTCATCGCCTCGGAAGATGTCGGCCCAACTCGCGTCACTCGGATGGCCTCGCACCTCTACCTGACCAATCGTCCGTACGGCGTTCGTGTTCGACTGGACCATCACGTGGGCGTCGCCGGTAGCGGCGAGGCCCACCGGGCTTCCCTGAAGCGCCGTCAGGGTGCGGGTAGCCTCGTTGAGGTTGGGCGCATGCTGCTTCTTCGTGGCCAGGATGAGGGGCGATCCGACGAGCGAAACAGTGCTGATCCCCATCGCAAGCCAGAGGACCTCAGGGATCGCCACGGAGAGCGCGTTGTCTGCTCCACCCTGCAAGTCATGCAAAGCCGCTACAAGGAACCCGGACAGCACGACAACGGTCCAGGCGATCAGCTGCAGGCGCGAAAGCGTCATCTTGTTGCGCTCGTCGATCCAGGCGCCCGCCGGGTGGCCAGCGATACCCAGGCCGACCACAACCAATAGTCCGACCATCAATGCCATCGTGGCCAGCCAGGCGAAGCGTGCTTCGCCGATGAAATAACCACTTGCGCCGATCGCCGCAACAGCTGCCAGGACACCTGCTGAGTGGAACCAGCGCCAGGCGTTCATCAGGGCACCTCCGAGCTATCTCAGGGGCTTCAGTATACGATGAGCGTTAGCCATACTGTTGTATCAGCCAACTCATACTTGACATCCATTCCACGGGGCGTAGGCTGGGCGTGCGCCTTTTCGGAACCCCGACCTGAGGCCGCCGTCCCGAGCGCTCGCCCGACGTGCTGCTGCCGCGCGCCGCGCCGATATCCGCCGCGATAGGGGAGGACACGAGCCGTGGCACCGGATGACCGTCCCAAGCCGAGTGCGCTGCAGGATCAAGAGCGCCCCGAGTTCCTGGTCGTTTTCGAGGGCCTCGTCGAGGCGGCTCAGATCGAAGCGGTGGTGGACTCCATACGATTGCGCGGCGGGTCTGTCAATCACCAGTACCCCCCTCGCCTGCTGATCGGGCGTGGCCCAAGCGGGCTGGCAGCGGCCATTGCCCAGCTCTCCGGCGTCGTTTCGACACACACCGACCCTGTTGGCGACATTGCCGGCCTTGACCAGGCCGCGTCGCTTGCCGTTCAGGCCTGGAACCAGCGGATGTCGCCTGAATATCGCGAGCTGAAGGCCTCCCGCCCGGACGAAGGCAAGCCCTGGGACTTCCACGTCCGGCGCGAAGGCGGCGACGTCATCCCGGTGGAGGACGAGGGCGGCAGGAGCCCTTTACCGATCGGGATGATGAGCGCGAGGGCCCCCGCGACGAACACCAGCCGTTACATGATCGGTAAGGTCGCCGTCGGCGTCGTGGTCGTCGACGGCCCGGCAGGCGGCGCTGCAGCCTTCATAGCGGCGGAGCAGGCGAACGTGGTGGCCGAGGTGCAGGAAGGCGCCAACGGCCTCATCGGTCTTTCGCCGGCGGGCGCCAACCTCAACTTCGTATACGACGTCAACACCGTGACCCTGACCCTGGACCCTGCGACGGTGACCGGGGAGGGTGATTGGCGCGATCCCGCCATGGCAGCGCTTGGCTATGGTTCCGGATCCGCCGGGATGTATGACTACCTCCAGGTGCTGCGTACGACCAAGTGGCCGACGTGCCCCGCACCGGACTGGGCGTACATTGCCTTTTTCACGAAATACAACGTCAGCTGGTTTGCCTACGCCTCGATCGGCGGACCCCGACTGGTGATGCAGTACAGCAACGATGGTTGGGGGCCAGCCCAGATCGATCGCGTCTTCGCACACGAAAGCGGGCATATCTTCGGCGCGGCCGACGAGTATGCCAGCAGTGGCTGCAGCACCGGAGGCTCGTGGGGCTACCTGGGTGTGGCCAACGGGAATTGCGCGAACGGCAATCCGTCGTCCGTGGATTGCCTGATGAAGGGCAACACCTACAACGTATGCACCTCGACGCCAGGCCAGTTCGGATGGCGCGACTCCGACAGTGATGGGGTGCCCGATCCGATCGACCTCTCGCCGGGCAGTTACGCGGCCAACGTGGGCGTGACTCCGGGCAGCCCGTTTTACAACAACGCCGACGTATGGATCCGCAATGCCGACGACGGCGACACAACCTCAACGCCACAGAACCCGCTGAGCAACATTGACAACTTCATGTACGCACGCGTCCGCAACTTCGGTGGCGCGCCTGCGGAGGTTGTGCGGGTGGGCTTTTACTTCGCCAACTTCACGGGAACCGAATTTGTGTACCCGACCGATTACACAAACGTCATTACGGCGCCCGACACCCCGTGCCCGACTCTCTTCGCCCTGACGCCAGGTGCGTCCGCCCTCGCCAAGGTGCGCCTGCGCCCGGCGCAGATTCCACCTTCGAGCTGGCACCCCTGCGTGCTGGTGAAGGTTGGCACCGTGCAGGAGGCCAACCCGCCAAGCGGCTCTAACGTCTGGACGTCGAACAACCTGGCGCAACGGAACATCGTCATCGACTATGTCTCTCCGTCCCAAATCCTCACCCTGCCGATCGTTCTCAAAAACGTGTCGGCCAGGGAACCAGCATTCGAGCTTGTTCCGCTCTCCGTTCCCCCCGAGACGAAGGTCTGGCTGAGGGTGAGGGACCGCGACCTGCGACCGCTGCCGATCGGCCCTGACCTGATCGAACGGCAGCGATTGCTGGAGATTGGCGCCCAGGTGGCAGGGGCCGGTGGTGGCATGCTGCACTTCGAAAGCGACGCGGACGTCTGGCTGAGCTCGGGCGCGCCCGCTGGTGAGACGCGCATGCATCTGTCGGCCGGGAGCTCGGTCGCGCTGGCAGCGCGGCCCGCTTCGAGCGCCCTGTCGGTCATGGGCAATCTGGAGCCGATCGAGGATGAGATGGGCGTACGGCTCATGGGCGATGCCGGCCGCACGCGGCCGTTCAGACTCGATGTCCCGCCACAGGGGCACCGTGTGGCGACGATCTCTCTGGCGGCCCCAGCCAGCGCTCAGCAGGGAGATGAGTATCGGTTCGACCTCGTTCAGTACAACGACGATGGGAAAGCGGTCGGGGGGATTGCGTTCCTCATCCGCGTCACGACCCCGATCACCATGTTGAAGCAGTTCCGGCTTCGCCTCGATACGCTGCGCAAGCTGGGCGACTACGGCGACGCCGCGATCGCCAGCGGACTGGCCGACGCTCTGGGGCTGCTCTCCGATGAGCACCTCGCAGACTTGGACGTGGGCCCCCAGGCGAAGGTTGCGAAGGCACGGGGCGACGCCGCAGTGGCTTTGCGCGGGACGATCCAGGCCGCCCTGCTGACCTCATCCGGGCTGACGGAAGCCGCCGGTAGGCTGGAAGCAGGCGAGGGTCTCGGTGCCGATATCGCGGCAATGAACGAGATTCTGGCCGAGGCGCAGGAACGCCTACTCGTACGGATGCTGGCCTCATGATCCAAGGGTTGTAATCTCGGCTGTCTCTCTGATTAAGGGGCACCCAATGCCGTTTTACACCGCGCTGAAAACCGCGCCTCGGGATGTCCGGCAACGCACCAGCGAGGGCCTGCTGAGGCTTAAGCAAGGCGTCCGCGACGAGGGTATCCCGGACCATGCCCTCGACGATCGGGTTCTGATCGCAACCTGTCTCTTGGCAGAACGAGCCGGCGCAAGGGTGTCGGCCCGCGCGGCATGGTGCGAGAGTATCGGCAGGTCACGTAAATGTGCGGCGTCACGCCCTCGGTGATCCCTCCGTGCGGAACGGCCACGGTCTGGCGCGTGACGCGCCCGTTGAAGGTGAGGGCGACCTGATCGGGTCGCTCCAAATCGAGGTCCTCCCTAATCACCTCTTCGAAGGAGATGGTCCAGTGGGGTCGCCGACCACCTCGCTGAACAGGTGGGTCTGACCGCCCGTCCCCGTCCTGCCGAACGAGGTGACGAGCTTTCCTTCAGCCGTGACACAGGGGGACCTCGGGTGCTCAACGACCGCGGCCAGGCGCTCAGTGAGGTCAGTCGGACCCCCGGCAACATGGAGCCGCGGCTGCTCGCCGTCGGCGAGATGGAGGAAGCCACCCCACCTGTTGTGGGGCAGCCACCACTGGTCCGCGAAGTCGCCGGCAACATGCCCACGATGGTGCCACGCTGGCGCACTCGGCGGGTATTGCGGCCCCGGCGTATGCTCGCGCTACCGCGTTGTCCCAACGCCACAGGAGCGAACGCTTGCCCGATGGGAAGTCCAGGTGCGAATCTGGCCAGCAGTTCTGCGGTTGGGAGGAAGACTGCTTCGCCACCGGCGAGTTCGCGTCGGATTCCAGGCGGGCAGAGCACTACCGTGGGGACACCAGACACCGAGCTGACGGTAGCATTATCGGCGGCTCCGCTCCAGGGAACCTCCCGGCCAGAGTGGTCGATCGCTTCCGCGAACCATGAGCCGGGTATTCCAGGGCGTGGCTCTCGCAGCCACCGCTCTCTTCGCCGCCGGAGTCGCCGTCGGCCGCCATCTGCGGCCGAAGATCGAGGAGCCGAAGCGGACAGGCCCAGTCACGGACGCTGACCTCGAACGACACGTTCACCAACAGCTCTTCGACTCACTGCTCTCGACCACCGCTGACTCGATTGAGCGCTCTCGCAGCGGGGCCCAGTTCATTCAGGTCGCTGCTGGTGCGGTTTCCGGGCTCTATGCCGGCGCGCTGGGCCTAGTGTTCGCCGTTGGAACCAATCCGCTGCCTCTGCGGGGGTTCGCGCCCACCATGTTTCTCGCTGCCTCCATCGGTTTTGCAGCTTTCTACCTGGCGTTTCTGACCCGAGGCCGCGAGGCCAACCTGCGTGAAACCACCGATCCCGTATCGAGCCCCAAGCACGCGCTGGCCGACGCGACCGTGTTCGTCGGCTGGGTTCAGGAGGCTGTCACTCGACGCGTAGCATTCCTTCGTGCTGCGGTGGTCAGCCTAGCTATCGGTGTTGCCTTGCTGCCGCTGCCGTTCCTATCGGTTGCCGATGAGTGGGTGCAGTGGCTGCCCGGCGACATCGCGGCCGCGCAAACTTCCGAGCAGGAAGCCGCCGCCGCGTCAAGTCCCCTGATCCTCCCTGAACCGCAGTTCGACGCTGACGCGTGGCCGGCCGAAGTGCAGGCCATCGCCTACCAGGCACGGGTTGACCGTTATCTCGAGGCCCTCGACAAGCCAGCGCCCGCGACCGACGGGGCGGAAAACGCTCTGGCTCTGTGGACAACGGTGCTCGGCATTGTCATGGTCGGGCTCACGTTCCTACTCACCTGGGCGATCAACGCCTATCACGCCAGACAGGAGCGGAAGCGGCAGGAGCAGGTAACTCGGAACACTCGGGCCGTCTGACGCTGAGTCACACTCACCGGACGGGCTTGACAACTCGCGCGTGGCGGCGAGGGGTACGGCGACGGTTGAAGCCATGGTCCGGAAGCACCCTTATGGAATCGCACCATGCGTCCCGTAGCGGCTTCATGGAGCGTAAATCGCGTCAGGTTGGCACGGTTGACGCGGATTTCCGCGCATCCGGTATGCGGTACCAAGTCACGCCACAACAACTGGGCGACTCAGAGAGCTTCCCGCCACAATCCCCAATACGAGTCGCCTGAGCGTGGGCACCTGATTCTTTCAGTTTTCGCGTAGGGCACCTGACTCCCTCCCGGGGTGGGCACCTGACTCCCCGGCGGAAAACCGAACAGGCGAGGACGCGGCCTGGGCCGGGTCTGAGCACGAATTCGGGCTGGCGACGGCCGTTCGGGCGCTCCGGACGGCGCCTGACTCTGGATCAGGAGATCACCGGTTTTATCCCTTTCGCCCAGCTAGGGCCATCGAGCGAGCCATCCCCATCACGCGGGTTGGCTCTCCGCCTCCCACTCATGCCGCCCGACGATGGGAATGTTTGCTAACGCGTGCCCGTCACCTGCCGGGGACGCCATGCTCCGGCACCAAACCTCCCTTCAGAAGCGGGCCCTCCAGCAATCATGCTAGAGGCGATCCGAGAGACTGAGCCGTCGGTGCGCCTCCCGGGCACGTTCGTCAGCCGCCGACGCCCCGTATCGCCCGAGCATGTCCCGGCTTCGCCAGCCGGCGAGGCGCATCAGATCTCCCTCATTTCCCCCGGCGGCCAGCCACTGATGCGCGAAGGTGTGGCGGAAGAGGTGCGCGTAGATGTGGTCGATGCCGGCGCTCCGCCCACGGCGCCGGATCATCTGCAGGATGCCTGTGTCGGTGAGCCGCCCCTTCTTGCCCAGCCACAGCCAGGGCGCGGACGCCGAGGGGTGCTTGGCTCGTACCCGCAGGTAGCGGTCGAGCGCCTGCGCCGTGCGCCGCCCGAACGGGCAGGCCCGGGCGCGGCGCCCCTTGCCCATCACCACCGCCACCTCGGCATCGAAGTCGACGTCCGCCACCTTCAGGCCGGCGCACTCGGCCCGCCGCATGCCGGTGTCCATTAGCAGCCGCAGCAGGGCCAGATCGCGGCGCTGTTCGAAGCCGCTGCCCTCGCACGCCTTGAGCAGGCGTCGCAGCTGCTCCTCGCTGAGGACCGGCGGCGGCTGGACTGGCACGGCCGGCGGCTTCATGTGGGCCATGGGGGATTGGGCGATCTCCTCCTCATCGGCAAGCCAGCGGAAGAACTGCTGGAGGGAGCGGTAGCGGTTGGCGACCGAGGCCGCTCGTCGGCCGCCGTCCTGCAGGTGCACGAGCCAGGCCTCGACGTGCTCGGGTCGGATTAGTCCAACGTCCGAGGGCAGCCCTGCAGTCGCGAGGAACCGACCAAAGTGGTCTAGGGCGTCGAGGTAGGTCTGGATGGTCCGAGGCGCCCGGTTCGCCGCCCGCAGGTGGCGGCGGAAGCTAGCCTGCGCCGCCTCCTGGGTCAAGTTGACCGCACCGACAGAATCGGTGACGATATCGCCCGCCGTCGAGGTTTGTGCCATCGGCTGATCGGCTCCATGTCGGCGAGAAGAGGCGCCGAATCATGCGCTCTATCAGCGGCGTAGTCAAGCCTCCGATGAATCAGGCGCTCTATCTGAGCGTAGACGTGGTGGCCTTAGCTCAACCGGCAGAGCATCGGATTGTGGATCCGAAGGTTACGGGTTCGACCCCCGTAGGCCACCCCACTCGATCCCCTGGTCGGGCTCAGAACTTGATGACCCCGACGATCCAGAGGATCACCAGGACGATCAGGATCACGCCGATGATTCCTACGCCACCACTTCTCATCTCTTGGTCTCCCATTCAGTGAGCCACAACGGCCCCATCATCTTAGCCAGGTCGACATGAGGGATGGCGGTGTTGTCTGGCTGCACCACCCAAGGTCCTAGGCACCGGGGTGCCCGCGCGGCCCATAGGTCATGCCGCGTCCCCGGGACATGTGCACTACATACCGTCCGACGCTCGATCCGTACGCTCCTTCCATGTTCACCGAGATGCCCCGACGACAGCCGCGCCGCATCATGGCGCGCGCCATCACTTTCTCCGGGACCGCCCTCCTGGCGGCCGCGCTGATGGCCTGGGCCCCGCAGCCAATCACCGGCTGGAACCAGTCCTCCGCCGAGGCGACCCTGTGGCAGCTGCTCAACGGCGATCGCACCAACAACGGCCTCCCGCCGCTCGCCCAGCACAGCACGCTGGTGAGCCTTGCACGCTGGCGCAGCAAGGACATGGTCGATCGCGACTACTTCAACCACACCATCCTTGGTACCGCCTACCAGATCTATCACTGGTACGACAGCAACGGCCTGAGCTGGTCATCGGGCGGCGAGAACATCGGCTACAACAACGGGTTCTCCGATGCCGACTCGCCGGTGAAGATCAACGAGGGCTTCATGCTCTCCGCGGGACACCGGGCCAACATCCTGAATTCGGCCTGGAGCCATGGAGGCGTTGGCGCCTACGGCAAGGACGGCGCGATGTGGGGCGGCGAGGTCCGCAACATCCGCATGTACACCGAGCTGTTTATCAAGCTCAAGTCGGCAGCGCCGCCACCCCCGCCGCCACCTCCTCCGCCACCGCCACCAC
>JACDEL010000009.1:0-39853 GCA_013816405.1 Chloroflexota bacterium | reverse complement strand
CCCCCAAGCCGGTCGTCGTGACGCCAAAGCCCGCCGTAGTCGTGACGCCGAAGCCGCTTCCCGTCGCCACACCGCGACAGGTACCGGTGGAGACTGCGACGCCGACCCCGGAACCGACTCCAAAGGCCAAGGTGGGACGGAACCTGGCGAGAATGCTCGCCAGCCTCGGGCCAGATGGAAATTCGTCGCCAGCCTCCCACGCGAGCGTCGCTCACAGCATGCGGGTCGAGACCGCGGCTGCCCCGGATCGTGGCATCTTCGAGACGGTGGTCGGCTCGCTGCTCAGCTTCTTCCTCGGCTGAGGCGCCTGCAGCGGCTCCAGCCGCCGGGCTAGACTGCCAGGGTGCCCGTGATTCTCGAAGCGCACGACCTCGTCAAGCGCTATCCGCTTGGCGACGGCTCGGTCGACGCTCTGCGAGGCGTCTCCCTCTCGGTCGCGAAGGGCGAGTTCATCGCGATCATGGGTTCTTCCGGCTCGGGCAAGTCGACGATGCTCCACCTCCTCGGCGGCCTCGATCGACCGTCCGAGGGCAACGTCCTGATCGACGGCGTGAATATCAGCCAGCTGAACGACGAAGAGGCGACCCTCACGCGTCGCGAGAAGACGGGGTTCGTCTTCCAGTTCTTCAACCTCATCTCGCTGCTGAATGTCGCCGAGAACGTGGCGCTGCCGTTCCTGATCGCCGGCGACTCCCTGTCGACGCACCGCGAGCGCGTGGATGCCCTGCTCGACCTGGTGGGGCTCTCCGACAAGGCCAAGCACCGACCGGACCAGCTCTCCGCCGGCGAGCAGCAGCGCGTGGCGCTGGCGCGGGCGCTGGCCAACGAGCCAGCCATCCTCCTGGCCGATGAGCCGACGGGGAACCTCGACTTCGTGACCGGCACGGAGATCCTCGACCTGATCTGGGACTCGTGCGACCGCCTTGGCCAGACGATCGTGCTGGTCACGCACGACGCGCGAGCCGCGGCCTACGCCGATCGGGTGCTGATCGTGCGCGACGGCACGATCCGCGACGAGATCGAGCTGGGCAGGCGTCGCGACCATGAGGCACGGCCGCTGATCACCCGCCTGGCCGCGCTGGGCCTCTAGGCCGATGCGCCTGGCGACCCTCGCCTGGCGTGGCCTCACGGCGCGGCCCCTCCGGACCGCGCTGACCATCATCGGGGTCGCCCTGGGAGTGGCCCTCGTGTCGGGGACGCTCCTCGCCAACCAGGCAGCCAGCGAGGCGGTCGAGCGGGCTGCCCAGGAGGTCCTGGGCAAGGCCGAGCTGCGTGTCCGCGCGTTCGACCCGGCCGGCTTCACTGCTCGCACGGTCGAGACGATGCGGCGCATCCCGGGCGTGCTCGAGGCGGCGCCGGTGGCCGAGCGGCGCATCAACACCTCCACCGTCGGCGGGCCCGACGAGAAGGTCTTCGCCCCTCTCCTCGCCCTCGGCGTTGATCCGGAAACTGAGCAGGCTGTCCGAACCTACGACCTGGAGGCGGGCACCTTCCTATCTCCTGGTCACCCCGAGGACATTCTCCTGAATGCCGCCTGGGCGAGCGCGCGCGGCCTCGCGGTTGGGGATGAGCTCGTCTTCACCGGCTCAGACCCCGACGTGCCGCACGCAAAGATCGTGGGGCTGCTCGGCGACCTGGGGGTCGGGGCGCTCCAGCAGGGCAACGTGCTCGTCATCGACCGCACCTTCCTCGACGATGCGTTCAAGGCACATGCGCCGGTGACGTTCGTGGACCTGGTCGTGGATAAGGGCCGTGGCGGCGACGTCGAGGCGGCTCTGAACAGCGGCATGGCAGAGCCATTCATCGTCGAGCGGTTGGCGGACGCCCAGATCCAGCTCAGCCAGGCCCAACAGGGCTTCGCCGGGATCGCATTCCTGTTCGGACTGGTGGCCCTGGTAGTCGGCTCGTTCCTGGTCGCCAACACGCTGGCCATGACGCTCAGCGAGCAGACGCGCGAGATCGGGCTGTTGCGGGCCGCTGGCTTGACCGGTCGCCAGGTGATGGGCATCTTCCTCCGGCAGGGCGCCGTGGTTGCGGTCATTGGCAGCGTGGTCGGCCTGACCGTGGGCATCGGCTTTGCCGCGTTGATCATCGGATTCCTGCGGAGCACCCGGGCGGTGCTGGTGACGGGCCTGCCGATCAACCCGCTTGCCCTCCTGATTGCCTTCGTCATGGGCATCGCAGTCACGCTCGCGGCCTCGGTATTTCCGGCAGCCGCCGCAGCGCGCGTCTCGCCCATGGACGCCCTGCGCCCCTCATTACAACCTGGTCGGACCCTCTGGGGGCGCCTGCGCTGGATCGTCATCCTGGAGCTGGTGGTCGTCCTGCTGGGGGTCGCGGCCTACCCGGTGGACCGAGGCGACTTCGGCGTTCCCGGGATTGCTCTCGCGCTCGCGATCCTGCTCGCGGGCACCGCGCTCACCGCGCTCCTGCTCCAGCCGCTCAGCCGCGTCGTGGGCCGGCCATTCGAGTGGTTCTTCGGCGCGGAGGGGCTGCTTGGCCGGGCAAACCTCGGACGCGATCGAGCTCGCACCGGGTTGACCGTCAGCGCCCTGATCATTGCGCTGAGCGCGGTAGTGACACTGGGCGTCGTGGCCAACAGCGCGCGCGCCACGGCCGAGCGATGGGTCGGCTCCGTCCTCCCCGGCGGATACGCGATCCGCTACACCTTGCCGCTCAACATCGACACCCAGCAGCCGGAGCTGGAGAACGTGACTGGCGTGGCCGCCGTCACGCCGATCGCGGACTTCCCGGCCGTGGTCCGCGAGGGCGACAAGCAGCGGGAGGCATCGGTCGCCGGGATCGACCCGGCCGTCTTCTCCGCCACCGGCTCACTGATTCTCGTCCACGGCGAACGAGACGAGGCATTCCGGGCATTGCAGGACGGCGGTGCGATCCTCGTCTCCGAGCCGGTCGCGTCGCGAGACCACCTCGGCGTGGGATCGACCGTGGAGCTGGCACAACCGGGTGCGGATAGCCAGGTCTTCAGGGTGGCGGGGATCATCGCCTATACGCTTCCGGGCCGGTCCGCGGACGGTGCCTTCCTCATCAGCCTGACCGATGCGCGCGAGCGCTTCGGAGCCGACACCGCTGAGGTGTGGGCATTCGTGAAGCAGGCGGATGTTCCCGATGCCGCGTTCCGCTCGGCACTCGAACAGCGCGCGAGGGACGATTCCGCCGAGCTGCTCACGGCGGCTGGACTGTCGAGTGACCTGGAGCGTTCGCTGGACCGCGTGATCGGCCTCTTCGACGTGCTCGCGCTGCTCGCGGTGGTGATCGCCGGCCTTGGGATCGTGAACACCCTGGGTGTGAGCGTGCTTGAGCGCGCGCGCGAGATCGCGATCCTGCGCTCCCACGGCATGACCACCGGTCAGGTGCAGGCGATGGTCGTGGCCGAGGCATCGATCATGGGCGCCATCGGCGGCATAGCGGCGATCGTGACTGGCGTGCTGATGTCGTGGGCTGTGGTCGGTCGTACCGCGTCTCGAGACTTTGGGGCGGGCCTGGCCATCCCGTGGCCGCTGCTGATCAGCGTCGTGCTGCTTGGCACCGGGGTGGCCGCCTTGGCGGGGCTGTATCCCGCGCGCCTTGCCGCCCGCATTCCAATCGTGCGCACGATCGCACATCACGAATAGATAAGGAGGGTAGGCCGATGGCTGGGCGATTCTGGGAGGCCGCTCCCGGCCGTATCTGGGTTGGTCGCCTCGAGACGGGGGACGACCTCGTCGAGGAGATCGAGCGGGTGTGCGTGGAGCACGACGTGCGCGCGGCGTGGGTGTGCGCCATCGGCGCCGTGAAGCATGCCGCGTTTGCCTACTACGAGCAGAACGACCGCCGCTACCTGGAGCTCGAGAGCACCGGGCACCACGAGATCACCGGCTTCGTCGGGAACGTCTCGATGCGCGACGATCTGCCCTTCCTGCATGCGCATGCGACCTTCGGCGACCGCAGCGGAGCGGCCGTCGGCGGCCATCTCGTGCGAGGATGCGAGGTCTTCGTGGCGGAAATCACGATCCGCGAGATGACCGGCGTCGAGCTCATCCGAACGCCCGATGAGGTGACGGGCCTCGCCCTCTGGTAGGGCTCACGCCCTCCGATCGCTACCCGCGGAAGCGGCCACGTCCGAAGTACCCGAGCAGGGCAAGGACGACCAGCACGACGATGATGATCCAGATCAGGTTCGGCACGGTGATGCTCCCTTAGACTCGGTGCATCGAGCGTTCGCAATTTTATTCAGAACGCTCATCTGCGCGGGGCCGATTCTAGTCCTCCGGCCCGCCGCCCCACCGAGAATTGAACGAGTTTGCGCGCGAGCCCCTCAATGAAGGGTGATGTGCCATCTGGCATGCCCACAGGACGGCGGGAGATGGATCGGGACCTCGTTGAGCAGGCACGGCACGGCGACAAGGAAGCCTTCGGCCTCCTCGCGCGCCTGCACGGCGATTGGCTCTTCGCTGTCGCGCACCGAATCCTGCGGGACTACGAGCGAGCTGAGGATGCCGTGCAGCAAGCGTTGGTGATCGCCTGGCGAGAGCTGCCGACACTCCGCGATCCGGCTCGCTTTGAGGCCTGGCTGCGTCGTGTGCTGGTCAGGGTCTGTTACGAGGAGTCAAAGCGGGCGCGGCGATGGAACGCCAGTGTCGTGACCCTGCTCCCCGATGAGCCGAGCCGACGCGACGACATCATCTCGGTCGGGGACCGCGATCAGCTCGAGCGTGGCTTTCGTCGCCTGCCGCCGGAGCAGCGGGCGATCCTGGTGATGCATCACTACATTGGGCTATCACCGACGGACATTGCCGAGACACTCGGGATACCTGCGGGGACAGCTCGTTCACGACTGCATTACGCGCACCGCGCCATGCGTGCCGCTCTCGAGGCCGACGCGCGGGGCCTGCCGATTGAGGAGGCCGAGCGTGAAGAACAAGCCTGACATCCAGCACGTTCTCGACCGTTGGTTCGAGGAGGGGCCCACGGTTGTTCCCGACCGCGTGCTCGACACGGCGCTCGAGATGATCGATGGCACCAAGCAGCGACGCGTCTGGGGCGTGTCGTGGAGGTACAGCACCATGTCCAACTTCGCGAAGATCGCCGCCGCCGCGGTGCTGATCCTGGCCGTCGGCCTGGTTGCCTTCGTCGTGGTCGACATCACCCGCGGTCCGCCGATTGGAGCGCCGTCCGACTCGCCGAACCCGAGTCAGCCGGGAGTCGTGAGCCCTTCGGCGCAGCCGACTGAGTCTCCCCCGAGGGCTGCGGCGTGGAGCGCCACCGGGAGCCTCGCCACGACGCGTGAATACCACACCTCAACGCTGCTCGAAGATGGCAAGGTCCTGGTGGTGGGCGGTAACGCCTACATCGGTTTGCTGGCATCGGCTGAGCTGTACGACCCACTTACCGGTAGGTGGAACGTGACCGGCAGCCTGACGACTGCACGCGAGCATCAGACTGCCACCCTGCTGGCCGACGGGAAGGTCCTTGTCGCTGGCGGGTACAGCCAGCCGGCGGCTCTTTCCTCGGCGGAGCTATACGACCCGAGCACGGGGACGTGGAGCGTCACTGGCAGCATGACGACCGCACGCAGATGGGGCACCGCCACACTCCTAGCGGATGGCAAGGTCCTCGTGGCGGGCGGCAATGACGCCTCCGTCTCTGGCCAGGGTACAACGCTCGCCTCCGCTGAGCTCTACGACCCCGCCACCGGGACGTGGAGCCCGACCGGGAGCATGGCCACGGCCCGCGAATCTCAAACCGCCACCCTGCTAAACGATGGCAATGTGCTGGTGGCAGGTGGCGTGCGGTTTGGGGCGTCGGACTCGGACATCGGTGAATTTCAGGCCTCCGCTGAGCTGTACGACCCCGCCACCGGGACGTGGAGCGTCACCGGCAGCATGACCACGGAGCGAACGTCGCCTACCGCTACGTTGCTTGCCGGAGGCGACGTGCTCGTGGCGGGCGGCGGGGCCAGGAGCGACCCATCGCTGAAGTCAGCCGAGCTGTACGACCCCCGCAGTGGGACGTGGAAGGCCACTGGCAGCATGTCCGCTGGGCGGCAGGCGTACGTCGCCACCTTGCTGCCCGATGGGCGAGTGCTGGCCACTGGCGGCACCGCTGCCAATGGTATCGATGGCTCGGCCTCCGCCGAGCTGTATGACCCGAGCACTGGAATCTGGACCGCCACGGCAAGCTTGATAGCAGGCCGTCAGAGTCACACCGCCACACTGCTAGCCGACGGCACCGTTCTGGTGGTGGGCGGCCAGCGAGGGAGCCCAAATGACGCCTTGGCCTCAGCCGAATTGTATGACCCCGGCACCGGAACCTGAGAGCCCTACCTTGGCGCCTCGCGCGCCCGAAACTCAGCGGACAGAGCGGGTGCCTCCGGACCAGAACGGTCGATGCGCTGTGGCCTGAGCGTGCGGAGCACGGCGAGAGCGACCGAGTTCTCCGCCGTGTACCAACGCGCCCGCAGCGCCTTCGCCTGCGACGAGACTCACGTGAGCCGAGACCGCGATTCCGCTGTACCTACGGCTTGCGAGGAACAGTAGGCTCGCCGTGTGGTGAGCGCGTCGCTCTGGCGAAACGCCGACTTCAGAAAGCTCTGGGCCGGCCAAACAATCTCCGAGCTCGGGTCAGTCGTCACCCGCACGGCCGTACCGCTGGTCGCTGTTCTCACGCTGGAAGCGGGGCCGCTCGAGATGGCGTTCCTCGTGGTCTCGGCGAGCCTTGCAGTGCTCCTTGTCGGCCTATTCGCCGGTGCTTGGGTCGACCGGCTGCGACGTCGGCCAATCCTCATTTGGACGGACGCGGTACGTGCCGTACTGCTGTTCTCGATCCCTGCGACCTACCTCGGAGGAGACCTGCGAATGGAACAGCTGTACCTCGTGGTTTTCCTCGAGGGCTGCCTGGGCGCGCTATTCCATGCCGCCTACCCGGCCTACGTCCCTTCGCTCATCGGGGTCGACCGCGTCGTCGAGGGCAACAGCAAGCTGGCCACGAGTTCGTCGCTCGCAGAGATCGGTGGTCCAGGCTTGGCGGGTGGCCTTGTTCAGGCGATCGGCGCGCCGTTGGCGATCTTGGTCGACGCGATCTCTTTCATGGTCTCGGCGATCTCGCTGGTCCTGATCCGAAGCCGCGAGCCGCCGCGTCCGGCTCGGACGTTAGCCACGCCCATTCGGCTCGAGATCTTGGAGGGCCTCCGGCTCGTCCGGCGGCACGCCGTGCTCGTGCCGCTCACACTCCGCTCGATCATCGCCCACGTTGCCGGGTCGTTCTATGGGGTTCTCTACACGATCTATCTCATCGAGGACCTGCAGCTCAGCCCGCTCCTACTCGGCGTGGTGGTTTCGGCCGGCGGCGTCGGCTCCCTCGTCGGCTCGTTCTTCGCTTCGCGGGTCATTGCGCGATTTGGTTTCGGACCAGCCCTCATCGGGACAGCCATAGGCGCATCGATCATTGGCGTGCTTACGCCACTCGCCGGCGGGTCGCTGCTGCTCGCGACGCTGATGGTGTTCCTCCCACAATTGATCGGCGACGGCCTCCAGACCATCGAGGGCGTGGCTGAGCTGTCGCTCATCCAGGGCGTCATCCCAGACCGAATCCTGGGCCGCGTCAACGCAACCCTCGAGGTCTTCTCGCACGGCATCGCCTACCCGCTCGGCGCTCTTGTGGCTGCCGGACTCGCCAGTTGGATCGGCGTCCGTGGTGTGATTGCCATTGGGTGGGCTGGCATGGCGGTCTCAATCCTGCTGCTGGTGTTCTCACCATTGCCACGTATCCGGCAGGCCGCCGATGTTCGCGCCCTAGAGGGCTGATAGCACGCGCAGCACGCCGGCGCCGGGCCGATTGGACGGCGGGTAGACCGAGCCGCGGCTCTGATTCGGCTCCCCGAGCGCTGTCCCAGAATCCCTCGTCCAGTTTTCCGCTCTGTTTGAGCGTGAAACGCGCGCCCGTAGCTCAGCGGACAGAGCGGGTGGCTTCGGACCAAATCGGCGGATGCGCTGTGGCTCGAGCGTGCGCACCCGACCAAAATGCGTCGAATCATCCGCTGTCTTGGTGTACGCAAAGCACATGCGGGAATGGTCGGGGCGAGGGGGCCTTCGTCCGGCAACACACCAACGCCAGATCGTCCAGCCGGCGGTTACCCCCGATGCGATACTCGCGCCTTGTACGGGTGGGACGCCCGCCGCGCCCCGAACGCACGGGTAAGTGCCCAGGAGGCGACCGCATGACCAAATTTCACGTCGTGCGTGTGTTCGTGGGCCCTGGCGACACCGGGGGAAATGAGCTCGGCGTCTTTCTGGATGGCGCCGTCATCCCGCAGGATCGTCGCCTCGCCGTGACCGCCGAACTGGGTTTCAGCGAGACGGTCTTCGTCGATGACCTAGCAACCGCTCAAATCGCCATCTACGTGCCAACCGCGGAGCTCCCCTTCGCCGGCCACCCGACGGTAGGGACGTCGTGGCTGTTGGCCGAGGTCGGCCGACCGGTCAGCGTCCTGCGTGTACCGGCCGGCGAGGTGCCAACGTGGCGCGAGGGCGATCTGACCTGGATTCGGGCGCGACCTGCCTGGGTCGACTTTCCGGTGCTGCCGCATTTCGTCGAATACGCCACCGTCGGGGAAGTGGACGCGCTGCCCGGTCACAGCAGCAAACCATGGTTGTACGCCTGGGCCTGGAAGGACGAGTCCGCTGGGCGACTGCGCTCGCGCTCGTTCCCAACGTGGGCAGGCGTTGCCGAAGATGAGGCGGGCGGTGCTGCGGCTGTCCTCATGGGGGCACGCCTGGGACGGGCTCTGATGATCCGGCAGGGCGTTGGGTCGGAGCTGAGCGTCCAGCCAGGCCCGGACGGCACCGTCGAGGTGGGCGGACGCTGCGCTCTGGTCGAAGTCCGCGACTATCCGACTTAACGGCTTCCACGGAACCCAACGGGATTCAGATTTTGTCTCGCGCTCGGGTGACAATCTCGGAAAAAGCAGTGACTGGAGGTGCTGGCATGGACGAACACGACCCCGCGGGGGTGGTTCGTAGTCAACTCGACGCATACAACCGGCATGACGTCGATCGATTTCTGTCGTTTTACGCTTCTGATGCACGGATCATCGATCGCGACGGCGCTGTCCTCGACGAAGGGCATGAGGCCATGCGCAAGACGTTCACCGAACTCTTCATCCGGATGCCGGAGGTCCGTGCCGAATACCGGGTAGTGATCGAGGTCGGCGAGTGGGTCGCCGTCCACGATGTCGTCCCCAACTGGCAGATGCGGGACGGCCCTGAACAGGAGATGCAATGGCTGGCGGTCTATCGCGTCGTCGGCCGCAAGATCAAGGAACTCCGGCTCTACTACTAGCCCTTGGTACAGGTGCAAGCGGCGGGTTAGTAGCATTGGCGCCATCGGCAGCAGGGGTCGCCAAGCCAGGACGTTGTCGCGGAGACTGCAGGCGGCTGGCCTAGTATCGTGCAGGCTCGCACCGGACCATCCGGGTGGCCTAACCGGCCAGCTCCCGAGCCGGGAAGAAGGTAAGCGATGACCTACGCGCCTGAGATCCGTCAACCTGTCCCGGATGAGGTCGGGATCGCCGACAGCAACGGCGTCGGGATCGGCTGGCACCGTTACGGCGACGGCGACGGCGCCCATTCAATCCTCTTCATTCCGACCTGGAACTTCGTGGACTCGCGGGGTCCTGCGTCACCAGGTTGAGGGTCTCCGTGATCGCTTTCGGGTCCTTACCTATGACGCGCGGGGTTCCGGCACAAGCGACCACCCACCCGACGGCTATCGGTTCGACGATCACGTCGCGGACGCGATGGCGGTCCTCGATGCCAGCCACACGTCGACGGCCGCCCTCGTGGCCGGTTCGCTCGGCACCCACGTCGCCGTGCTGGTTGCTGCGCATCACCCAGTCCGAGTCGCCCGAATGGTGCTCATCGCACCTCCCATGGACGTGGCTGGTAGGGTCGAAGGCGATGTCGAGACCCCGACCGAATCAAGCGACGAGGACCGCTCCGCGGGGCCTAGCGCGCCGGATTGGCGGACGGACTACCCGGCCTTCGTGACGTGGTTCATCGGCGAGGTGTTCTCCGAACCGGACTCGCAGGCCACGATCGCCGAGGTGGTCAGCATCGCGCTCGAGGCCGACCATGCGATGTTGCTCCAGCAGTCGGCGGAGCTCGACTGGGACGAGGCACCGCGCCACCTTAAGGATGTCCGCTGTCCGACGCTCGTGGTCCACGGCGCGGCCGATCGGACCCTCGAGCTGGCGTCGATCAAGGCGGTCGCGGCCGGGATCCCGGCGCCCGCCTGATGCTCCTTGACGGCCTCGGGCACCGGCCCGATATCCGCCGGCCGGACATCGTCAATCCGATCCTCGCCCGGTTCTTGGCCGACGGCGAAGCATAGTTCGGACGGGGCCCGCCCCAAACGGACGTGTCAGCGGTCCGGGCCGGATCCGTACTGCCGACAGGTGTAAACGGCGGGTTAGTAGGCCCCGCGCTCGCTCGCGGACGGGCGGTCCGTCCAGTAGAGGCACATCTGACGACTGTGCTTCTCCCAGATGAATTGCCGCATCGCTCGATGGACCTTTGCCGCGACGGCCCGAGACGGTCCGTTCTCGGGCGGTACCAGGGAGCAGACGACGTTATAGGTCGTGTTCGCGAACACCCACTCGAGACAGGCCCGCGCAGCCTCGGTCGCGAAGCCTTGACCCTGCTCGGCAGCGACGATGTGGTATCCGATCTCGGGGATGAGCGTCCCCTCGACGGGCTGGAGTATCGGTCCGCAATCGCCTAGGAACCGGCCATCCGACCGCGGATGACCGCCCACAGCCCGAACCCGTTGTCGCGGTAGCTGTCACGCGCCCAGGCGATCCACGATACAACCTGCTCGTGACCGAAAGGAGCAGGGTAGTAGCGCATCGCGACTGGGTCCCCAAGGATCTCAGACAGGTTCTCGACGTCGGTCGGTTCGAGCTCCTGAAGCCGAAGACGGCGAGTCTCGAGGACGACCTTCATCGGGTCAGGATAGCCAGCGGCTCTCCGGAGCGGCGCGGAACCCGATCGCAACCGCTGGCTGCTCAACAGCTCTACACCACAGACTCTGGGACCTGAGATCGCCGGTCGCTGACGTTCACGTCCAGGTCGAGGCGGGTTACCATGGACCAGTCGGGATCACCGATGCCATGGTTCATTACCGGTCGAGGGGTCCGAAGACCCTCACCCATTCCACTCTCCGAGCGCTATGGTTAAGCGATTCCCGAGTTTTCCGCTCTGCTTGAGCGTGAAATGTGCGCCCGTAGCTCAGCGGACAGAGCGGGTGGCTTCGGACCATCAGGTCGCGGGTTCGATTCCTGCCGGGCGCGCCACGCAAACGGATTCGGGCAAGGCAAGTGCCAGCCCGTGCGCTTCGGCCTCGGGCGTCAGTGTGACGGCTATGAACTCGGCGCCCCGGACCTCCACGCGGGGGTAGATCGCGGCCAACAGGTCGGCGCGAGCGGCCTCGTCGGCAGCGCGCCACAAGGCCGGCAGGTCCTTCAGGTAGGCGACAGCCGCGGCGCTAGGAACACTGGGCTCGGTTGCCGGTTCGACGGCCTCCAAAGTCCGCTGCTGTTCCTCAAGGGAGGCGATCTGCGCGGCGAACTGGCTCATGGTCACGCGACGCGCCGCAAAAGCTTCCGCGGCCTCACGGCGCCGACGCTCCAGCCGCTTGCGCGCCAGCTTGTCGCGCCGAGGAGCCGTGGTCGTCAAGGCATCGACCACAGTGGCGATCGTCACGTCGTCAAGAACGATCTGCTGCACCTGCGCCGCCAACGGCTCCAGCCAAGTGGCGGCGGGGTAGGTAGGTCGCGGCCACTCCGCGCAGGAGCCGGGGTGAACCCGCTGAGGCTGACCGGAGCCATCCGTGCCGTTGGCCTTCACATAGCGCCGGCAGGTGCAGAAGATCAGCCGGCCCAACGGGTCTCGCCGGTCGGGCCGATGGAGCCCGCCACCATGCGCACGGGCGGCTTGCATCTCCTGCGCGCGCTCCCACAGGTCGTCGTTGACCGGCGAGTCGGCGTGCCACGGAGCGAGCTTTCGCTGCTCCTCACGATCGCTTGCCGCGGCGATACCAGCCGTTGAAGATCGGGGCGGCCAGAATCTCGCGGACGCGCTCCGGGGCCATGCCGACCTGCGCCCCGAGGGATGCGAACGAGTAGTGCCCCGTGGCGTACTCCTTGAACAGGTGAACCGCCTGGCCGATGGTGGCGGGGTCAATCTCCAGGACGTGGGGCGGCTCTGCGGTGCGGCGGAAGCCGAGTGGGGTGGTGCCTCCCTGATCGCCGTAGGGGCGGTTGAACTTGGCCGCGAAGCCGTCCGCGATCCGGCGTCCGAGGTCAATGCTGTAGTCCTCGGCCCGGTTGGCCTGCTCCTTCATGCGTTGCCAGTCCCGCCCGTTGCTCGACAGCAGGTGCACGTCGCACATCAACAGCGTTGCGCCGGCGGGATGCAGACTGTCTTCGATCAGTTCCAGGAATCGCCGCAGATTGCGCTGCCAGCGGTCGTAGTACCCGACGAGCAGGACGTCGAACCCACTCCTGGCTGCGCTGCCGAGCATTGCAGCCATTTCGGGCGACTGCCAGACCGTCTTCCCGGATTGGGCGACGGTCCAAACGATGCCCGTGTCGATCAGCCCGTAGCGCTCGATGGCGTGGTCCTGTTCCCGGCGCTGGCTATCGGGGCCGTAGCAAGATCTAGACGGTCGGGAAGGTGCGTGAGGATACCGGCGCCTCGCTATGCTCGAGTCCGATGATGGGACCACAGGACGTCGTCCAACGCTGGCTCAGTGCGTGGGCCATGAAAGATCGCGATTCGCTCGTTCGTCTTGTGCCGCCAACGTCAGTGGTGCACGCGTCCGAGCCGGCAGAACTGGCCGGTGACTACACGGGGTTCGCCGAGGCTGAGCGGTACTTCCTCCAAAGAGCAGAGCTGGTGGAGGGTTTCACCTGGGAGGCCGGCGATGCGCTCGAAGCGGGTCCCTTCGTGGTCGTGCCCTTCCGGTTATCGGACGCCGACGGTAGGGAGTGGTGGCAGGTGGGCGTGTACCGGATTGACGACGACCACATCGCCGAAATCTGGCTGCACGAGCCACCGAGTCGCCCGACTGTTCTAGACGGTCGGGAAGGTGCGTCGGGATAGCGGCGGCTTCGGCGGGACCTTGGCCCCTTACCTACGCCAGCCTACGGCGAGCGAATCATGCAGGGTCGCGGCTGGTCCACCTTCGGCGTCGAGAATCTCGATCTCCTCGAAGCCCAGCGGATCTCCGGTGAGCTGGTTGAAATGCGACACGGCCAAAACGTCGCAGGAGGTGGTCGGCGTCGTCGAGCGCATCAGCGCCAAGCGTCGTCGGAGCGCGCAGCACGCCGTCTTCGAAGGTCAGCTCTTTAAAGACCACGACTGCCTCGCGGCACGGGCTACGGCACTGAGCGAGGGCGGACGAAGCGTTGATGGGAGCAGGTGACGGGCCAGCCTCGGGCGCCGTGCCACGGAATCCTGAGCCGGGGGCGCCCGCACGAGGCGCCCGGGCGCTCGCTCCTAGACGACGGCGCGCCAGGCGGAGCGTGGCGCTGCGTCCGGAGCCCGGTGGGCGGTTCGTCCCGCTGCGGACTTGTGGCAAGAGGCCGGTCCTTCTGGGCCGGTTTCTTGTCATTCATGACACTGCGCACCATGGCGGCAAGCGCAGCGATCAGGCGGTCGCTTGGGAGACCCGCGATCTTGACTCGGAGCTTGCCGGGGGAACAGAAAGGCGACACGGATAACCTCCCTCGCGGCCAGTGGCCGCGGTGACTAGGAGGATTTGCCAGTGTCGCCCTTGTCCACGCCGCCGTGTGGGACTAGAGGAGGCAACTCGACCGGGCTTACCGTCTGGCGGGAGCTACCCAACGGGCTGTAGTTGGGGCCCCGACCGCCAGCATTCCACGACAGCGCGGAGCGAAATCCACAGATGACCGTATGCGGTTGTGGCCCAAGTTTGCGCCTTCTGCGGACTACGCAACGGGACAGTGCGACGTTCCGTTGGCGGGCTATGCAACGTCCTTCGCGACGAACGTGGCCCGGCCCGTGATCGGGATGCGGATGATCGTTTGCGCTGCGGGTTCGATTCCTGCCGGGCGCACCAGAGCTGGTTGGCGAGAATTGCGCGAATTGGGTCGGCGGCGACGCGGACGAGTGGCCATCGTGAGTGGTGCCTACGGTCACCGGCGCAGACAGCGAATGGTAGACACGCCCGTTCGGCAGTCCCACACTACATCGATTGAGGGACCCTTCTCGCAGCCGCGCTCGCTGCCTCTAGGGACCGGATGCGGGCGCGGCAGAGAGAGGGTTCTCACATGAAGCATCTCATCAGCGCGTTATCGGTCGCCGTCTTGCTCGTTGGCGCCCAGGTCGGTACTGCCAGCGCGGCGGCGCCGCACGTAGTGGCGATGATCAATGGCGGCGGCACGGCCACCATGGCTGAGGTCTTTGGGATTTCGAGCCCGGGGACCAGCGTGTTCGCTCTCAACGTCAAGCTCTATGAAGACCATTCAGCCACGGGGCACTTCGACTGCGTTGATCAGAATGGCGACGCGACGGGTTTTCCGGGGAACATCTTTGGCGAAGTTGTTAGCTGGTCAGGGGACCTCAACGGCGAGGTGACCTTGAACGTCGTCGGTAAGTTTCTTTCCATTCCGGGCGGCCACCCCGTCGCCGTGACGTTTAGGGTGAAGATTCAGGTGTTCGGCGGCGCAGGAGTGGGCCATTGGACGCTGGAGGTCCCCGATGGCGCCGGAGGCTTCGTGGTCGTCTGCATCGAGACGCTGGACAGCGGGCAGATTGTCCGCCGCTGGGTGTAACGACTGAGTCGGGCCGACAGCAAAGCGAACTTGGGAGGTCTGGGCGCCAGGTCCCCCAAATCGTCCCTAACACGTCGCAGCAATTGTCGTCGTCTTGTGCGTCATCGCTCCATTGGTGAGCAGAGAGGCCGTCCGCGTCGGCGGGCGGCCTCTTCGATACGACGCCATAGGGCATGAGCGCGGGAGTTCGCCTCCGAAGGACCGTTTCCCGGACCTCTCGCTAGGCCACCACCCGTCTCTCCGCGACGAACGCGGGCCGGCCCGTGATCGGAATGCGGATGATCGTTTGCGCTGCGGGTTCGATTCCTGCCGGGCGCGCCACGCAAACTGACTCAGGCCTCTTCAGATAATCCGAGGGCCTACGCTCGATACCTTGCATCATCCGACAGGCCTGCCGCCCAGCGCGATCCTGGGGATCGTGGTCGGCTTGCTTTCAAGCGCGGGCGTGGCAGCCTGGTTTCGGTTTCGCCGCTGGTCGATGCCCGCCGCAGGTGCTGTCATCGTGGTAGCCGCATGGCTTGGGAGGCCATAGGGAAGTCCTCGCCCCGGGCCGATGGGGGCGGGCGCGAATACCGTATCGAGTCTTTCGGCTGTTGCCTACACTCCCCTTGTGGGACGCGCTGAAACGCTAGAACCGACCGACGGGCCGCTTACCGTCGAGGAGCTGCAGCTCGCCACGCGCAATCGGGGCATCCCCCTCGAGGCCCTGCAGTACGACATCACGCCCACCGGGCTGCATTACCTCCTCGTCCACTTCGACATCCCGGTTATCGATGCCGCGGACTGGAGGCTGCGCATCGGCGGCCGCGTGCACACGCCAGTTGAGCTCACGCTTGACCAGATTCGGGCGCTCCCCAGCCGCACGGTCCCGGTGACCCTCGAGTGCGCCGGAAACGGACGGGCGCGCCTGGCTCCACGCCCGCTCAGTCAGCCGTGGTTGGTGGAGGCGGTCGGCACGGCCCAGTGGACGGGCACGCCCCTGGCGGCCTTGCTGGAGAGGGCGGAGCTGGCGGACGATGCGGTTGAGATCGTCTTCAGCGGAGCGGACCGCGGCGTACAGGGTGACGTGGAGCACGACTACGCGCGCAGCCTTACGGTGGCCGATGCGATGCGTCCCGAGGTGCTGCTGGCGTACGAGATGAACGGCCGGCCCCTCGAGCCACAGCACGGATTCCCGCTCAGGCTCATCGTTCCGGGCTGGTATGGCATGACTAGCGTCAAGTGGCTCACGTCGATCGAGGCTATCGCGAGCCCCTTCGAGGGCTTCCAGCAGGTCGATGCGTACCGATACAAAAGCGACGCCGATGACGTCGGCGAACCCGTACAGCGCATCCGGGTGCGGGCACTCATGACGCCGCCGGGGATCCCGGATTTCTTCTCGCGACGGCGGATCGTCGATCGCGGGCATGTCCAGCTGCGCGGACGCGCGTGGTCAGGCGAGGGCCCCGTCACCCGAGTGGAGGTCGGGGTCGACGGAGAGTGGGCCGACGCCGTCCTGGATGCGCCGGTCGGAGAGTTCGCCTGGTGCGCCTGGTCGTTCGACTGGCAGGCCGCTCCAGGAGAGCATGAGCTCGCTTGCCGCGCCACGGACGGTGCCGGCAACGTCCAACCCGCGGAGCAGCCGTGGAACTACCAGGGCATGGGTAACAATCTCCTCCAGCGGGTGCCTGTAACCGCGCGCTGAGCTCACTCTCAGCTGCCCGTGCCAACCCCGCCGCCGCCGCTCCCGTAGGATGCGTCGGAATGAGTAACCCCGCCGCAGGCACGATCACCCTCGTGTTCACCGATATCGAGGGCTCGACTCAGCTTCTCCAGCGACTGGGCGATCGATATGGATCCGTCCTCAGCGAGCACCACCGCCTCGTGCGCGCGGCCTTCGGCGCGCACGGTGGTACCGAGCGGGACGCGGCCGGCGACGGCCTCTACTTCGCCTTCCCCAGCGCCCGGGCGGCCTTAGCCGGGGCGGTCGCCGCCCAGCGGGCGCTCCTCACTCACGAATGGCCCGATGGCGCCGCGGTGCGCGTGCGAATGGGCCTGCACACGGGAGAACCGGTGAGCTCGGACGTTGGGCTCGTGGGGCTGGACGTGCACCGAGCGGCCCGCATCTCCGCCGCCGGCCACGGCGGGCAGATCCTCGTGTCGCAGACGACCCACGACCTGATTGGCGGAGAGCTCCCGCCGGGCGTCAGCCTGACCGACCTCGGCGAACACCAGCTCAAGGATCTCGCCGCTCCCATCCGGCTCTTCGCGGCCGTGGCCGACGACCTGCCCGCCGACTTTCCGCCACTGCGCACGCTGGATGGCCGACCGAACAATCTGCCTCGCCAGCTGACGACGTTCGTGGGCCGTGATCGGGAGCTTGCGGAGGCACGCCAGATCCTGGCTTCGGCCGCGCTCCTGACGCTTACCGGGCCTGGCGGGGTGGGGAAGACGAGGCTCTCCCTGCAACTCGGGATCGACCTCATCGATGAATTCGAGGATGGCGTCTGGGTCTGCGAGCTCGGCGCGCTCACCGATGACGGACTGGTGCTTCCGTCGATCGCCGCGTCTCTGGGCGTCACCGAGCAGCCCGGACGCCCCCTTACCGCGACGCTGGTCGATCATCTGCGCACGCGCCACGTCCTCGTCCTGCTGGACAACTGCGAGCACCTCCTCAAGTCCTGCGCCACGCATGCCTTTGCGCTCCTCAGCGGTTGCCCCACGCTGCGCATCCTGGCGACCAGTCGCGAGGCCCTGGGCATTTCAGGGGAGAGCGTGTTCAACGTTCCGTCGTTGACGCTGCCGGACGCTGAACGGGTCACCTCCGCCGAGCAGGCCGCGCGATGGGAAGCGGTTCAGCTCTTCGTCGACCGTGCTGCCGCCGCATTTGCCGGTTTTCGGCTGACGGACGAGAACGCACGGTCGGTCGTCCAGGTTTGCCAACGCCTGGACGGCATCCCGCTGGCGCTCGAGTTGGCCGCCGCCCGGGTTCGCGCCATCCCGGTCGAACAGATCGCAGCGCGCCTCGATGACCGCTTCCGCCTCCTGACCGGTGGCAGCCGCGTGGCCGTGACGCGCCACCAGACGCTTCGCGCGACCATCGACTGGAGCTACGACCTCCTCTCCGATGAGGAGCGAGCCGTGCTTCGACGCCTCTCCGTCTTCGCCGACGGCTGCACCCTGGCGGCGGCCGAGACGATCTGCTCCGGCGACGGCATTTCGGAGGGCGATCTGCTCGACATCCTCTCGCATCTCGTCGACAAGTCGCTGCTCGTGGCTGAGGCAGCCGAAGGCGAAAGTCGCTTCCATCTGCTCGAGACGGTGCGCCAGTACGCGCAGGAGCGGCTCCTGGATTCAGGCGACGCCGAATTGGCGTTCCGGCGGCATCGGGACTGGTACCTCGCCCTCGTCGAGCGCGCGAAGCCCGACTTCTTCAGCGGTCCCGCTCCGGTCCGCTGGCTGACCGTGTTGGACCGCGAATACGACAACCTACGCGCGGCCCTGGAGTGGAACGCTGGCGAGCCGGAAGGTGCCCAGGCAGGGCTGAGGATGGCTGCCGGGCTCTGGCGCTACTGGGAGATCCGCGGCTTCCTGATGGAGGGCCGCCGCTGGCTGCAGCGCACCCTGGCGGCGACCGATGGCGAGGTCTCGCAGCTGCGGGCCAACGCGCTGACCGGTGCGGGGATCCTGGCTCAAGTCCAGGGTGACTACCCAGCCGCTGTCGCCTTCCACGAGGAGAGCCTCGCCCAGCATCGCCAGCTCGGGAATTCACACAGCATCGCCTTCGCCGCCCACAACCTGGCCAACGTCGCCGGGGAGCAGGGAGACTACACCAGGGCGCGGCAGCTCTATGAGGAGGCCAACGAGATTGCGCTCGCGCTCGGCGATCGGCACGGCTCCGCCATAGGCCTCATCAACCTCGCTGACGTCGTTTCTCGGCAGGGGGACTACCCTGCGGCGCGATCCATCTTCGAAGAGAGCGTCGCGATGCTCAGCTCGCTCGGGGATCGGTTTGGGATGGCGTTCGCGATTGACAACTCCGCGCTGGCAGCAGCTCGCGGTGGCGACCCGGTGACGGCGCGCAACCTCCACGAGCAGGCCATCGCCATTTCGCGGGAGCTGGGCGACGAGCGGGGAGTTGCCAGGACGCTGACGCATCTCTCCGATCTGGCCCTCCAGCAGGGCGATCGGTCGCGAGCGCGAGAGCTCCAGCGTGAGTGTCTGCGTATCCGGCAGGGCTTGCGGGACATGCCCGGGACCGCCTCTGCCATGGAGAAGCTTGCCTGGGTGGTCGCCCCCGACGCGGCCGAGGATGCGGCCCGGTTGCTGGGGGCGGCGGAGGCACTGCGCGAGTCCATCCATGCGCCGATGCCTCCGATGGCGCGGGCCGACTATGAGCAGTCCGTGGGGGCGCTCACCTCGCGCCTGGGCCGTGAGACGTTCGATGCACTTCGTCTCCAGGGTCGCTCGATGAGCGCCGAGGAAGCCGTCGGAACCCTGGCTACGTAGGGCTATGCCCCTTCTTGCACCTGCGTGATCTCGTCGGCGAGCAGCCCATGCGCTTCGCGGTGGCAGTCAGCGCCGGCATCCGCGTCCGGGGCCTCGAAGAGGCAGAAGACGCGACCGGTCGCCTCATCGAACCAGTAGCGGAAATAGTTCACCGCGTACTTGCCCTGGACCTCGACGTCGCGCGCGTGGGCCTGCGCTACGGCCTCCGCGGTCAGCCCGGGCACGTGATTGTGGGTATCGAGGTAGAGGGGCATGGCCGGCGTGTCTCCTTGGTTGCGATGTCGAGCGAGTTGCTCACGAGTTGAAGGGCGGGCGCAAGCATAGCGGGCTCGCCGCCTACACTCCGCGGCGTGATCGCCGAGCGCCCGGACCCCGCGGAGCCCGAACACCTTGTGGCCATCGGCCTTGCCCTGTTCGCACTCGTGGTCTACTGGTTCACCGGTCCAGCCGGCGCCGGAGGCGATCAGTACGTCCCGCTGGCCGACGCCTTCCTCCACGGGCGCCTGTCGATCCCGGTTGACCGGCCGTGGATGGAGCTCGTACCGGTCCCGGATGGCAGCGGCGCGCAGTACTCGCCCTTCCCGCCGGCTCCGGCGTTAACCCTGCTGCCGGTCGTCGCCCTGCTCGGGTTTTTCCCGGGGGTGGGGGAGCTCTACGGCAACGTCATGTCGGCCGTGATCGGCGCCGTCAACGTCGCGCTGGCCTGGTACATGCTGGCGGCGATCGGGGTCGCCGTCCGTCCACGGCTCGTGATCACCACCGGCTTTGCGTTCACGACCCACTGGTGGGTCGCCGGCATGGCGGGGACGCACCACTACGCGGCGGTCGTGGCCACCTGCTTCCTGCTGCTGGCCCTCCTGCTGGCCGTCCGAGGCCGATGGCCGGTCATCGCCGGCCTCTCGCTTGGGCTCGCGGCTGCCAGCCGCCTGCCGACCGGACTTGCCCTCCCGCTCCTCCTGGTGCTCTACGCGAACCGCTGGCGCCCATCACGCGCGCAGCTGCACCTCCTGCTCGGGCTGGCCGTCCCGGCCGTGCTCTTCGCGGCCTACAACGTTGCCCGCTTCGGGTCGCCCTTCGACACCGGCTATGCGCATATCCCATCGGGTGCGACCGGGCTGGTGACCAATGAGCCGTGGTTCGTCCACGGCCTGGTCTCGCCCCTCTACATCCCCCGCCACCTGTACGCGATCTTCATCCAGGGCCCCGTCGTGGTCGACGGATTCCCGTATCTCAAGCCCTCGTTGACGGGGCTGTCGCTGACCCTGTCGGCGCCGTTCCTGTTCTGGGCGGTGAAGGCGCGCGGGCCGCTGGTGGCAGCCGCCTGGCTGCCGGTTGGGCTGGTGCTCCTGCCTGACCTCATGCACGGGTCGTGGGGCTTCGCGCAGTTCGGCTATCGGTTCATGCTGGATGCCGTCCCGTTGTTACTGCTCCTGCTTGGCTGGGCGTATCGCGAACGCGCGTCGTGGAGCCTGATTGCGGCGGTGACGGTTGGCGTCGCCGTGCACGCCTGGGGAATCTGGGTCTGGAACGTCTACCAGCCGGTCAGCTGAGGCTGAGCCCCGCGGTCAGTCGCCGAGGTGGAACGGGACGTCGGCCACGATCGTGTTCTTGCGGCCGAACAGCCGCAGCTTGAGGCGGAGGCTGGTCTGGTTGTGGAGCAGGTTCTCCCACCAGTGGCGCGGTACGACCTCGGCCAGCACCACCACGATCGGCCGCGTCGGATGCAGCGATTGAAGTGCGTCCATGTAGCGAAGCAAGGGGCCGACCAGGGCGCGGTAGGGGGACTCGACCACCACCAGCTCCATGCGCCCGCCCATCTCGTGCCAGTGCTCTCGCAGCTGGTCGGCCGTGTGGGGGTCGTTGGTGATGTGCACGGCCGTGGCGTGCGGCGAGATCGTGCGGGCGAAGGCCAGCGCGCGCCGAGCCGGCCGGTCGAGGCGCGCCAGCGGCACGATCACGATCGGGTCGGGCTCGACATCGTCGTCGATGCCGGGCACCGCTTCCAGCTGGTGTTCCATGGAGCGGTAGTGGGAGCGGATCCCCATCAGCAGTGCCATGAGAGCCGGCACGAGCACGATCACCATCCACGAGCCCTGGAAGAAGTTGCTGGTCCCGACCACCAGCGCCACGACCGCGGTGGTCACGGTGCCCAGCCCGTTGATGATCATGCCCTGGCGCCAGCCTTTCTCGTGGCGTCGCCACCAGCGCAGCAGCATGCCGGCCTGTGACAGCGTGAATGCCAGGAAGACGCCCAGCGTGTAGAGCGGGATCAGGCCGGTCACGCTGGCCTTGAAGGCGACGAGGAGCACGATGGCGAGCCCTGCCAGTGCCACGATGCCGGTGGTGAAGGCCAGCCGCTCACCGCGGAAGGCGAACTGTCGCGGCATGAAGCCGTCGCGCGCCAGGAACGAGGAGAGGCGCGGGAAATCGGCGAAGCTGGTATTCGCGGCCAGCACCAGCAAGAGCGCGGTCGCCACCTGGGCCAAGATCAAAATCGGGCCGTTGCCGGTCACGTGGCGCACCAGCTGGCTCAGGACGGTCTGCTTCTCGAACGGGTCCGGCACGATGCCGAGCGTGGTGATCAGATAGGCGATCCCAAGGAAGAGAATTCCGAAGATCACCGCCGCCCAGGTCAGGGTCGTCCGAGCGTTGCGCCACTCGGGGGCCTTGAAGGCGGGCACCCCGTCCGAGATCGCCTCGACCCCCGTAAGCGCCACGGCACCCTGCGAGAAGGCCCGCAGCAGCAGGAAGAGGCCGAGCGCCTGCGTCCCCTCGTTGAGCGCCGCCCACTCCGGCGGTGCCGTGTACGGGGGCAGGTCGCCCAGTGCATTGCGGACCAGCGCATATCCGATGATGCCGAGCATGGTGACGATGTAGAGGTAGGTGGGGGCCATGAAGATCGACCCAGATTCGCGGATGCCGCGCAGGTTGCCGAGCGTCAGCAGCACGACCATGGCGACGGAGATCTCGACCCGGTAGGGGTAGATGTCCGGCAGGATCGACGTCAATGCGGCGACTCCCGCCGAGACTGATACCGCAACCGTCACCACGTAGCCGATCAGCAGCGCCGAGGCTGCCAGCACCCCTGCCCGGTCGCCCAGGTTGTCGCTGGCCACGATGTAGCTGCTGGCACCGAGCGGGTAGGCCTTGATCGTCTGCCGGTACGACATCGTCACGATCGCGAGCATCGCGATGATCAACCCGGCGAGCGGCAGCGTCAGGCTCAGCGCTCCGGCACCGGCGAAGGCCAGCACCCGGAGGATCTCTTCCGGTCCATACGCCGATGAGCTGATGTTGTCGCTGCTGAAGATGGCGAGCGCCTTGACCTTGGTCAGCCGCTCGTGCTGTTCGTGCTCCGATGAGATCGGGCGGCCGATCAATAGGGTGCGGATTCCGCGCAGCGTTCGGGTCCAGCCGCTCCGCTGCAGGACGGTGCGCTCGGTCGCCACCAGACGACCCTCCTCGCGCTCGAACTCGTCCTCGAAGGGCCGGACGATGCGAACGTACGAGTCACCCATCCGTTGCCCGCGTCGCTTCTCACGGACCTCGAGCAGGGGATCGACGCGCGGCTCGGCGGGGTCGTTGCCGCGATCCGGCGGGCGGTTGGAACTCATGCGCCCGGTATTACAGCACCGATCGCAGGCACGCCGCCTTCCACAGGCGCAGCAGCAGCCCTTCGAGCGGATCGAGCTGCAGGTTGGCCAAGGGCTGTGAGCCCTGGCGCGAGCCGGTGCCCGCCACGACGTCGGCCTGCGAGCCGATCCCGGACAGGTCCACGGTGACGGGCGCGTCGCCCAGGTTGGCGACCATCAGGACCCGCTCGCCGTCGGCCGTTCGCGTCCACGCCAGCAGATCCGGCGGCAGGTCGTGAACCAGGCTCAGTGCTCCGTCGCGCAGCGCCGCCGAGCCCCGCCGCAGCGCCAGCAGCCGCCGGTACTGGCTGAGCAGCGACCCCGGGTCACGAGACTGGTCCGCCACGTTCCGCTCCTCAGGGTCGACCAGCGGCAGCCACGGGTCGCCATCGGTGAAGCCGCCGGTGGGGGACGCGTCCCACTGCATCGGGGTTCGCTGGCGGTCCCGCCCGAATCGGTCGTGCAGTGACGTCGCCGCCTCGGGGCCGTCCACCATCCCGATCTCCTCGCCGGCGTACAGGCAGAGGGTGCCGCGCATCGAGAGCAGGAGCAGCGCGGCCAGCCGGGAGCGTTCCTCGCCGAAGCGCGTGGCGTGGCGCGACAGGTCGTGGTTGGAGAGCGCCCAGGTCGGCTCGACGTCCGGCGGCGTGAAGCGCTCCGCCCGCTCGATCGTGCTGCGCAGCGGCTCGGCGCCCCACGGGATCACCGACAGCTCGAAGTCGAAGGCGCGTTGGAACCCGTCTCCGGCCCCATCGCCGAGGTACCTGGCCAGCCGTTCGACGGGCAGGTACGCCTCGCCGATGAGCAGCCGCCCGGGGTACTCGTTCGCAACACGGCGCAGCAGCCGGATCACCTCCGGAACCTCGGGACGGTCCACGGTAAACACCGGGTCGTGGCCCGATGGATCGGGCGGGAACGGGGGGATCGGTCCGCCGGCAGGTGGGTTGTCCCGCAGCTGGCTGTCCTTGATGGCGTGGATGATGGCGTCGACCCGGAAGCCGTCCACGCCGCGCTCGAACCAGAAGCGGAGCACGCCGGAGATCGCATCGGCCACCTCGGGGTTCCGCCAGTTCAGGTCTGGCTGCTCGCGGTAGAAGGTGTGGAGGTAGTACTGGCCGCTCGCAGGGTCGAGCTCCCAGGCAGAGCCGCCAAACGATGAGATCCAGTTGTTCGGCGGCCCGCCGCCCGGCGCCGGATCGGCCCAGGTGTACCAGTCACGACCGGCGCTGCTGCGGGACGATCGGCTCTCGACGAACCATGGGTGATGGATCGAGGTGTGGCATGGGACCAGGTCGAGCAGCAGCCGCAGCCCGCGTGCGTGGCAGGCCTCGACCAGCCGATCGAGATCGGCCAGTGTCCCGAACTCGGGAGCCACGTCGGTGAAGTCGGAGATGTCGTAGCCAAAATCGGCCAGTGGGGAAGGGTAGATGGGCGACAGCCAGACCGCGTCGACGCCGAGCGAGTCCCTGGTTCCGGCGAGGTGGTCGAGATGCGCCATCACGCCCGCCAGGTCACCGATCCCGTCGCCATTCGCATCGGCGAAGCTGCGCGGGTAGACCTGGTAGATCACCCCGCCCGTCCACCACGGAACGGCTGGATCGTTGGCGGGCGGGGTCACGGATTCGGATTCTACGAGGGCGCCTTCTCTGGTGCGTAGGTCATCCGACCGGCGACCCCCCACCCGAATCCCAGCAGGGAGGCGCCACCACGATCCCGCCGGCGATCGCGAACATGATCGGGACCGCTCCCAGGTCGACGATCGCGCCGGCGATGCCGTAGCTGAGCGGAGCCAGTCCGATCGAGCCGAGCATCACCATGCTCATGACCCTGCCGCGCATGTCGTCCGCCGTTCGCCCCTGGAGCCACGAGAAGATATGCACGTTGACCAATCCTGCCCCGATGCCGATAACGGCCAGCATCGCGCAAGCGACCACGAGGTTCGGCGCGATCCCCAGGAACCCGAATGCAGCGCCCATGCCGATTGCCGTCGTGAGCACTACCGTGCCCAATCGCGGAACGCGTGCGATCGAGCCCGCTCCAGCCGCCCCGAGCAGGGAGCCCGCGCCAAAGGCGCTGAGCAGGATCCCGAACGTCGCCGAGCCGCCACCCAGGCTGGTCTAGGCCAGGAAGGGCAGACCGACCAGCAGGGGACCGTTGAAGGCGAAGTTGCAGGCCGCTGTCAGGAGGATGAGCGAGCGCACCGCCGGATCGCTCCACGCAAACCTGAAGCCATCGGCGATCGTGCCGAGCAGGCTTGGTCTCAAGTCATCGGCAGGGCCCTCTGCCCTAGCGGCCCGGCGCCCGCCCACGATCAGCAGGAGGGCAATTGCCGCGATCGCGAACGAGACGGCATCGATCACGAATGCCGCGCCGATCTGGAGCGACGCGATGAGCAGGCTCGCCAGGACGGGGCCGATCAGGCCAGGCAGCTGCTGGCTGCCCTGCATCAGGGCGTTGGCTGGCGGAAGCATCGGCTCATCCACCAGCATCGGGCTGATCGAGCTGATGGCGGGATAGAAGAGCGGGTCCACCACGCCGAAGATGCCGGCAATCACGAAGAGATGCCAGAGCTCAGCGCTCCCCGTCAGGATAAGTGCCGCCAGGATGCCGACCACGATCGCTCGAAAGGCATTCGAGTAGAGCATCAGGCTGCGCGGCGAGAAGCGGTCCGAGAGGGCGCCACCCAGCAGTACGAAGACAGCGCGCGGAATGGCGGCGACCAACAGCACGCCGCCCAGCGCCAGTCCCGACCCGGTCAGCGTGATGGTCAGCCAGGCCAGCGCCACGAAATGGAAGTAGTCGCCGAGCACCGAGACGCTCTCTCCGCCGAACAGGAGGCGGAAGTCCCGAACGCGGAGCGGCCGGAGGAGGTTGGGACCCGCGCCCCGGGCGGGCGTGGCCGGCGCCCGGGCCTCGTCCGCGGCCGTCATTCGACCGTGATTAGAACGGCGTCGCCGTCCTCGTCCTCGGCCAGGTCGACGATCGGTCCCACCATTTCGTCCTCGACGGCTCGCTCGATGAGCACGGCGTAGCTGTCCGGGATGCCGGGCACCATCCGCGCCGCCATGGCGGCGAATGCGAGCGGAACCCGCACGTCGACCACGCGTCGCCCGCGCTCGGTGACCTGGATCCGGACCCGCCGTCCTCGAGCCTTGCCCGTTGTCGATGGCGGGACCGCTGCGGGCGGCCCAGAGGGTCGTGGAGGGCTGTGGCGTCCCAGCGCCTCGATGATCGGAGCAGCCTCGTCGGCGCTCAGCTTCCCCTCGGCCACCAGGCGCAGGACGGTCGTCAGCTCGTCGCCCATCTAGCGGCCCCCCGCCAGGCGACGGGTCGCCTCGTCCACGTCGATCTCACCACGCTCGAGGGCGCGCAGGACGTCGAGCTCTGACTGCTTCTCGGCTGCCGTGGGTGCTGACCGGGGCTCGGGCTGCTTCGCATCGGCGCTGAGGCGTCGCGGGCGTCGCACGTCCACGTCCCCGGACATCGAGTTGAAGACCAGGCGCGGACCGCCATTGCCGACGATCAGGCGCCGCCGATCGACCTGTCCCTCGAGCCGATGATCGAGCTCGCTGCTGACGTCGGTGGAGAGCCCGCGGATCTCGAATGTCGCGTCGCCGACAAGGCCCACGCTCAGGTCCCCGCTGACGGTCTCGACCCGGAAGTCGCCCCCCTCGTCGAGCTGTGCCTCCAGCTCGACGTCCCCGGAGACGGTGTTCGCGCGAAGCGATCGCAGGATGGGTGCCGTGACGTTCAGGTCGCCGGAGACACCCTGTGATTGGATCGAGAGCGGCCCTTCCGCCCGGACGGTGGCGTCGCCGGACACGCTCTGGAGGCGCACCGACCCTCCGCCGTTGGTCACGCTCAGATCGCCCGAGACGGTCTGATACCGCTGCTCACCGCGGAGATCAGTCACGTCGACGTCAGAGGAGACGGCGGTTAGCTGGACCTGGGCGGCGACCGGCACGTCGGCCTCGACGGCGAGCTCGTAATGACCGTTGGCGCCAACGAGGCGGCCGATCACGGAGCCGACGGAATGGTTGCCTTCCTGCTCTTCGACGCTCAGCTCGCCACTGCCGCGATTCACGCGAAGCTGGACGGCTTCGAAGATGCGATCGGCATCGGCATCGGAAGAGGCAGAGATCTCGAAGGTGGCTCGAATGTGAGCCTCGCCGCCGGAGATGCCGCGGACCTGCACGTCACTCGAGGTGACCTTGAGCGAGACCATGCCACGGTCTCCGACATTGTGATCGATTGACTGCGTGCGGACGAAGGTAGCCATGGCTTACGCACCTCCAAGGGCGCGGAGCGCTTCGGCGGCATCCTCAGCCGAGATTTCGCGGCGGGCGAGTCGGTCAAGGATGGCGCGGCGCTCGCCGGCATCGTCGTCGCTGGTTGGAATGGGGGCATCGGCCTCGACCGGCTCATCGGGCGCAGCTTCGTCGCCGTCCGCCAGGCCGAGAGCGCGCAGGAGGGCCTCGATCCGACCGCGCACGGTTGGGTAGGAGATGCCGAGCTCACGCTCGAGGTCCTTGAGGTTGCCGCGAGAGCGGAGGAAGGACTCGAGCAGGGTGAGCTGCTCACGCGAGAGGCGACCGAAGCGGCCGACCCCGAACTCGCCTTCCAGCGCGGTCCCGCAGCTGCGGCAGTGCAGGCGCGTGATCGCCAGCTCGCCCTCGCAGACGGGACAGGTGGAGATGACGTCGCGTGCCATCTATCGGCGCCCGACATGGCGGTCGCCGCTCAGGCGGAAGACGCGCTTGATGCCGCTGTCAATGGTGGCCGCGTGGGAGCGGACCGTCTTGCGAGAGCGGATTCCCCGGATATCGTTCTCAGTGTTCACGATCGTCAACTGGAATTGGTTGTACATCGTTGTTGCGCTCCTTGTCTTTTGCTAAGTCGCTTGGTGTTTTTCTAAGGTGTTGATTGCAGACTAGTGCCTGGTATGTGACTTGTCAAGCCACAAATTCTATTTTGTTGCGCCACCTTACCAGAATGATGGATTAGGCTCGGAAATCGCATGTGCGGCAGGGTGCGTCGGGCACCGGCATCGGTCAGCTACCATCCGCCCAGCCCCGATGGACCTGCGCCTCCTGCCGTACCAACCGGATCGCGACGTCTACCGGCTGCTGGGAGTCCTTCCGAGCGCCGGTCGCGCCGAAATCGTCGACGCCTGCCGCGTGCTGGCTCGAGCCTTCCACCCCGACCGCAACACTTCCGGGCGCGCGAATGAGGAGATGCAGGTCGTGAATGCGGTGCGATCGCTCCTGACCGACCCGCGTTCCCGCGCCGAATACGACTACGCGCGGCTCCGCTTCCTGCAGTTGAGCGCCGCCACCGCTCCGGCACCGAACCAACGTCGTTGGCGGCCGACGATCATGCCGGCCGGTGGCGTCGGCCTGGGGCGGGCGGCACGGGCCGCGATGTCCGCGCTGGTCGTCGCCATGCGGGCCCTGCCCCGGGGTCGATGCGACGACTGCAGCGCCTGGGTTGAGCCCGACTATCGCTACTGCCCGGCCTGCGGTGCGCGTCTCCGAGGGGCGACTCCGCTCATCGCCGGCGGGCGCGGATAGCCTCGACTAAGCCTCGCGCGGGTCCGTTCGGTCGGGATCGATCCCCAGCTCGCCGATCGCCTTCACCAGCTCTCGGCGGTCTGCTGTGCCGGTGAGGCACAGCCCGTGGAGCGCGGCATAGGCGATCTGCTGGGGGCTCACCTCGAAGTGCATGCGGAGCGCCTCGCGGGTGTCGCTGCGGCCGAAGCCATCGGTCCCGAGCACCGTGAACGGCCGGTCGATCCAGCGCGCGACCATTTCGGGCAGCGACTTGAGGTAATCCGTGGCGGCGATGATCGGTCCGGTCGTCTGGCCGAGCTGCTGCACCACGTATGGGATTCGCGCCTCGGCCTCGGGGTGCAGCCGATTCCAGCGCTCGGCGGAGAGCGCGTCGTTGCGCAGCTGCTGGAATGACGGAACGCTCCACACGTCCGCTGCCACGTCGTACCGCTCGGCGAGAAGCTCCTGCGCGTGGAGCGCCTGGTGCAGGATCGAGCCAGATCCGAGGAGCTGCACGCGCCGCGACCCACGCGCCGCCGGCTTCACGCGATAGAGGCCCTGCAGTACGCCCTCCTCGACGCCATCGGGCTTGGGCGGCATGGCCCAGTTCTCGTTGTAGAGGGTCAGGTAGTAGAAGATGTCCTCCCCCGGCTCGCCGTACATGCGCCGGATTCCCTCGCGCACGATGATTGCCAGCTCGTAGGCGAAGGCGGGGTCGTAGGCGAGCACGTTGGGGATGGTGCTGGCCAGGATGTGGCTGTGCCCGTCGTCGTGCTGCAGGCCCTCTCCGGTCAGGGTCGTGCGGCCGGCGGTGGCGCCCATCATGAACCCGCGGCCGCGCGCATCGCCCATCGCCCAGATCTGGTCGCCGGTGCGCTGGAAGCCGAACATCGAATAGAAGATGTAGAACGGGATCATCGGCTCGCCGTGGGTGGCGTAGCTGGTCGCGGCGGCGGTGAAGTCGGCCATCGCGCCGGCCTCGGTGATCCCTTCCTCGAGGATCTGCCCGTCAGTCTTCTCGACGTACGACAGCAGCAGCTCCTTGTCGACCGCGGTGTAGCGCTGGCCCAGCGGGTTGTAGATGCCCACCTCCTTGAAGAGGGGATCCATGCCGAAGGTGCGCGCCTCGTCGGGGATGATCGGCACGATCCGTTTGCCGAGCTGTGGATCGCGCACGAGGTTGCGCAACAGCCGGCTGAAGGCCATGGTCGTGCTCGCCGGACGATCGGCCCCGGCGAAGAGCTCGGCATAGACCGCGTCTGCCGCAGCCGGGAGCGGCTTCGCCTGCACGGCGCGGCGCGGCACCAGTCCGCCCAGCTGCTGACGCCGCTCGAGCATGTAGGCGATCTCGGGCGCCTCCGGCCCGGGATGGTAATAGGGGGCCTTCGCCAGCTGCTCGTCGGGGATCGGCAGCTCCAGGCGGTCGCGGAAGACCTTGACCTCTTCCTGGGTCAGCTTCTTGGCCTGGTGCGTGACGTTGCGGCCCTCGATCCCAGGACCGAGCGACCAGCCCTTGACGGTCTTGGCCAGGATCACGACCGGCGCCCCGGTGTGCGAGACGGCGGCCGCGTAGGCGGCGTAGACCTTGCGGTAATCGTGGCCACCGCGCCGCAGCTTGGTCAGCTCGTCGTCGGAGAGGTGCTCGACCAGCGCCCGGAGGCGGGGATCGGGGCCGAAGAAGTGCTCGCGGATGTAGGCGCCATCGGCGACCGAGAGCTTCTGGTAGTCGCCGTCGAGCGTCTCGTTCATCTTGGTCAGTAGCACGCCGTCACGGTCGCGCGCCAGCAAGTCGTCCCACTCGCGCGCCCAGATGACCTTGATGACGTGCCAGCCGGCGCCACGGAAGGTCGCCTCCAGCTCCTGGATGATCTTGCCGTTGCCACGCACCGGCCCGTCGAGCCGCTGCAGGTTGCAGTTGACGACGAAGATCAGGTTGTCGAGCCCCTCGCGGGCGGCCAAGCCCAACGCTCCGAGCGACTCCGGCTCATCCATCTCCCCGTCGCCGACGAAGGCCCACACCCGGCTGGCGCTCGTGTCGGAGATGCCGCGCGCGGCCAGGTAGCGGTTGAATCGGGCCTGGTAGACGGCGCTCATCGGCCCCAGGCCCATGCTGACAGTCGGAAACTGCCAGAAGTCGGGCATCGTGCGCGGGTGCGGGTACGAGGCCAGGCCCGTCCCCGGGCCACCGGTCTCGCGACGGAAGTGGTCGAGCTGCTCCTCGCTGAGACGCCCCTCCAGGAAGGCGCGGGCGTAGATGCCCGGTGCGGCATGGCCCTGGTAGAAGATCTGGTCGCCGGCGGCGCCATCGTCCCTGCCCCGGAAGAAGTGGTTGAAGCCGACCTCGTACAGGGTGGCCGCGCTGGCGTAGGTCGACAGGTGGCCGCCGATCCCCTCGAAGCTCGAGTTGGCGCGCAGCACCATGGCCAGCGCGTTCCATCGGATCATCTGCCTGATCCGGTGCTCCATCTTCTCGTCGCCGGGGAAGTTCGGCTCCTGCTCGGTCGAGATGGTGTTGACGTATCGGGTCTGGACCAGTGGCGGCAGCCCGACCTGGAGCTGGCGGGCGCGCTTGAGCAGCTTGTAGATGATGAAGCGGGCGCGCTCCGGACCTGCCTGCGCGACGACCCCGTCGAGGGAGTCGAGCCACTCCTCCGTCTCGGCAGGGTCGATGTCGGGCAGCTGCTGCTTGAACTGGTCGAAGATCTCGTGCATCGGGTTCTTATGGTACAGACCGAATGACCGACTAGACTCAGCCCGATGTCTCGCGAAGAGCGCCGCGCCTATCAGCGCATGACCAAGAAGCAGGACCCGTACGCCCTTCCGGCGACGGGCGCAGCTCGGGCGCGCCAGCAGCAGCTGGAGCGCCGCAAGGCGCAGCGTTCCGCCTCCGTGACCGCGCCGCCGGGCGCCATCTCGCGCAGATTCCTCGCCTGGGCAGTGGGCGGCGCTGCGGTGAGCGGCCTCGTCGCCTTCTCGCTGGCCTGGCCGAGCGGGATGCCGTTCGCCGCGTACGTCGGCGCCGGCGTGGCCGTCGCCTGGGTGGCGGTGGCCTTTGGCCTTCGCGCGCTCGGCCGCCGCAATCCCGTTCGGCCCTAGCGCCGGTGCGGCGAGCGGGGGATCGACCGTGACAGGCATCCCTGGGGCGGCGGTCCTGGTCCTGCTCGGCTATCTCATCGGCGCGCTGCCATTCGGGCTGCTGGTAAGCCGCCTGGCGGGCGGCGTCGATCTTCGTGAGCACGGATCCGGGCGCATCGGCGCCACGAACGCGCTGCGCACGGTCGGACTGGCCGGGGCCGTGCTGACCTTCCTGCTCGACGTGGGGAAGGGCGTCGTAGCGGTCCTGATGGTGGGATGGCTGTATGTCGCCGGCCCACCGGGCTTGCCGGCGTGGGTCGCGGCGGCGGTCGGGATCGCGGCGGTGGCCGGTCACATCCGTTCGGTCTTCATCGGCTTCCGGGGCGGGCGGGGTGTCGCCACCTTCGCCGGCACCATGCTGGCAACGGTCCCCTGGGCCGCCGCGATCCTGCTGCCACTCGGAGCCCTGATCGTGTGGCGGTCTCGCACGGTCTCGCTCGGCTCACTGACCGGGGTGCTGCTGGCGCCGGTCGTCACCGTGGTGCTGGTGCTGCTGGGCTTGGCTACCTGGGCGGCGGTTGCACTCGCCCTGGGTGGCGCAATCCTGGTGACCGTCGCGCACCGCGACAACATCGCCCGGCTGCGGACCGGGACCGAACGCAGGCTGGGCCGATGATCGACGGCCGATCCCCATCGCGCCTCACCACGCTCCCGAACATGCTCGGCCTGGCGCGCATCGCTGCCACCCCGATCGTGGTCCTCCTCCTCCTCCTGCCGTTTCCCGGAGCGGGGCTGATCGGCTTCGCGGTGTACGCGGCTGCGGCAACCACCGACTACCTGGATGGTCGCATCGCCCGCGCGCGCGACCAGGTGTCGCCCCTGGGCGTGTTCCTCGATCTCACCGCGGACAAGGTGCTGGTCGCCGGTGTCCTAGTGGCGATGGTCGAGGTGGATATCCTGCCGACCTGGATTGTGGCGACCCTGCTGATCCGGGAGCTGGTGGTCCAGGGGGTCCGGCAGGTGGCAGCGGAGGCGAGTGTCGTCATCGCGGCCCGCCAACTTGGCAAGTGGAAGACGTTCGCCACGAACGCGGCGATCGGGGTCCTGCTGCTCGCCTTCGACGCTCAGACCGGCGGGCAGGTGGGGAAGGTGGTCGAGGCTGGCCTGGTCCAGGGCATCGGCTTCTGGCTTGCGATCCTGGCGACCGTCCTGGCGGTGGTTTCCGGGGTGGCGTACCTGCGCGGCGCCCTTCCGATGCTGCTCGGGCGGGAGGGCTGAGGGGAGCTCGGTCGGCGGCAGGCTCCTGCTGTCAAGGTCGTTCGTGCAGCACGGCTGCACGACTGCACGACCAGGCTCGATGCGACCGAAGGCCAGGGGTGCGCGCCCATTGCGCCCCTAGCCGACGTGGAATTCGCTGGTCCTGCGCATGTTCACGATCAACACGTCCACCTGCTCATCCGGACCCTCGTCCCGGCCGAAGGTCGCGGACGTCAGCGGCAGGAACCGTCGTGTCGCTCGCATGATCGGATCGTCCTGCTCGCCCGGGCGCATGTGGGCGGTGCCGGCGATGCGGTAGGCGCCGGCGCGGATCTGGACCTGCGTCTGGTGCCCGTGCACGCGCAGGGTCGGCTCGCTGACATGCGGGGGTGGCACGACCAGCAGGGTCCCGTCGGGAAAGGTCTCGATCCACTGGCTCGCATCGCCGCCCGCAGGAAGGAACGAGAAGGGCTCTCCGCTCTGCAGAAGGTCGGTCATTCGCTGCCCGCGGGTGTAGACCCATCCGGTGACGTCCGCGTCCTCGAGGATGAGCCGGATCGGCTGAGGATCCTCGCTTGGCAAGGTCATGGGCAGACCTTACTCCCGGGGCGGGAGCCGAAGGCCTGGTACCAACCGGTTACGGTCGTCAGGACTCGCGTGCGGCTACTTGATCAGCCGCTGCTCCAGGCGATTGAGCGCGATCCACATGGCGATCGCCCCGAAGACGACCATGTATGCCAGGTCCCACAGCTCGTGCCAGCCGAGCAGCCCGGTGGCCAGGCCCCGCAGCAGGCCCACCGCGTGGAAGAGCGGCGTCAGCTCCATCGCCAGCTGGATCGGCTGCGGGTAGAGGCTGATCGGGAAGAACGTGCCGCTGAACAGGAACATCGGCATCACCACCAGGCCCATCGGCAGGTCGAAGTCCTGCACCGTGCGCAGGTAGGCGGTGGCCGCCAGGCAGGCCGCGCTGAAGGATGCGCCGATGAGGATCGAGGCCGGGATCACCAGGAAGAGGAGCGGCGAGATGACCAGCCCCATGCCGATCATGACCAGCACGAATGCGATCACGTACAGCGTCCCGCGGAAGAGCGACCAGAGCATCTCGCCAACGGCGATTTCGCGGATCCCCAGGGGCGTGGCCAGGATGGCGTCGTAGGTCTTGCTGAAGTTGAGCTTGAAGAAGACGTTGAAGATCGACTCGGCGATCGCCCCGTTCATGCTCGCTGTAGCGAGCAGCGCCGGGGCGACGAACGCGGCGTACGTGATCGTGCGACCGTCGGACAGCTGGATCCCTCCCACCAGCGTGCCGAGCCCATAGCCGATCCCCAGCAGGTAGAAGAGTGGCTCGAAGAAGCCGCTGAAGATGACCATCCAGCCGCGCTTGTAGACGAGCAGGTTGCGCTGGACCAGGCGTCGCGATCGGAGCAGCGAGCCGACCACGCCGGAAGCGGGCGAGGGTGCCGGAGCTCGTCGTGCGATGGCGGTCACTTGACCAGCCGCCGGCGCAAGAGGCGGTAGGCGATGTACCCGGTGACGGCGATGAAGGCGACGAGGTAGGCGACGTGCAGCGGCCAGGTCGAGGGCATCTTGTCGAGGACCGAGCCCCGCACCAGCACGACGCCGTGGTAGAGCGGCGTGGCGGCGGCGACCCACTCCACCGCATCGGGCAGCTGGGAGACCGGGAAGAAGGTGCCGCTGAACAGGAAGAGGGGATTGATGATGAACCGGAAGAGCGCTGCGAAGCCGGAGTCGTTATGGCGCGTGGCGGCGAAGGCGATGATCGGCGCCGAGAAGGCGAGGCCGGTGAGCACCGCGGCGGGGATGGCGAGCAGCGCCAGCGGGCTGCGCGGGATCCCGAACAGGGTGAGCACGATCATGAAGACGGTCGCCATGGTGGTCAGCCGGAATGCGATCCAGCTCAGCTCGCCGACGAGCAGGTGGTGCACTTCGATCGGCGTGGCCAGGATCGCCTCGTAGTTCTTGCGCCAGCTGATCTTGCCCATGATCGGGTAGGTCGATTCGAAGCTGGCGGTCTGCATGCAGCTGCTGGCCAGGATGCCGGGGCCTAGGAAGTCGAGGTACGGGACGCCGCCAAGCAGGTCGGAGCCGCCGCGGGCCATGAGCTGACTGAGGCCGATCCCCATGGCGGTCAGGTACAGCAGCGGGGTGAGGAACGAGCCGAAGAGGCTGCCGCGCCAGGTGCGGCGATAGACCAGCAGGTTGCGTTGCAGGATGCGTGCCGCGCCCGCGATCGCTCCTGCGAGCCCGCTGGCGACGGACGCCGGGCCGGGGCGGCTGCCTGCGATGACCGCCATCACTCCACCAGGGAGCGGCCGGTGAGCCGCAGGAAGACATCCTCGAGGGTCGCACGCCGGACCAGCGCCGAATCGATCGGGATCTCGCGGCCGTGCACGCCCTCGAGCGCCTTCTCGCCGTCGTCGGCGTAGAGGAGGAACCGATCCGGCAGCTCCTCGACCCGCTCGGCGAGGCCATCGAGGCGGCCATTGAAGCGGCCGTCGAGGCTGCCACGGACTGCATCCGGGATGCGCAGCTCGAGCACCTCCTTGGTCGCGTACTTCTCGATCAGCTCTCGTGGGGTTCCGGCGGCGACGATTGCGGCCTTGTCCATCACCACCAGGCGGTCACACAGCTGCTCTGCCTCGTCCATGTAGTGGGTGGTGATGATCAGCGTGGCGCCGCGCTGCTTGAGCCGGTAGAGGCGCTCCCAGAGCAGGTGGCGCGCCTGCGGGTCGAGGCCCGTCGTCGGCTCGTCGAGGATGATCAGCTCGGGGTCGTTGATGAGCGCCCGCGCGATCGTCAGCCGCCGCTTCATTCCCCCGGAGAGTGGCTCGACCTGGTCGCCGGCCCGCTCGGTGAGCTGCATGAACTCGAGCAGCTCGGCCGCCCGCGGGCGCGCCACCGACATCGGGATGTCGAAGTAGCGCGCGTACATCAGCAGGTTCTCCTCGACGGTCAGCTCCGCGTCCAGGTTGTCGGCCTGCGGGACGACGCCCAGGCGTGCCTTGATCTGCGCCGCCTGCGTGCGCGGGTCCATGCCGATGACCGTCAGCTCTCCCTCGGTCACCGGCGAGGAGCAGGCGATCATGCGCATGGTGCTGGTCTTGCCCGCCCCGTTCGGGCCAAGGAATCCGAATGCCTCGGCGGTGCGCACGTCGAAGTCGACGGCGTTCACGGCGGTGAACTCGTCGAACCGCTTCGTCAGGCCGCGGGCATGGACAAGGATCTCGTCGGTCGGGGGCATGAGCGCCTAGTTTACCGATGGGTCGGGGCCGGCCGGCTGGGGGGTCGCTACCGATGACATTGGTAGAACCGCGCATTTTGCGCCGTCATGCTGGCTCGATGGCTGGCATTTACCAACTCCATTGGTGGCGCGCCGCATAAGAGCCTCATCTGGCGCGCTTGATCGCAGATGTACCAACAGCATTGGTAACCGACTCGCATCTCGCGGAGTGACGGCTGGTACAAACCCTGCTTGTGCATGGGCGCCGATGACCCTCCCGCTGCGCGCCTCCACAAGCATTGGTTGCGCCGCAACACGCCAGAGGCGGTATCCGCGCGGATGCACAAGTGACGCTTGTACAGGGCATGCAACGGGTTAGCCTCTGGCGGTGAGCGCAGAAGCGGCCCGATTCCTGCTCGACGGCCGCCGCCTGCCGTACGAACCCGGCGACACGGTCGCAATCGCCATCCTGCGCTCCGGCGAGCACCCACGAACCGGCGGCACCCTCTGCCTCGCCGGGGATTGCGGCAACTGCGTCGCCGAGGTCGACGGGATCGCCTACGTGCGCACCTGCCAGACCCCAGCCCGGCCCGACCTCGACGTCCGCCGGCACCCGGCCGATGGCGCACCTGCCTGGTACGACGCAACGCCGGACCCCCCGGAGATCGAGGTGCGACGGGAAGAGGCCGACCTGGCCGTCATCGGGGCCGGGAGGAGCGGCACCGCCGCAGCCGCAGAGGCGAAGCGCGCGGGTCGTCAAGTCACCCTCCTGGATGCCGCGCAGGGCGCCGAGGTCGTGGCGGTCTACGCCGGCCCAACGCTGATCGTGCGCGCGCCGGAGGGGATGCTCCATATCCGGGCCAGCGAGATCGTGGTCGCCACGGGGGCTGCGGAGATCCATCCGGTATGCCCAGGAAGCGGCCTCGCCGGATTGCTCACCGCGCGAGCTGCGCAGAAGGCCCACGCGGCGGGGTTGAACCTCGGCTCGGCCGTGTCCATCGGTCCTGCACCAGAAGAGGTCCCCTGCACGGCACTCGCCGGTGAGCTGGTGCGCTTCCAGGGCGAAGGGCGGGTCTCGGCCGTGGTCATCCGCCAGGACGGCGAAGAGCGGACGACCAGCTGCGACACCGTGATCCTGAACCTGGGCCGATCTCCGCGCGACATCCTGTCGCGCATGGCCGACGACCTGCCGGTGAGCGTGGTGGGATCGGCCGCCGAGCCGTTCCCGTTGCCCCCGGCACCCACCGAGGGCATCGTGTGCCCCTGCATCGGGACCGGCGTGGATGACCTCGAGGGTGTCTGGAAGCGCGGCTTCAACGAGCTGGAGCTGGTGAAGCGGGCCAGCCTGAGCGGCACAGGCACCTGCCAGGGGAGCGCCTGCCTGCCCCACGTCCGGGCCTGGATCGCGGCACGCAGCGGGAAGATCCCCGAGCCGTTCACCGCTCGGCCGGCCAGCCGCCAGATTACCCTGGGCGAGGCAGGAGCCGACGTCTACCTCGACGCCTTCCGACGCACCCCGCTCCACGACGAACACCTGGCCGAGGGCGCCCAGATGGACCGATTCGGCGGCTGGTGGCGGCCCTGGAATTACGGCGACCACCTGGCCGAGTACCAGGCGGTGCGCGAGGCGGTCTCGCTGGGCGACGTGAGCACGCTCGGCAAGTTCGTGGTCGCCGGGGCCGATGCGGTCGAGTTCCTGCAGCGCCTCTATCCGACCGACGTGTCGACCATCCGCGTGGGCCGCTCGCGGTACGCGCTGCTCCTCAACGAGCGCGGCCACGTGATCGACGACGGCATGATCTGCCGCGAGGCCGATGACCGCTTCGTCCTCACCTTCACCACCGGTGGCGCCGGCAACGCCGAGATGTGGATGCGCGATTGGATGGAGACGTGGGGCCTGAGCGTCCTGCTCCTCGACCGAACGATGTCATTGGCGGCCATCAACGTGACCGGCCCCCGCGCCGCCGAGCTCCTCGGGCGCGTGGGGCTGATCGATCCGCCGCGCTTCCTGCAGCATGTGCACAGCGAGCTGGCCGGCATGCCGGTCCACGTCATGCGCCTCTCGTTCACGGGCGAGGCCTCGTTCGAGCTCCACCACCCGGTCGACCGATCAGCCGAGCTATGGCGCACCCTGCTGGCCGAGGGTGCCGACCTGGGGATCCGGCCGCACGGCCTGCAGGCCCTCTTCGCGCTGCGGCTGGAGAAGGGGCACGTGATCATCGGCATGGACACCGAGATGGACACGACCCCGCGGCGCCTGGGCATGGACTGGGCCGTGAACATGGAGAAGGCCGACTTCATCGGCCGCGAGGCGCTGGCCCGGACCGCTGCCCTTCCGGATCGGCGGCGGTTGGTCGGGCTGACGATGGACGGTGCAGCGCCAACCGAGGGGAGCCCGATCGCGTCGAAGGGCACGGTCATTGGCCACGTGACGTCAAGCTTCACCTCACCGACCCTCGGCCACGCCGTGATGCTCGGCTGGCTCAAGCGCTCGCCGTTCCCGAACGAGGTCGAAGTTGACGGACGGCGGGCATCGGTCGCCGAACCCCCCTTCTACGACCCGGAGGGCCTTCGTGCGCGCGCCTGAGCCGCTCCCCGCACTCCGCGTGGTGGCCGCCCCCGAGGCTCTCGACGAGCTGGTCGTGCCCGATGACCATCCGACGTTGCGCCTCGCTCCTGACGAGCTCTTGGTGATCGGCTCAGCGAGCGTCCAGGTCGTTGGGGAGAACCTGGTCGTGGACGAGGCCGGCTTCGTCGGCTGGTGGCTGACCCCCGACGAGGTGCGCGAGCAGGTCGTCCCGCACGTCGATTGGCCGCTCCCGACCGCTCGGCCGGCGCTCGCCCAGGGATTGGTTGCGGGCGTGCCCGCCAAGCTGTGGCTGGCCGAGGACCGGGCGCTCCTGCTATGCGCGGCCGCGTACGCGCCTGAGCTCGAGGAGCGGTTGTAAGTGAACGAGTTCGTGGAGACCCTGCTCGACCTGACGTGGCACGAGCCGAAGAAGTCGTACGACGTCGTCATCATCGGCGGGGGAGGACATGGGCTGGCGACGGCCTGGAATCTCGCAACGAAGCACGGGATCACGAACGCGGCGGTGCTCGAGGCCGACTACATCGGCTCCGGCAACACCGGGCGCAACACCACCATCATCCGGGCCAACTACGGGATCGCAGAATCGGTGCGGTTCTACCAGCGCAGCCTCGAGCTGTATCGGTCCCTGGAGGACGAGACCGGCTGCTCGGTGATGCACTCGACCAAGGGCCTGCTCTGGCTGGCGCACACCGAGTCAGGCATGCGCGCCGAGCGAGCCCGTGCCCTGATGAACCAGGCCTGCGGCGCCGAGACGGTGATGATCACGCCCGAGGAGGCGCAGGAGCTGTGCCCCCAGCTCGACCTGTCGGGTGGCGGCCGCTACCCGGTACTGGGCGCCTCGTACCACCCAGGTGGTGCCACCGCTCGCCACGACCGGGTGGTGTGGGCATACGCTCAGGGCGCCATGCGCCTCGGCGTCCACGTCATTCCCCACACGCCGGTCACCGGGCTGCTGCGCTCAGGGGAGCGGGTGACTGGGGTGCAGACTCCCTCTGGACCGATATCTGCGGGCGTGGTGCTGAGCGCGGTCGGTGGGCGGGTGACGCCGGTCGCAGCCATGGCCGATCTTCGGCTGCCGATCCGGACCCATCCTCTGCAAGCGCTGGTCACGAATGCGTACGCGCCGGGCTTCGGCCCGATCGTCGCGTCGTCCGAGCTGCTCTGCTA
>JACDEL010000058.1 GCA_013816405.1 Chloroflexota bacterium | reverse complement strand
CCACCGCAGCGTCCGGACGCGACGCGCCTTCAGTTCGGCCGGTCGCAGCGACCAGCGCGCAACGAGGGCTCCGGAGCGGCGCAGCCGGTCGGCGGCAGGGCTCCAGCGCGCGCCGAGCGAGCGCTTCAAAATGGCGTCGCTGATCTCATCGGAACCCGACAGCACCGCTCGCAGCCCGTCCGGCAGGAGGCTGATGTCTGGCGAGGTCCAGCGTCGCTCCAGCCGCGACTCGAGGCCGGGCGGCAACATCGCGGCGATGGTCCCGCCGAGCGGCGCGCAGTAATAGACGGCGATCTCCTCGGCCAGCGCAAGGAGGTCGGGCGTTAGCATCGGCGCGGAGATCACCGCCTCGACCGATCGCAGCTCGATCTCCGGCTCGGGCTGCGGGGTCCCGGGAAGCAGGTAGCCGAGCGCCAGGCGGTGGCCATAAGGCACCAGCAGCAGCGAGCCCGGCGCGGGCGTCCCCAGCTCAGGCGGAAGGCGATAGCTGAACGCGCGCTCCGGTCGATCGGCGAGCGCCTCGACCGCGACGCGCACCGTCTCCCCGGTGGCTACCTCGGCCACCCCGCTCAGACCTGGACGCGCCGTGGTGGGTCGCGCCGGGCTTCGGCCTGGATGATCTCCCAGATCTGCTCGACCGCTTCGTCCGGGTGATCGGTCTGGTTGACGATCGCGTAGTCGTAGTCGCCGGCGGCGGCCATCTCGGCCTCGGCGTTGCGCCGGCGCTTCGCTCGCTCGTCTCCATCCTCAGACCCTCGACGCGCGAGGCGCTGGTCGAGATCCTCGATCGAGGGCGGCATGATGAAGATCAGGAGCGCGTCCGGCACCAGCGCCCGAACCGATCGCGCCCCCTGCGGATCGATCGTCAGGATGGCATCGCGTCCTGCCGCCAGGATGCCCCGCACCTGGTCGACCGGGGTCCCGTACCAGTGATCGTGGACCACCGCCTGCTCGAGCAGGCCATTGCGGTCGCGCAGCTGCTGAAACTCATCGGGGCTCAGAAAGTGGTAGTGAACCTTGTCGAGCTCCCCATCGCGCTGCTCGCGAGTGGTGGCGGTGACGATCGGCACGACCTGCGGGTGCCGGCGCGACAGCTCGGCCACGACCGTGCTCTTGCCGACCCCCGAAGGCCCGGAGACCACGACCAGCAGCGGGTTCGGAAAGGCAAGGCGCTTGGCCGGCCTGCCGGTGGGACCATCGCCGCTCAACCCGGCTCCCCCACCACCGCCGCGCCGATCCCGACCGGCAGCCGATCGGTGACGATCCCGCTCGCCGCCAACGAGGCAGACAGGTCCGGGGACAGCTCACTCCAGGCCGTGAGCCGCCGCCCGTCGGTCGGGCGGTCGAGGGTCAGGCGAGCTGCGTGCAGGAACTGTCGCTCCAGGCCACCCGGCCCCATCCGTCCGCCATAGCGCGTGTCGCCGTCGATCGGCAGGCCGAGATAGGCAAGATGGGCCCGCAGCTGATGGGTCCTCCCCGTGAGCGGGTGCAGCGCCAGGAGCGAATGGCCGTGGGCGCTGCCGAGCGTCTCGTACTCCGTCACGGCGTCGCGACCGCCGACGACCACGGCCATCCGCTGTCGGTCCCGTGGATCGCGGCCGACCGGTGCCTCGATCCGGCCGCGGGGCGCGGGCGGTGCGCCGCGCACCAGCGCGAGGTACTCCTTCTCGATGCTGCGAGCGCCGAACTGCCGCATCAGGCTTGCCTGCGCCGCATCGGTCTTCGCGACCAGGATCAGTCCCGACGTCTGCTTGTCGAGCCGATGCACGATTCCCGGCCGCCCGACACCGGCGATCGATCCGAGCTGCTCGCCGCGCTCCTCCGCTCGGCCGACCAGCGCATGCACCAGGGTTCCCGTGGAGTGCCCGTGGCTCGGATGGACGACCAGCCCCGCCGGCTTGTCGACGATCAGCATCGACGCGTCCTCGTAGGCGATCTGCAACGGGATCGACTCCCCGTGCAGCGTCGGATCGGGGGGCGCCGACAGCTCGACGCGGATCTCCTCGCCACCGTGCAGCCGATCGGACGCGCGTGCTCGCCGGCCGTCGACCAGGGCGCGGCCGTCCGAGATGAGCCGCTGCGCATGGGCGCGGCTGATCTCAGCCACGGCGCTGACCGCCAGGTCGAATCGGCCGCTGACGGCTGCCCCGGTCACCACGCGGTCACCGACCGTGGCCGCATCGCTCACGCGGTCGCCTCGCGTCGGTCAGGGCTGGTCAGGAAGAGGTAGACGACGAGGATGCCGATGCCGACCACGACCGAGGAATCGGCCACATTGAAGGTGGGCCAGCGTGTGTCGCCGATGCCCACCGAAACCCAGTCGGTCACGTAGCCCTGCCGGAGGCGGTCGAGGAAGTTGCCGAGCGTCCCGCCCAGCACGATGCCGAGCACGACGTGTAGCCAGGGGGTGCGCTCGCGCAGGCTGCGGTGAAAGTAGGCCACCATGCCGATCGAGAGGATGGAGACGATCAGGAAGATGACGGTTCCGCCCTGGAAGAGGCTGAACGCCGCCCCGCGGTTCTGGGCGTGCCAGACCTGCACCAGGTCCCCCAGCAGGCGAGCCTTCTCTCCGATCGCGAGGTTGGCGACGACCAGCGCCTTGGTGAGCTGATCGGCGACGAGGACGGCGAGGGCGGTCAGCAGCAGGATGACGGCCTTGGTGAATCCTCTGTTCGTCGACCCCTCGCTGCTCATCTGACCGATGGTACGCGATGGGCCGCGTCAGGCGCGGCGGACGCCCAACCGGAGCCTGCCCTCGGGCAGCGCAACCTCTTCGAAGGCAGCCGATGCGTCCAGGTCGGTCTCACCGCCGAGCTTGAGCGACACTGCCAGGATCTCATCGGCGAGCCTGTCACGGTGCGGGACCAGCTGCGCCACCAGGGCGGGCTCGCCCTCGATGGATGCGACGACGCGATCGCTGACCTCGAGGCCGGCTGTCTTGCGCAGCCCCTGCAGCCGATGCGCCACCTCGCGCGCGAGGCCCTCGGCCTGCAGCGCGGAAGTCAGCTGCGTGTCGAGCGCCACCAGCAGGTCGCCCGCCTCGGCCACCTCGTGGCCGGGTCGGGCACGGGCGGTCAGCTCGAACTCGTCGGAGGCCAGTAAGACCCCGCCTGCCTCGGCTCCCCCGCCGTCGAGGAGCTTCCAGTCGCCGGACCGGGCCGCGGCCATGATCCTCGCCACGTCGGCGCCATGGCGCGGCCCGATGACCGGCAGGAGGGGGTATAGGGTCCGCCCCACCAGCTCCGAGGCGTCGGTGAGAACCTCGAGCGACTTGGCGTTCAGCTCGTCGAGGATCTCTGCCTGCAGCTCGGCGGCAGTGGCCGGATCGGGGCTCAGCTGTCCCTTCGCTGAAGCCGGCAGCTTGACCCGGACGGTTGCGAGCGGCTGCCGCGTCTTGAGCCCAGATGCGACTCGCGCGGTACGCCCCAGCGAGACGACCTCGCGCGCCAGCGACACCGCCGCGTCGATCTCGGGCTGCGCTCTGCCGGGGCTGCGATCGGGGTAGGCAGTGAGGTGGACCGAATCGGACGCGGCCGGATCGACGGCCACCACCAGGTTGCCCCAGATCGCGTCCGCCAGGTGCGGCACGAACGGGGCCAGCAGACGGACGACGGTGGCCAGCACCTCATGCAGGGTGGCGTACGCCGCGCGCTTGTCGTCGTCCAGCACGCCCTTCCAGAAGCGCCGACGGTTTCGCCTGACGTACCAGTTGGAGAGATCCTCCACGAACCCCTCGATCGCCCGCGCTGCTCGTGCAGCGTCGTATGCGTCAAGTGCGCGGCGAACGTCGCCCACCACGGCGTCGAGGCGCGACAGGATCCATCGGTCCAGCAGGGTGCGTGCCGCCTCCGCCGCCTGGTCGGCGTCGCCGGGTGTCCAGCCATCGAGCCGGGCGTAGGTCACCAGGAATCCATAGGTGTTCCAGAAGGGCAGGAAGAAGCGACGAACGACCTCGTGGCCGGGGCCGTAGCCGAAGTTCAGGTTGACCGCGGGGTTGGCGGCAGAGTACATCCAGCGCATGACGTCGGCGCCGATCTGTTCGGCGGCCTCGTCGAAGGGGATGGCATTCCCCTTGCTCTTGTGCATCTCCTCGCCGTGCTCGTCGAGGACGTTGGCGTAGCCGAAGATCGTCCGGGTCATCGGCCCATTCGCCAGGACGGTCGACATCGTCAGCAGGGCATAGAACCAATTACGGAACTGGCCGGGAAAGCCTTCGACGATGAAGTCGGCCGGGAACCACTCCGCCCAGTAGTCCCGATCGGTGTTCCAGCGCAGCGTGCTGAAGCTCACGATCCCGGCGTCCAGCCATGGGTTGCCGACGTCGCCGATCCGCCGCGCCCGCCCGCCGCACGACGGGCAGGCGATCTCTACCTGGTCGATGAACGGCTTGTGAGGCGAATGCCCGTCGAAGGCCTCCCAGCCGGCCACCGCCCGCTGCTTGAGCTCGTCCCTCGACCCGATCACCTCCCAGGCGGCGCAGTCGACGCATTCCCAGATCGGAAGCGCCAGCCCGTAGTAGCGCTTCTTGCTGATCATCCAGTCGCTCATGTTTCGCAGCCAGTCCAGCTCGCGCTCCTCAAGGCCGATCCCGGACGGGAGCCATGTGATCTGGCGCGTCACCGCGCTGATCGGTTCACGGAGCGGATCCATGGCGATGAACCACTCATCCACCAGGCGAAAGACGAGCTGCGTTCCGCAGCGCCAGCAGACCGGGTAGTGGTGGAGGTAGCGCTCGCGACTGACCAGCAGGCCCTTACGCTCGAGGTCGGCCGCCACGTCGGTGGCGACATCGGTGGCCTGATCCTCGGTGGCGCCGGCGAAGCGTCCGGTCTGCCAGCCGTAGCCGTCGCGGAAGATGCCGAACTCGTCGATCGGGTCGAGGACCGCCAGCCCGTCACGCTTGGCCAGGTGGAAGTCCTCCTGCCCGCAGCCCGGGGCGACGTGCACGATGCCGGTCCCCTCCTCGTCCGACACCTCGGTCCATTCGATCACCCGGTGCTGGACCCCTGACTGGACGGACAGCTCGTCGAAGGGGCCGACGTAGGCCAGCCCCACCAGCTCACGACCGGTCACCTGTCGGACGACCCTGGCGTCCGGCATGACCCGCGGCTGTGAGCCGTGCGAGATCCACGAGCGCCGCCCGTCGGCGCCCTCGACCAGCACGTAGGTGAGCTCTGGATGGACCGCGGCGGCCACGTTGCTCGACAGGGTCCAGGGGGTCGTGGTCCACACCAGCAGGTCCTCGCCCTCGTGGCCGGCGCTCGTGATCGGCAGCCGTACGGTCAGGGAGAGGTGCCTGATCTCGCGGTAGCCCTCGGTCGCGATCTCCATGTTCGAGAGCCCGGTGCCGCAGCGGGGGCACCACGGCATGACATCGTGCCCCTTGTAGATCAGGCCACGTGCATGGCACTCCTTCAGGAAGGCCCAGATCGTGTAGTTGTTCTCGTCGCTGTTGGTGAAGTAGCTGTGCTCCCAGTCCATCCACATGCCGAGCCGCTTGCTCTGCTCGGTCTGGAGCGCGGCGAAGGTGTTGACCCGGGCCTTGCACAGCTCCACGAAGCGGTCGATCCCGAACTCCTCGATCTGCCGCTTGTTGTTGAAGCCGAGCTCCTTCTCGACCTCGACCTCGATCCAGAGCCCCTGGCAGTCGAACCCGTTCTGGTAGCGCTGGCGCTCGCCGAGCATGGTGTGGTATCGCTGGTACAGGTCCTTGTAGGTGCGGCCCCAAGCGTGGTGTACGCCCATCGGGTTGTTGGCCGTGATCGGGCCGTCCAGGAAGCTGTAGCAACGCTCTGCCCGCTCGTTGCGCGCCAGGTAGCGCTCCATCGTCCGACGCTCGCGCCAGACCTCGATCTGCTCGCGCTCGACGGCTGGGATGTCCAGCTTGCCCGATACCGGTTTGAACACGATCACTCCACTCAACAGAAAACCCGTCCCGGATCCGGGACGGGAAGGTGACTCCCCGCGGTACCACCCGCGCTTGACCGATGTCGCCGATCGACCTCGATCCTCTCGTCGCGCCTCGCTATCGGGGGCTGGCCCGGGAGGCATTACCACGGCTCGTGCCGCTTGGCGCCTCCGGCTCGGGAGGGATCGCCCGCCATCTCGATGCCGCCCGCTCACACCGTCCGGGCTCGCTGGAGGCTCGATCTTCAACGAACGCTGGCTCCGTCATCGCCGTCTTCGATTGCGCGGATCGTCGCAGCGCGGCGCCCGGCTTGTCAATCTCGCTAGGCGAGAATCGTTCGCGTCAGCATGACCAGCGCGGCGACGCTGCTGACCATCACGAGCCCACCGAGGCGTGGGTACCAGGCCAGCGCGAGGAACCCGCCCAGCGCACCCAGCGGGCCGATGAGCACGAGAGCGGTTAGCAGGATCCGTGCTTCGTCGGTCTGCAACGCCGGCAGGCCGGTGACGGTGACGGCGATCCAGGCGATCCCGGCGCCGATCAGGGGGAGCGCGATCGGAAGAGCCGCCGCAACCGTGGCCGGCCCGGGCACGGCAACCCAGGCCGGTCGTTGCCATTGCGCCCGCCGACGCGGGCGAGCGACCCTTCGCTGGGCCGACGGCGCTTCAACGCCCCGTGGTGCCGCTGGCGTGGCAGGTGCGGACACCGCATCTGGCACGTCCGCTGCCTCCGGCACGACTGTTGCCGCCGCACCTGCCTGCTCCACCTCCGCGGCGGCCAGGGCTGCGGCACGCTCGGCGGCGAGCCGTTGCTCGATAAGGGTTCGCTCGATCCCCGTCAGGACACGCGGCACAGCCGGCGCCGGCGGCCGTGCTACAACCTCCGGCGGCGGGGGGGCGGCCCGTCGCGAGGCCACCTCGTCGAGACGCTCTTGCAGGCGGACCGCGTGGGTCATCGCCTCCAGCAGTTCGCTCTCCACCGCGGCGGCGATGGCCAGGCGCCCACGGTCCGTCGGCGCCACGATCAGCGGCGGGCGCTTTGAGAGGCTGATCAGCTCGATCGGCTCGCCACGCAGCACCGCCGGCCCGACCGCCCATCCCAGGGCCCCGAAGCGTGGACGGAGCGCTCCAGCGTTTTCGCCGCTGATCCCGACACGGGTGACCTTCCCCTGTACCAGCCGATAGCGGCGCTCACCGCCGAGCCATTGCAGCCGTAGCACCCCCGGCTCGACCAGCAGGCGATAGGACGAGACGAGCGCCACCACGTAGGCCGCGACGAGCGCGGCCAACGCCCCGACTGCGACCAGCGAGATGCCGCCTGGGCCGCCTACAAGCAGCCCTCCAGCCACCGCCGCGGCTGCGATCAGCACGAACAGGATCGGGGCGGCGAAGAGCCGGACTCGATCGCGAGCGAGTCGCACGGAGGTGATGTAGGTCGTCAGCTCGGACATCGGTCAGACCTTTTCGGTAACCCGATACTCCAGGTAGCGCCCCGTCAGCAGGCGAGTCTGCGCGTCCAGTGCGGGCAGATTGGTGAAGAAGATACCCACGAAGGGAAGCGCGAGCCACCCGACGTATACGAGAAGCCTGCGCGGCCGTCCCCAGGCGGCGGGGAAGGGCGGGACGATCCGGTGCTCGATCCAGATCAGCACCCCGAGCGCCACCAGGGCGATCGACAGCATGCTCGATGCGTAGATCGGGAGGTTCTGGCCCAGGGTCGTCCGAGCGAAGGCCGGGTTGACGATCAACGGCACGGTGGCTCCAAAGATCACCACGAATGGCGCGATCGCCCAATTGATGTGCTCCCCGAACAGGTTGAGGATCCGCCAGGCCCGCGACCAGAGCGGGATCTCGCGGTGTGCGATGGCGTTCTGCACGACATAAGGGAGATCCGTGACGCCCCACGCCCAGCGGCGCGCCTGCAGGTACTGGCTGGCCAGGGAGCGCCAGTATGTCTTGGCGCGAACCGCGTCCCCGTAGATCGGGATGAAGAGCGGCACCGCCCGGAAGCGATCGCCGTAGGTGAAGTAGCTCTTCCAGTAGAAGCGGCTGTCCTCGGGGATCGCATCCGTCGCCCAGTAGCCGACCTCGTGCACCAGGTTCAGGGTCGTGGAGTAGCTGCCGAAGCTCTGCAGCTTCTCGGGGAGGACGCTCCGCCACATCTGGAGCTGGGTCAGCACCGCGGCGAAGAGCCGCGTCAGGAGCGGAGCCTCCCAGACGTTGTTGTGGAAGTACGGAACCGGCTGGTACAGCTGGGTGTCGCGATTCGGGTCCGTGACGTGCATCCAGCTCAGGTAGTTGAAATACTGCGGGTGAACGCGGTAATCGGCGTCGAGGTCGGTGACCAGCAGGAGGGTCGGGTCCATCCCTCGCTCGCGAACCAGGAGCCGATACAGCCAGCGGCCGCCGAAGGCCATGGCGCTGCTCTTGCCAACCACGATCCCAGGCTCGAGCGGGTCGAGGATGTGCACGAAATCGACGAACGCGGCGCCGAACTCGTCGCGAAGGGCCTGGACATTGGCGATGCCGGCGGCGTCGGTCTCGCGCGTGATGATCGCGCAGATCTTTCGATCGGCCGGCCAATCGGCCTCGGCCAGGGCGCGGACCGTGTGGCGCAGGGTATCCAGCGCCTCCGTGTACGTCGGGATCAGGGCCAGGTGCGTATACGGCCGCCAGTCCGGCAGCGCGGGATCGGTGATCGACTCCAACCGTCCGCGCCAGTCGGTGGCGAGCACGTCGCGAATGCGGCGGTGCGCGACGATCACCGTCCCCGCGAACCAGAGGGCACGGCACAGCCAGTAGAAGTCGAAGCTGAGCACGAAATAGGCCACCAGCCACGGGTAGCTGAAGCTGAGCCAGATCGGCCCGATGATCACCGCCCAGCTGACCGTCCCCGGGACCATCTCGAGGAGGCGCTGCAGCCAGAGATAGCGCTCCTGTGTTCGCGCCTCGGACATGGCCCCCTCGTCTGGGTCGCCGCCGCCGCCGCGGATGGCGACGGGCGCAGCGGTCTCTAGTAGACCGGCGTCAGCCAGTCGCGGTAGGCGTCCAAGCGGCCGCGGACCGCGTCGAAGTAGAGCTGGTGCAGTCGGTGCGTGATGGGGCCCACCTTGCCGGTGCCGATCGGCCGCCGGTCGATCTCGACGACCGGGGCCAACTGGGCGCCGGTCCCACACAGGAAAACCTCATCGGCCATGTAGAGCTCGGTGCGGTCGATGCTGCGCTCCTTGACCGGGATCCCAAGGTCGCCGGCCATCGTCATCAGGTGCTCGCGGGTGATCCCCTCCAGGATGTTGTCGGTGCCCGGCGGTGTGATCAGGGTCCCATCCCGCACGATGAACAGGTTCTCCGCGCTGCCCTCGCTGACATGCCCCTCCTGCGTCAGCATCAAGGCCTCGTCATAGCCGTTCATTTGCGCCTCGCTCTTCGCGAAGGCGCCGTTCACGTACGAGCCGGTGATCTTGCTGCGCGCCGGGATGGCGTTGTCATCGGTCCTGCGCCAGGTGCTGACCTGGGCCCGGATCCCTTCTTCGGTGTCGATGTACTTGCCGAACGGCACCGCGAAGATGGTGAGGTCGGACTCGAGGTTGTGGAGGCGAACGCCGATGACCTCGCTCGACTTGTAGCAGATCGGGCGGATGTAGGCGTCCTCGCGGAACCCATCTCGGCGAAGGAGCTCGACAGTGATCCCGACGAGCTCCTCCGGTGTATGCCGCAGCTCCAGCTGGAGGAGCCTGACGGACCGATGAATCCGCTCGTAGTGCGCCAGCAGGTCGAGCCCGTAGAGCTGCTCCTGCTCGGCGTTCCAGTAGCCGCGGACTCCCTCGAAGACAGCCGTGCCGTAGTTGAAGGCGTGGGTCATCACGCTGATCTTGGCTTCGGCAAGGGGCACGAAGTCCCCGTGGAAGTAGGCCCACAGCCCGGCCGTGCGGTCCGCTTCGGCGGTCGCCGTGGCGGTTTCCTGCTTCAGCAACGTGGCCTCCTCAGTCAGCCGGGCCGCGCCCCGACGGGCGCCGACCTATCGGCGCCGGCAGTATACGGCGACCAGCGGCGCGCTTGGCGCGGCGGGGATGGCCCGACTCAGTGACCAGCCGCGGCTCCGGCCGGCAGGAGCAGCGCCGCAGCAAGGTACACCAGGTAGATCGGGCCCCCGATCAGCAGCGACCACGCGCTGAGCCGGCCCCGTCGCAGCATGACCCCGAAGATCAGGACCGTGGCGACGAAGGCGGCGCCGGCAGACGCGAAGGCCAGCGCGCTGCTCGCCTTGAAGGTCCACTCGGTGAACAGGATCCCGAGCACGGTCGGCAGGCAGCTCTGGAAGACCATGGCGCCGCTGATGTTGCCCATGGCCAGGGTGTCCTTGCCGGACCGCACCCAGATCACGCTGTTGAACTTCTCCGGGAGCTCGGTCGCGATCGGCGCGATCACGAGCGCCAGGATCCTGGGGTCCAGGCCGATGGTGCTGGACAGGTGCTCCACCGCACCGACGAAGACCTGGGCACCCACGATGATCAGCGCCAGCGCCGCAACCACCTGGGTGACGATGATGCGGATACGCGGGACGGGACCGTCATGCTCGTGGCCGTCATCCTCGCCGGGCAGCACGTCGAAGTCGATCATGCGGCCCGGCATCCGTCCAGCCAGGCGGCTCAGGTGGAGCTTGTTCAGATCGGAGCCGTCCCCCTCCTCGGCGGGGTCGGTGAAGTGTGCCCGGACGTAGACGGCGTAGAGCACCACCAGGCCGATCGCCACCGCCCAGCGCCCGACCCGCAGGTCAGCCGGCAGGAAGGCGCTCGCGATCGCGATCGTGTAGGCGACGAGGAAGAAGATCACGTCGCGGCCCAGGACCCGCACGTTGACCGACATGTCCGTCCCCCGCCGCCCGCGCCGCGCGTAGATCACGATCGCAAGGCCGGTGACGAACATGGCCAGCGTCGAGAGCATGAACGGCGCGCCCAGGATGGCGCCGACCCCGATCTCGGACGAGTTCGGCGAGCCCCCGCCGAAGATCGTTGGCCCCACGATCGCAATCACCGGGATGAGGGTCTCGGGCATGGCGGTGGCGACCGCGGCCAGCACGCTGCCGACCGCTCCCTCTGCGAGGTCCAGCCGGTGCCCGAACCACTCGATGCCGTTGGTGAACAGCTCGGCGCCGAGCAGGATGACCGCCAGCGCGACGATGAGAAGGACGACGTCCATCGGGCCTCAGCCTCCGTTTGCCGTGGACCGGCTCAGGGGCGCAGGTGCTGGGGTGCCACCGGCAGCAGCGCGACGTGCCTGGCGCGCTTGAGCGCCACCGTCAGCATCCGCTGGTGACGGGCACAGGTGCCCGTCTTGCGGCGTGGCTCGATCTTCGCGCGCTCCGACAGGTAGCGGCGCAGGCGGTTGACCTCCTTGTAGTCGATCGCCTCCGCCTTGTCGACGCAGAAGTTGCAGACCTTACGCCGGCGTCGATCGCGGTAGTAGTCCGCCGTCTCGCGGCGGGAACGTGGGCTTGCCATTCTCTACGTTGCTTCCTCTCGGGTCGTGTCAGCTAGAACGGGATGTCGTCGACATCGATCGCCTCGACCTCGGCGCCGGCAGGCTGGGCAACTGCGCCGCGCGGCCTGACCGCCGGTGGAGCATCCGAGGCTCCCTCGCTGAAGCCGCTGCCGCCGAAGCCGCCACCCTCGCCGGGCTCGCGCCGCTCGAGCGACTGCACGCGGGCGAAGCGGATCTCCAACGACGTCCGCTTCTGGCCGTCCTTGCCCTCCCACTCACGGGCGCGCAGCTGGCCCTCGGCGAAGACCTTGTGTCCCTTGCGCAGTCGCTCGGCGGCCCGCTCGGCTGCCTGCTCCCACAGCTCGACGCGGAACCACTGGGTCTCCTCCTGCCATTCGCCGTCGGGACCCTTGGATCGGTCGTTGACGGCGACTCGCAGCTCCGCGACCGCCTTGCCGCCGGGGGTATAGCGAAGCTCGGGGTCGGCCCCCAGGTTGCCGATGATCATCATCTTGTTCAGGGTCATGGTGCTGCTCTCCTCCGACCGCCGGCGCTACGCCTGGGCGGCCACCTCATTCTCGTCGCCGACCTCGTCCGGGACCACCTCGGTCGGGAGGTCGTCTGTCTCATCGAGCTCCGGCGGGATCGTGTCAGCGGCGTCGAGGAGCTCGTCATCGGCTCGCCCCAGTGCCTTCTCCTCGAGCACGGTGACCAGGTGGCGCAGGATCTCCTCGCTGATCAGGATCCCGGCCTCGATGCCGCGCACCTCCGCCGGCGCGATGTCGAAATGGATCAGGAAGTAGCTCGCCTCGCGGAAGTGCTTGATGTCGTAGGCAAGACGACGCTTGCCCCACGGGGAGACCTTGGTGAGCGCTCCGCCAGCGTTGACGACGGCACGCGTCACCTTCTCGACCGCCGCCTGGAGCTTGTCGTCCTCCAGATCCGGCCGAAACAGGAGCATCAGTTCGTAACGGCGCATCGGCCGACTCCTCCTCTCTGTGGGCTTGCGACACGCTCGGCTTGCGCCATGAGGAGTGCGGCAGAAAGGAGCCCATCTTGCGGAACGACCTCCATCGTTGGAGGCCAACGGGAGTATACGGTTCAAGCTCCCCCATCGCAACGTGCGAGGGGGGCACCCTATACTGTGCGACCGATTTGCTCCATGCTCGATGAGGAACCGCGTGCCGGCCAACCCACTCCTGATCTGCGCCCCCAGCCCGGAGCTGCGCGCCCGGCTCGAACAGCTGCGCGAGGCTGGCTATGCGACGACGAGCGTTGAGACGGCGGCGGATTCCGTCAACGCGCTGGGCGCAGCACCATTTGACCTGATCATCGCCGAGGGCCTTGCCGTCTCGGGGGCGATCGGCCGCATCCGCGGCGCCACCACCAGGCAGGTTCCCCTGATCGTCGTCTCGCCAGCCGGAGACGTGGAGGCCCGCATCGCCTTCCTCGAGGCCGGAGCCGATGACGTTATTTCGGCGAGCTTCGCGCTGGAGGAGCTCCAGGCTCGGGTCGAGGCGCTCCTGATCCGCACCGGCAAGGCTCGACCCGAGGGAGCTGCGAACCGCGGAGCGGGCAGGATCGTGACCTTCTTCGCCCCCAAGGGCGGCGTCGGCACGACCACGCTGGCGGTCAACTCGGCCGTCCTGCTCGCCGGCGGACCCGAGGCGATGCAGGGCCGGGCCGCGCGAGTCCTGCTCATCGACCTCGATCTGCAGTTCGGACAGGTCGCCACGCACCTGAACCTTGCGCCGCGCTATGACATCGCCGACCTGTGCAGCGACGAGCAGGCACTTGTCGATCCGGCCCTGGCCGCGACGTACCTGACCATGCACACGTCGGGGGTCAGCATCCTGGCCGGACCGTCGAACCCCGAGGCTGACTTCCGGATCACCGTCGATCAGCTCGAGAAGGCGCTGCGAATCCTGCGTCCCGCGTTCGACCACGTGCTGGTGGACTGCGGATCGCGCCTCGACCCGCGGACGCTGTGGATGCTCGAGCAGGCCGACACGCACGTCTTCGTCATCTTCCCGGAGATCGCCGCGCTGCGCGCCACGACACTCATGCTCGGCTTCCTGGCGGAGACGGCGACGCTGCGTGCCACGACGCATCTGGTGGTTAACCACATCTTTCCCAAGGAGCTGCTGAAGACGCGAGACGTGGAGAACCTGCTCCGCGCAAAGCCGGTGGCCGAGATCCCCTATTCGGAGGTCGACATGATCCGCGCCGTGAACGAGGGCGTGCCGGTGGTATTCAGCCGCCCGAGCTCGCCCGCCTCGCGGGCGATCCAGGTCCTGACCGTGGCGATCGTCGGCGCCGAATGGCGTCAGCGGCCAAGCCCGGGAAAAGGCCCCGCGCCACGCCGCGGCGGGCTGCGCCTCGGCCGACGCTGACGTGGGCTGGTGCCGGAGGAGGGATTCGAACCCCCACGCCCTTGCGGGCGGCCGGGTTTAAGCCGGCCGCGTCTGCCATTCCGCCACTCCGGCCCCGGGCGAGGTACAGGCTCAGCGTAGCCGATCTGCAGGCACGAACAGCTCGGCGATCTGGATCGCGTTGAGCGCGGCCCCCTTGCGCAGGTTGTCGGTTACGCTGAACCACTCAAGTGCGTGGTCATCGTCGGGGTCCTGGCGGATGCGCCCCACGAAACACGGGTCACGGCCCGCCGTCTCCAGGGGCGTCGGGTAGATGCCGGCATTCGTGTCGTCGAGGACCTCCACGCCGGGGGCCTCGCGCAGGATCGCCCGTGCCTCGTCCGCCGAGATGGTGTCGTCGAACTCGGCGTGGACGGAGACGGCGTGGCCGACGAGCGTCGGCACCCGCACGCAGGTGGCGGTGACGCGGAGATCGGGCAGGCCGAGCACCTTGCGGGTCTCCTCCCCAACCTTGACCTCCTCACCGGTGTAGCCGTCCGCGCGCACCGACCCGATCTGAGGGATGACGTTCATCGCCAGGGGATGGGCGAAGACGCGGCCGCGAGAGACGACCTCGCGCCCGCGGCCGCTGCCAACCAGGTCGGGCTGACTCGCGGCAATGGCGATCTGCTCGACGAGCTCGTCTGCGCCCGCCTGACCGGCCCCCGATGCGGCCTGGTACGAGGACAGGATCACGCGCCGCACACCCGCCCGCCGATGCAGCGCGCCGAGTGGCAGGGCCAGCGTGAGCATCGTGCAGTTCGGACTGGCAATGATCCCCTTCGGCCGATCGTGCGCCGCCTCGGGATTGATCTCGGGCACGACCAGCGGCACTTCGGGATCCATCCGCCAGGCTGCAGAGTTGTCGATGACCACTGCCCCGCGCCTCGCCGCGACGGGCGCCCATTCGAGCGATGCCTCGTCAGGGGTGTCGAAGAGCGCGATGTCCACGCCGTCGAAGGAATCCGGACTGATGGCGACCACGGGCGCTTCACGGCCGCGGTGCATCAACACCCGGCCCGCTGAGCGGGCGGTGGCGATCGGCACCAGCTCGGTGATGCCCAGGTCGCGCTCCTCGAGGATGCGCATGATCTCGCCGCCCACGACCCCAGTGGCACCGACCACCGCCAGCTTCATGAGCCCTCCTCGGGAGAAGGGGCGGTGAGGGTCGTGGGTCCTTCGCGATAGATCGCCGGGTCGACGAGGCGAAATCGCTCATGGACGACCTGCACGGCACGCTCGATCTCGGCGGCGCGCACCACGCAGGAGATGCGGATCGGCGAGGTGGAGATGATGTCGATGTTGATGCCGGCGTCGGCGAGCGCGTCGAACATGTCCGCTGCGACGCCAGGGTGCGTCTTCATGCCCGCCCCGACCAACGACACGCGCGCGATGTCGTCGTCGGTCACGACCTCCGACGCACCGACGTCGACGCGAACCTGCTCCAGCGCTGCCCTGGCCCTGCGCAGGTCCTCCTTGGGAAGCGTGAAGGAGATGTCGGTGTGGCCGGCGGCTGACACGTTCTGAACGATCATGTCGATATTGACGCCGGCGTCGGCGAGAGGACGAAAGACGCGGGCCGCAATCCCGGGCCGATCAGGGACGCCCAGAATCGTGACCTTGGCCTCCGAGGTGTCATGGGCAATCCCCGCGATGATCGCCTGCTCCATCCGTGCACCCTCCGCTGTGACCCACGTCCCCTCTACTCCGCTGAGGGATGATCGGACATGGATCGGAATGCCGTGGTTCCGCGCCGTCTCCACGCATCGTGACATCAGCACGCGTGCCCCGCCGGTTGCCAGCTCGAGCATCTCCTCGTACGACACGGCCGCCAGCTTGCGAGCGTCGGGCACGACGCGAGGATCTGCCGTGAAGACGCCCTCGACATCGGTGTAGATCTCGCAGAACTCCGAAACAATAAAAAAAACCAGCGCGACGGCGGTCATGTCCGACCCGCCGCGGCCGAGGGTGGTCACGTCGTCGGTGGCCGAGACGCCCTGGAAGCCGGCCACGATGGCGATGGTGCCCGCCTCCAGCGCGTCGGCGACACGGT
>JACDEL010000093.1 GCA_013816405.1 Chloroflexota bacterium | reverse complement strand
CCCCCGGCCCTACCGGCTCGGCGACGCCGGCCTCCACGCCGCTGCCGACGGAGACGCCGACACGCGCCGCCACCGCCTCGCCAGCCCCCACGCCGACGCCGCTCCCGACGGCACAGCCGAGCCCGCAGCTGCCAGGTGGCGGGCAGACCGGCGTGGTTGGTGCCGCCGCCCCTCCTCCACCGCCCCCCATCGATCCTTCACCCGTGGTCGTCCAGGCCGGGGAGGAGGATCCCACCGCGGCCACCGTGCTCGGATCGGCTACCGACATCGAGGGCTTCGTGATCGAGCCGGAGGCGACGGACTGGCGACTGATCAGCTTCCGGTTGCAATGGGGACCCGCTGCCGAACGGCTGCTGACTGCCCTCACCTGTGGCATGGCAGCCGAGGGCGGGCTCGTCCTCAGGTTTCGGAGCCGCTTCTAGCCGGCTCCATCCTCGCTGCGAGCCAGGGTGGCCATCACCAGCTCCGCGGCTGCCAGGTCCTGGATCGCGAGCCCCACGCTCTTGAAGACGGTGATCGCGGACTGATCGCGCGTCGCCGCCCAGCCGGCGTCGATGGTGCCGATCTCGACGAACCCGTCAGCCCGCAGGAGCCCGGCGTCGAGGGCGGCCACTAGGTCACCCGCTTCCTCCAGGGCGGCCTCGCGCGAGTCGACCGCCACCAGCGCGGCCGCGGCGAAGATCTCCGGCGGGAGCTCGACCATCCCCTTCTGAAAGCTCCCGACCGCGCTGACGTGCGTCCCCGGCCCAACCCACCCGGCCGAGAATATCGGCTCGAAGGAGGTGGTCGCGCAGCAGATCACGTCGGCGCCCTGAACCGCGGCCTCGGCCGTCTGTGCCGCGACCACGCGCACGCCGGACCCCAGCTCCTCGGCCAGGCTCGCCGCGAAGGCATCGCGGCGCGCGCCGGTCCGCGCAAAGACTCGCACCTCGGCGATCTCCCTCGCCGCCATCACGGCTCGGACCTGCCAGGCGGCCTGAGCCCCGACCCCGAAGACCGACAGTACTCGTGCGTCGGCTCGCGCCAGCAGGCGGGTGCTGACCCCCGAAGCCGCCCCCGTGCGCATGGCGGTGATCGTGGGACCGTCCATGATGGCGAGCGGCTCTCCCGAATCCGCGTCGAGCCAGGCGACCACGGCGTGGATCGTGGGCATGCCCCGCGCGGCGTTGGCCGGCATCACCGTCACCAGCTTCACCGATGCGCCGGCCCCGCTGTCGCGCAGGCCGGGCATCAGCAGCAGGTCGCCCGCACCCATCGGAATCCGGGACCGGATCGGTGACCGATCGCGCCCCGCCGCAACATCCCGGTACGCAGCCTCGACCGCATCGAGCAGCTGCGGCATCGGTGCAGCCGCACGGACCTGCTTTGCGTCGATGATGCGCATGGACCGATCCTACCCGGCGGCCCTGCGCCAGACCGGCCGCGCGAATGCAATCCAGCCCGCGGCTGCGGTCGCCGCCAGGGCGACCATCGTCCAGGTTGTCGCTGCCGGCGAGAATCGCTCGGCCAGGAACCCGGCCACCAGCGTCGAGAGTGTGATCGTCAACGTGACCAGGCCATAGTCGAAGCTGAAGACGCGGCCGCGGATGGCATCCGGCGTCGCCCGCTGCAGCCCATACGAGGAGAGGGTCCACTGGGCGCCGCCACCCAGGTGACCCGCAAAGACGGCGAGGGCGGCGAGCGGCAGGATCGGGGCCAGCGGCAGGAGTGCGTAGCTGACCGCGAAGATGCCGAATGAGGCGGCGATGCCGCCGATCAATCCGCGCTCGCTGACACCAACGATCGGCCGCACCAGGAATGGGCCGATGAGCGCGCCAAGGCCCCGGGCGGCGAACAGGATCCCGATCCCCGCGTCGCCGGCCCTGAAGACATCGCGACCGAAGACTGCCAGCAACAGGATGACCCCGGTCCCCACCCCGAACGTGGTCTTGGCGAGGAGCAGCGCGGCCAGGGTTCGGTTGCCGCGCGCGAAGCGCAGGACGACCCGGATGGACTCGGCGACTCCGCCAGCCTCCCGATGGACCGGCTCCCCCGGCGGCCCATCCTCGCGCACAGCCCGGAAGGAGCGGCGAATGCCGAGGATCAGGAGCGCGGATGCGCCGAACGAGGCCGCGTTGATCGCGAAGGCAACGTCCCGCCCCAGCGTGGCGGCGACCAGGCCGCCGAGTGCGGCGCCGACCGCCAGCATCGTGCCCCATGCCGACCCGATCAGGACGTTCGCCTCGGGCAGCTCGCTCTCCTCGACCAGGTTGGGGAGCGACGCCGAGCTGGTCGGCTCGAAGACAGCGGCGCCGAGCGAGAGCAGCGCGACGGCCGCGAAAGCGATCCACAGGGTGTCGGCGTCACGAGCCAGGAGGAAGGCCAGGGCCACCGGCACGCGTGCCACGTCGGCGATCACCATCAGGCGGCGTCGGTCGTAGCGATCCGCCAGCACGCCGGCGATCGGCGAGGCGAGCGCGAAGGCGCCGGTCTGCACCACCAGCAACAGCGATGCCACTGCCGGCGAGCCGGTCAGCTGGAGGGCCAGGCCAAGCAGTGCGACCGTCGCGAACCAGTCGCCGGCGAAGCTGATCAGCTGGGCCGCGAACAACCGGGTGAAGGCAGGATTGCCGCGCAGCAGGGTAAGGTACGGCCGCAGGCGCATGGGTCGGCATGATGCCACGGCGCCACTCGACGAGGGCTCATTCCGCTTGAACTGGTTCCCGCTGCTGCTGACGGCTCACGTGATGCTGGCGGTGTCGCTGCTGGCACCGAGCCTCGTCCTTCCCTTCCTCCTCCGCCGGCACCCCGCCAACGGAGAGCCCAGCGCCATCATTCGGCTGTTGGCCACGCTCCAGGGGACCGGCAGCGTGGTGATCGCGCTCGGCCTCGCCCTGACCGGGGTGGGGCTGGTCCTCAGCCTGGGGACCGAGATCCTGACCCGGCCCTGGCTGCTGGTCGCGCTGGCCGTCTACGCCGCGAACCTGCTCGTGGCGGCCTCCGTCTCGCGGCCCAGCCTGCGGCGACTGATGCGGGTGCGAGAACCAGAGTCCGACGGGTGGCGGCAGCAGGCCAGGCGGGTGCGCTACACGGCCTATGCGATGGCGGTCGCCACCGGCCTCATCGGCTTCCTGATGAGCACCAAGCCTGCGCTCTGGTAGGGCTTCAGAACTGCGGTATGGGGAGCGGCTTGCCGAATATCCAAAAGAGTCCAGCCACGATCAGCAGGACGGCAATCACGAAGACGGAGAACCAGCGCACAACGTCCCACATGGCCTTGGCTCCGATGCTGCTCCCGCTCGACCCCAGCCCCTGGCGGTCGGCCCGCCGATTCTACCAGCGCCTAGAATCCCGCCCGTGACCCTGCGCCTGTTCGATGCTCGGCGCGCCGAGCTCCTGCCCTTCGCCCCCATCGGCCCCGGCCCGGTGGGCCTTTACGTCTGCGGCGTGACGCCGTATGACACCGGTCACCTGGGGCACGCGTTCACCTACCTGAGCTTCGACGTACTGCGTCGGTACCTCGAATTCCTCGGCCACCGCGTGGTCTACGTCCAGAACGTGACCGATGTCGATGACGACATGCTGCGGCGAGCGCGCGAGACCGGCGAGGACTACCTCGAGCTGGGGAACCGCCACCTGACCACGTTCCTGACCGAGATGGCGGCGCTCAACTGGCTGCCCCCGGACCGATTGCCCCACGCGACCGAGCACATCCCGCAGATGCTCGAGCAGGTCGAGCGGCTGGTGGCGAACGGGCATGCCTACGCCGCCGATGGGCACGTCTACTTCAGTGTCGATTCCTGCCCGACCTACGGCGAGTTGTCGAAGCTGTCACCCGACGAGATGCTGCCGCTGGCCCTGGAGCGCGGCAGCCGGCCGGAGATGCCTGGCCGGCGTGATCCGCTCGACTTCGTGCTGTGGCAGCCCTCGCTGGCCGACGAACCCTCGTGGGAGTCGCCGTGGGGACCGGGCCGGCCGGGCTGGCACATCGAGTGCTCCGCCATGGGGATCGCCTACCTGGGAAGCCACTTCGAGATCCATGGTGGTGGTGGCGACCTGGCCTTCCCGCACCACGAATCGGAGAACGCGCAGGCCGAGGCGGCGACCGGGCAGCGCCCCTTCGTCGACTGGTGGATGCATGCCGGGATGCTCCGCTACGAGGGCGAGAAGATGAGCAAGTCGCTCGGCAACCTCGTCCGGGTGCGCGACCTCCTCCGTTCCTTCACCGGGGACGCCATCCGGCTCTACCTGGTCAGCCACCACTACCGAAGCGAGCTCGTCTATCGACAGGCCGATCTGAAGGCGGCCGCCGTCAGCGCCGCCCAGCTGCGGATGGCCAGCCTGGCGGCTAACGGGGGAGATGGGGATCCCGCGTCCCTCGGCCCCGCCGTTCGCCAGCATCACGGCCGCTTTCTGGATGCGATGGACAACGACCTGGATACGCCATCGGCCATGCCGGAGCTGCTGGCGCTTGCCGATCTGGCGCTCGGGTCCGACGACGCCGGGGAGCGGGCGGAGGCCGGCTGGGCGGTGCGAGAGCTCGGGACGAAGATCCTCGGCCTGCGGCTCGCCACCATTCCGGTCCAGCCGGAGATTGGCGAAGCGGTCGGCACGTGACGCCGCCGACCGACGACGAGATGGTCCCCGTCAGCGTGCGCTTGGGTGCGGTCGTCCCACCCGAGGACCCGGAGGACTGGACCCGGCCCTTGACCTGGGTGGCCGCCATCGGGATGCTGGCCGCTCCCGCGGTTGCCCTGGCCTGGTACGCGCTGGCAGCCCCGCACGACGGCACCCGGCTCGCGGCCGGCTCATGGGCGGTGGCGGCCACGCT
>JACDEL010000057.1 GCA_013816405.1 Chloroflexota bacterium | reverse complement strand
ATGGAATGGCAGCTCGTCGAGCGCGACCCGCGCGCGCACCGGCCAGCCGAGGTGGCGCGAGACCACCTCCTGGCCACGGAGCAGCTGGCGGCGCTCGCTGAGCTGGAGGGGCTCGCCGCGGGCGGCGAGCTGCTGCTGGAAGGGGTCGCCGCCGCCGGAAAGACCGACGTGTACCTGACCGCGCTGGCACGCGTGCTGACCGAGGACGGCACGGCGATCGTGCTCGTGCCGGAGGTCTCGCTGGTAACGCAGCTGGCGGACCGCGTCGCCTCGCTCGTCGGAGACCAGCTGGCGGTGCTGCACTTCGGCCTCTCGGCGGGGGAGCGTCACGACACCTGGTGGCGGATCCTGCGAGGCGAAGCGCGCGTGGTGGTGGGGACGCGCATGGCGGTCTTCGCGCCGCTCTCCGATTTGCGGCTGATCGTCGTCGACGAGGCGCATGACGGCGCCTACAAGGCCGATCGGACGCCGCGCTACGACGCCCGCTGGGTGGCGCGGCAGCGCGCCGCGCTGGCAGGAGCGCGCGTGATGATGGGGACGGCCACCCCCGACGTGGTCACGGTCGCGCGCGTTCGCGGAGGCCTGGTGGATCGGGCCCGCCTCAGGGAGCGGCGGGTTGGCCGCACGCCGTCGGTCGAGGTGGTCGACCTGCGAGCCGAGCTGGCGGAGGGAAATCGGTCGATCTTCTCTCGGGCGCTGGCCGATGCGCTCTCGGGCCTGCGGCAGGGGAGCGAGCAGGCAATCCTGCTGATGAATCGTCGGGGGGCCGCAACTTTCGTGCTCTGCCGCGACTGCGGCGAGAGTCTGCGCTGCCCCGATTGCGACCTGCCGTTCGTCTTCCACCTGAGCGGGGACCAGCTGCGCTGCCACCATTGCGGTCGGACGGCAAAGCCGCCCGAGAAGTGCCCGCAATGTGGCAGCAGCCGCATCCGCTATTTCGGGGCCGGCACGCAGCGAGTCGAGGCGGAGCTGCGCGCCCGGTTTCCCAACCTGCGGGTGTCCCGCCTCGACTCGGATGCGCTCGCCGCGCGACGTGGCTTCGAGGCGATCTACGACGATTTCCGCGACGGTCGGGTCGACGTCCTGGTAGGGACCCAGCTCGCGGCCAAGGGGCTCGACCTGCCCAGCGTGACACTGGCAGCGGTCATCGCCGCCGACGTGACCCTGAACCTGCCTGACTACCTCGCGCCTGAGCGCACCTTCCAGCTGCTTGCCCAGGTGGCCGGGCGCGCGGGGAGGGGAGAGCAGCCCGGACGGGTGCTGATCCAGACGTATGCGGCGGGTCACTACGCCATCCGCGCGGCAGCACGCCTGGACGTCGATGGCTTCGCCGATGAGGAGCTGCCGCGTCGCCGGCTGCTCGGCTACCCGCCATCGAGCGTGCTCGCCCGCCTGCTGGTGGCGGATCCCGATCGCGGCCGGGCGGAGGCCCGCGGCCGTGACGCGGCGGCGGCGGTGGCCCAGCCCGGTGTCGAAGTGCACGGGCCGCTTCCGTCGTACATCCCTCGGCGGGCAGGGCGCTGGCGATTCCAGGTCGTGATTCGTGCCCAGGATGAGACGGCCAGGACGGCGGCCCTGGAGTACGTCCCGCCCGGCGTGGCGATCGACGTCGACCCCGAATCCCTGCTCTAGGCGGATGGTTCACGCGGGCCGAATGCAAGCTGCGGATCAGTACAATGCGGACGATGGCCAACCGTCCGATCCTGACCGCCGACGAGCCGATCCTGCACCAGCGCGCCAAGAAGGTGACGCACTTCGATGCCTCGCTGCACCGGCTGCTACAGGAGATGGTCGACACGATGCGCGACGCGCCGGGGATCGGCCTGGCCGCCAACCAGATCGGGGTGCCGCTGCAGGTCGCGGTGATCGAGCTCGAGGAGAAGGTGACCGAGCTCGTGAACCCGCAGATGGTGCGCGCTAGCGGCGAGGTGATCGACTGGGAGGGGTGCCTTTCGATCCCGGGCTTCGTGGCGGAGGTGCGTCGCCACGCCAGGGTCACGGTCAAGGCGCGTGATCGGCATGGCAAGGAGTTCCGCGTCAAGGGCGAGGACCTGTTCGCGCGCGCACTCCAGCACGAGATCGATCACCTGAACGGGACCCTGTACATCGACTGCCTCGATTCGCTCGAAGAGCTGGTTCGCGTCAGCGAACACCCGAGCGAGGTGGAGGAACCGACGACCGCGGGGATCTAGTGCCGCAGCTGGGCCGCATCGCGTTTCTCGGCACCGGCGCATTCGGCGTCCCGCTCCTGTCGCGTCTCCCGGATCTCTGCGATGAGCTGCTCGTCATCAGCCAGCCCGACAGGCCGGCCGGCCGCGGGCTCCAGACCCGCTCGTCACCCGTCGCCACCTGGGGCCGGGACCACGGTCTGATGGTTGATACGCCGCGCCGGCTGCGCTCGGACGAGGGAAGAAACCTGCTGCGCGGCTTCGCGCCCGACGGAGTGCTCCTGGCCGCCTACGGGCAGCTGGTGCCATCCGACCTGCTGGAGGTCGCGCCGCGTCCACCGCTTAATGTGCACCCCTCCCTGTTGCCACGTCACCGGGGCGCTGCGCCGGTCGCCTCGACCATCCTTGCCGGCGATCCAGAGGGCGGCGTGTCGCTGATGGTGATGACTGCCGAGCTCGACGCCGGTCCCATCGTCGCCCAGTGGCCCGTGGCGCTCACCGGTCGTGAAACGACGCCCGAGCTCGAGGGGCACCTCGCCCAGCTGGCCGCGGAGGTGCTGCCCGGCGAGCTGGACGCATGGATCGCGGGCGGGGTCGTCACCAGGCCGCAGGACGAGAGCCAGGCCACGATGATCCGGCCCTTCCGGCGAAGCGACGGCTGGATCGACTGGCGGCAGAGCGCCACGATCGTCGACCGCCGCGTCCGCGCCCTCCAGCCGTGGCCCGGCGCCTGGACCACGCTCGACGGGCGGCGGCTCCACATCCGGGCCGCCCACCCGGTGGCGGGCGTCGACGGACCATTGGTCGGCACCCTCCTTCCCGGCGAATGGCCGCTGGTGGCATGCGGGCAGGGCGCCCTGGCGCTGGAGCTCGTCCAGCCCGAGGGACGACCGGTGATGCCGGCCGACGCCTGGCGCCGCGGCATGCCGCGCGAGCACGTCCTGCTCGGCGGCGGAACGCCTCCCGCATAGCCCGATCTTCATCTCCTCTTCACGGAGGAGAAGGGGAGCCTCGGCTATACTCGCCGCGCTTCCAAGGAGGTAGCAACAACAACCATGGGTGGTTTCCTGCCGTACATCCTGCTGGTCATGCTGCCGAGCATCGCCATCACCGGTTGGGCGGCGTGGCGCGTTCGCTCAACCTATGCCCGGTGGTCGAAGGTCGACTCCGGGATTGACCTTTCAGCCTTTGACTTTGCCCGCCGGCTCCTGGACCGGCAGGGCCTCACCGACGTCAAGATCGAGCCGGTCCCCGGTCAGCTGACCGACCACTACGACCCGCGCGGCAAGGTGCTCCGCGTCAGCTCCGCGGTGGCGGGACGGCAGCAGCTTGGCTCCTATGATCCGACGGATCGCTCGGTCGGGTTCCCGCAGGGCTCCGGGACTCTCTCGGTCGCCGCCGCCGCAGTGATCGCGCACGAGGTCGGTCACGCGCTCCAGGATCGCGAGCACGACCCGTGGATGGCCGTGCGGCAGACGATCGTGCCCGCCGCGCAGCTTGGGTCTGGACTCGCCCCGTGGCTGATCATCGCCGGGGTCTGGTTCAGCATCCTCCAGCTTGCCTGGATCGGCCTGATCTTCTTTGGGGCCGCCGTGATCTTCACCTTCGTCACGCTGCCGGTGGAGATCGGCGCATCGGGCAAGGCGCTCGCCTTCGTCGGCAGCCTGGGGATCACCGGGGAGCGACAGGTCGGCGCCCGCGAGGTGCTGAAGGCAGCCGCCTGGACCTACGTCGCCGCGGCGCTGGCCGCGCTGCTGACCTTCCTGTACTACCTGATGCTGATCCTCGGACGGCGTGACTGACCGTCCAGTCGCCGGGAACCAGCCGGCGATCAGCGAGGTCGATCCTGAATCGCTCACCGCGTGGCTCGCCGCCCGCGGTGAGCCTGCGTATCGGGCCGCTCAGGTGCTCGCCGGTGCTCACCGGCCGACTGCCACGAGCCTCGATGACCTGACCGACCTGCCCCGTCCCCTGCGGGGGGCGGTTGCGGACGCATTCCGTTTCTCGTCCATCGTCGGCAGCCACGCGCTCGTCGCCGACGGAGGGCTGACCGCCAAGGCGGTGCATGAGCTGGCAGACGGGCAGCGCATCGAGTCCGTGCTGATGCGCTACCCGGCCCGCGGCAAAGGCATCGGCCGAACCACGATCTGCATCAGTTCGCAGGCTGGCTGCGCGGTCGGCTGTCCCTTCTGCGCGACCGGGCAGGCCGGGTTCGGCCGCCAGCTCACCGCGGGCGAGATCGTGGACCAGGTGCTGCACTGGCATCGCGATCCGTGGCTTGCCCTTGGCGCGGATTGGCGACCCGGAGGTGTCCGCAGCCACTACAACATTGTCTTCATGGGCATGGGCGAGCCGCTGAACAACGTCGACCGGGTCTTCCACGCGGTGCGCCTGCTGAATGACCCCGCCCGACTCGGGATCGGCGCACGCCACATCACCGTCAGCACCTCAGGCGTCGTGCCCGGCATCGACCGCATGATCGACGAGCTGCCGCAGGTCAACCTGGCAATCAGCCTGCACGCCGCCAGCGACGAGCTGCGCGACGAGCTGGTGCCGATCAACCGCAAGTGGCCGATTGCCGAGGTGGTGGCGGCCGGACAACGCTTCGCGGCGCGCACGCGGCGGCGCGTCAGCCTTGAGTACGTCCTGATCGACGGGATGAACGACGCTCCGGCGCAGGCGGCCGGCTTGGCTGCCCTGGCCAGCGGCTGGCTGTGCCACGTCAACCTGATCCCGCTGAACCCGACGCCGGGCTCCCGTTGGAGCGGTACCGACGCGGTGGGGGTCCGCAGGTTCGCGGCCACCATCGAGCAGGCCGGGGTGCCGGTCACCGTGCGGGACACGCGCGGGAGGGAGATCGAGGCGGCCTGTGGGCAGCTCCACGCGCAGCTCGCCGGTCGGCCGATCGGGACTGCGGTGCCGATGGTCCCGGCATGAGCTCACGCCCGGCGCAGATCAGCGCCAGCCTGCTGAACGCCGACTTCGCGCGTTTGGGCGACGAGGTGCGGCGCGCCGTCGACGGCGGGGTCGACTCGATCCACCTCGATGTCATGGATGGCCACTTCGTCGAGAACCTGACCATCGGTCCGGTCGTGATCGAGGCAGTGCGACGAATGGCATCGGTTCCGTACCACGCCCACCTGATGGTGTCGCAGCCCCTTCGCCTTGCGCGCTCCTTCGCCGATGCCGGGAGCGATCTGATCGTGGCCCACGTCGAGGCCGATGACGATCCCGCCGAGGTGATCGACGCGATCCATGGCCACGGTCGGGCAGCGGGCCTGGCGCTCAATCCCGAGACGCCTGCCGAGGCGGTCCTGCCATACCTCGACACGATCGACCTGCTCCTGGTGATGACGGTCCATCCGGGGCGCGGCGGCCAGGCATTCCTTTCCGAAGTACTGCCCAAGCTCAGCCAGCTGCGCGAGGAGATTGACCGTCGCGGACTGTCGCTGCCGATCGGCGTTGACGGGGGCGTGAACCTCGACACCATCGGGCCAGCGCATGCGGCGGGGGGCGACGTCATGGTCGTCGGATCGGCGTTGTATCGCGAGGCCGGTGAGCTGGCCCCCATCGTCCAGGCGCTGCGTGCTGCTGCAACAAGGGTGGTGGCGTGAGCCCGCTCCCGCGTAGCCGGCCCTTGGTCATCGCATTGATAACCGCGGTGATCGTGGTCGGCTGCTCCGCGCCAGGCCCGGAGGCAAGCCCAACCCCGCGGCCGCCGCATGACGTCACGGTCACGGTCGTGGATCGCACGAACCAGGCGCCGGTGCCGAACGCCACGCTCCGCGCCGGCAGCGCCACGGCCCTGACCGGTGCCGACGGGACCGCAATCCTGCGGACGATCGGCGGCGCAAGTGTCGAGGCGAGCGCCGATGGGTTCGACGCCGGGACCGGCACCGTCCCCGACGAGAATGGGCTGACCATCGCGCTCCGTCCGAACGTGGTGACCGGTGCGGTCACCGACGGCGACGGGAAGCCGCTCGCCGGGGTGCGCGTATTCGTGGAGGGGGCCGCGCAGCCGGTCGTGACCGACGCCCAGGGCCACTACCAGCTCCAAGCCGTCCCGGAGCAGGGGACCCTCATCTACAAGATGCCCGGATATCGGCTGGGAGTGATCCCGATCGATCCGCAGATGACCAAGGACGTCGCGCTGACCCCGTTTGCGGCGCGGGCGCTCTACTCGCCCTCGGCCATCTTCGAGGCCGCCGGACGCCTGGACGCTCAGCTCGACCTGATCGACCGCACCGAGGCCAACGCCATGGTGATCGACGTCAAGGAGACCGCCGGCACCCTGTACTGGGCCACTGACCTGCCGGCCGCGGCGGCCATCGGTGCCGTGATGGAGCATCCACTCTTCCAGCTCGACGAGCTGCTGCCGAAGCTGAAGGAGCGCGGCATCTACACTATCGCCCGTCTGGTGGTGATGAAGGACAACACCCTGGGGATGGCGCGCCCGGACCTTGCCGTCAACAACGTCGCGACCGGCGAGCCATGGCGTGACTACCGCGGCGGCATCTGGCTGGATCCCTACAACGCCGGCGTGGCCGAGTACATCGCGGCGCTGGCCGGCGATCTCGCCGACAAGGGCTTCGACGAGGTGCAGCTCGACTACGTGCGCTTCTTCAGCGACGGTGACTACGCGACCGCCGATACGAACCTGCCGAACACGCAGTCCTTCCGGCTGCCGGCCATTCGCCGCCTCTTCCGGATCGTCTCCGACGCCCTTCTGACGAAGCGCGCCTTCCTCTCGGCCGACGTCTTCCCGATCAGCTTCATCGCAACCGATGACCAGGGCATCGGCCAGCGACCCGAGGTGATCATGCCGTACGTCGACTATTTCTCGCCGATGGTCTACCCGAGCCACTACGGACCGTACACGTTCAAGTTCGCGAACCCGAACGACCATCCATACGAAGTCATCGACGAGACCCTCAAGATCATGAACCAGGAGCGGGCCGGCCTGCGGATGGTGATTCGGCCCTGGATCCAGGACTTCGGCTACGGCCCCTTCCCGCCGTACACCGCGGGCCAGGTGCTGCAGGAGATGAAGGCTGCCGCGGATAACGGCGCCCAGGGATGGATGATCTGGAACGCCCAGGCCAGGTTCACCGAGGCTGCGCTCGCGCCACCCCGCGACGGCGAGTCCTCTGGGCCGATCACCAGCCCGATGCCGTCGCCTGGCTCGTAGCCCGGTGCGTCTCGTCGTGCAGCGGGTCAGCCGCGCCGAGGTGCGTGCCGGCGGGGTGGTGCTGGGCTCGATCGGCCGGGGTGCCGCCGTGCTCGTCGGGGTTGGGGTGGGGGATCCCCCGGAGCTGGCCGATCGCCTGGCGGATCGGCTCCTCGGCCTCCGCTATTTCGAGGACGCGGATGGCCGGACGAACCTCGCCATCGACGATGTCGGCGGCTCGTTCCTCGTGGTGAGCCAGTTCACGCTCCTGGCGGACCTGCGGCGCGGCCGCCGACCCGGCTTCGCGCCAGCCGCCGCTCCCGCGGTTGCCGAGCCGATCGTAAATCGCTTCGTGGAGCGGCTGCGCGAGGCTGGTCGGGACGTCGTGACCGGGCGGTTCGGGGCGGAGATGGAGCTCGAGCTCGTGAACGATGGACCGTTCACGCTGGTGGTCGAGGCAGCAGAAGCCTGAGTCGGACCTTCTCGGCGGTGCGAATGCAGCGGGAGCAGGCCTTGATGCGGACAGGCGAGCCGTTGCGCTGGACCACCATCGGCTGCAGGTTGGGCAGCCAACGGCGCAGCGCGCGCTTGCGGTTCATGCCGACCGACTGCGGGTTCCAGCCGGTGATCGGTTTCTTGCCGCAGATGTCGCAGGCTCGAGCCATGGGTCAGTCTCCGTTTCATGAACGAACCGGCGCACCTGCCTCGGCGCCGCCGGAACGGCCCGATCCTAGCACGCTACGATCGGGCCATGCAATCGAGCGCACCGACGCTGGTCATCGTCTCAGGCGCTCCCGGGAGTGGCAAGACGACGCTGGCGCGGAAGCTCGCAGCCGACCTGCGCCTGCCCCTGATCTCGAGGGATCAACTCAAGGAGGGGCTCGCCGACGCCATGGGAGCGCCACCCGATGTTCCCGCTTCGAAGCAACTCGGCGCCGGCTCAATCGCCATGCTCTACCTCGTTGCTCGGCAACTGCTCGAAGCGCCGGTTGGACTCATCCTCGAGAGCAACTTCAAGCGAGGGGTATCCGAGACGGAGCTTCGGCCCTTGCTCGCCCGGAGTGACCCCGGCCTGATCCACTGCACTGCGTCGCCCGACCTCGTCCAGCAGCGGTACGGGGAGCGGCACGCCCGAGGGGTGCGTCACGCTGCGCACTTCGACGCCGACCGAGCGGCGGACCTCGCGGATGACCTTTCGTTGGGGCGCTACAACCCGCTCGACCTCGCGATCCCGATGCTTGTGGTCGACACGACGGACGGCTGGCACCCGGCATACGACGAGATCCTCGACTTCGCCGCTCTCCCCGGCGCGATCCGTTTCTCGTGACGCTGGTGCCTGCTGCGACTCAACGAGACCTGTCTGCAGAGGACCTGGATCGGCCGATCCGCTCGGTCCTGCCCGAGCTGGCACGCGGCGCAGGGACCTTCGCGCGGCTCGGCATTGCGACCCCGCGCCAGGCACTCTTCTACCTCCCGTTCCGTTATGACGACTTCAGCGACCTGCGGCCGCTTGGGGACCTCGTCGTCGACGAGAAGCAGTCGGCGCGGGTGAGAGTGACCGACCTCAAGGTCGAGCCCGGGTTCGGCAGGCGCCCGCAACGAGTCATCGCCCAGCTGGCCGATGAGACGGGGACGGCGGAAGCGATCTGGTTCGGGAAGCGGTACGTCGAGCGCCGGCTGGAGAAGGGAGCCGAGGTGGTGGTGAGCGGCAAGGTCACCTTTCGCGGCTGGCGACCGCAGTTCACCTCGCCGGACTTCTCGCCGGTCGGGCACGAGTCGATCCACACGGCGCGCGTCGTCCCGATCTACCGGCTGGTCGGGGGCGTCACCCAGCGTCGCGTCCGAGAGCTGCTGGCGCGAGTGCTAGACCGCACGTTGCCTGCCGTCGAAGATCCACTGCATCCGGCGGAGCGCAGCGAGCTCCCGGCGCTCGCCGACGCCCTGCGCGCTGCGCACTTTCCCGAGGAGGCGGCGGACGTGCCGGCCGCCCTCGATCGTCTCGCCTTCGACGAGCTCCTGGCCCTGCAGCTCAGCATGGCGCAGGCCCGCGAGGCGCGCGCCGGCGAGCGGGCAGCCGAGGTCGTTGTCGACGACGAGGAGCTGGGGGCCCTGCTCGGCGCGCTGCCGTTCACGCTGACGGGGGACCAGCGGCGAGCCGTGGACGAGGTCATCGCCGACCTCGCCTCGAGCGCACCGATGCGGCGCCTCCTCCAGGGCGACGTTGGGAGCGGCAAGACCGCGGTTGCCGCAGTGGCGCTGGCGGCAGTGGTGCGCGCGGGTTGGCAGGGCGCCCTGATGGCGCCGACCGAGATTCTCGCGCGCCAGCACCACCTGGGGCTGGCACCGCTGCTCGAGGCGCTCGGCGTGCGATCCGAGTTCCTGTCGGGATCGCTGGGCGCGGCGGCCAAGGGTCGCATCCACGATGCGATCGCGGCGGGGGAGGCGGAGGTCGTGATCGGGACGCACGCCGTCATCGCCGAGGCGGTCTCGTTCAACCGGCTGGCGCTGGCAGTGGTCGACGAGCAGCACCGCTTCGGGGTGGCACAGCGCGCGGCGCTCCAGGCCAAGGGCGCCGGGCGAGAGCCGCACCTGCTGGCGCTGACCGCAACCCCGATCCCGCGCACGCTGGCGCTGACGTTCTACGCCGACATGGCGATCAGCACCATCCGCGAGATGCCGCCGGGGCGCCGCGCGATCCGGACGGAGGTCCGCAATCGAGGCTCCCTGCCGCGCATCGAGGCGTTCCTCGCTTCCGAGGCGGCAGCGGGACGGCAGTCGTTCGTCGTCGTGCCGCTCGTCGCAGAGAGCGAGGCGCTCAGCGCGGCGTCCGCGGAGGCGGAGTTCGAGCGCCTTCAGGCTACATTGCCGAAGCTGCGGATCGGGCTGGTTCACGGGCAGCAGCGGGCGGACACGCGCGACGCCACGATGGCTGCCTTCGCAACCGGGGAGCTCGACCTGCTCGTCGCGACGACCGTGGTCGAGGTCGGCATTGACGTGCCGAATGCCTCGGTCATGCTGGTCGAGGATGCCGACCGGTTCGGCCTTGCCCAGCTGCACCAGCTGCGCGGACGGGTGGGGCGCGGCGAGCAGCAGTCGTTCTGCATCCTGCTGACCGACGCGGTCGACGATCGCTCCCGCGAGCGGCTCGAGGTGGTGCGCAGCTCCAACGATGGCTTCGCCATTGCCGAGGCGGACCTCCGGCTGCGGGGAGCCGGCAACGTCCTCGGAACCCGCCAGTCCGGCCTGCCGCCCCTGAGGGTGGCATCGCTCTTCGAGCCGCGTCACCTCGTGCTCGTTGAACGCGCGGGGACGCTGGCGCGAAGCCTGGTGGCGGCCGATCCCTTGCTGGCATCCCGCCCGGCGCTGATCCGGATGCGGGACGACCTGGCCAGCGCCGAGGAGGAGGGGGACGCGGCCTGATGCGGGTTATCGCCGGCAGCGCCCGCGGGCGCCAGCTGGTCTCGCCGCGTGGCACCGCGACGAGACCGATCACCGATCGCGTGAAGGAGACCCTGTTCGGCATCCTTGGCGAGCGCGTGATCGGCGCTCGCGTCCTCGACCTGTACGCGGGAAGCGGGTCGGTGGGGATCGAAGCGCTGTCGCGCGGAGCGGCCAGCTGCGAATTCGTCGAGCGCGATCATCGGGCGGTGGCCGCCATCCGGGAGAACCTGGATCGGGCCGATGTGGCGAAGGATGGATCCGTCCATCAGATGGATGTCCTGCGCTACCTTGACCACGCCGCGGACCCCTTATTCAACCTCGTTTTCGTGGATCCGCCGTACGAGGAGCGTGCTATCCTCGCGCCGCTCGAGCGGCTGCTGGCGCGCCTCGCCCGGGGGGCGGTGGTGGTGGTCAAGCACCATTGGCGCACGCCCATCCCCGAGCCGTCCGGGCTAACGAGATGGCGGGAGCGCCGCTTCGGCGAGACGACCCTGACCTTCCTGGTGGCGAACGACGGAGCGGATGGAGTGGAGGAGTGATGAGCCGCGTCGCGGTCTTCCCTGGCTCGTTCGACCCGATGACAAATGCCCATCTCGACGTCGCCCGTCGTGCCGCCACGCTGTTCGATCGGCTGGTAGTTGGCGTCCTCAACAACCCACGCAAGTCGCCGCTCTTCACCGTGGACGAGCGGATCGCCCAGATCCAGGAGGCGGTCGCCGACTTCGGCGTGAACGTGGAGGTCGCGGGGTTCGACGGGCTGACGGTCGAGTTCGCCCGTCGCCACGAGGCCGGGTTCATCGTGCGTGGCCTGCGCGCGGTGAGCGACTTCGAGGCCGAGCTCCAGATGGCTCATACCAACCGCAAGCTGCAGCCAGGGGTCGACACCGTCTTCCTGATGTCGGCCCTCGACTACGGGTACCTCTCCAGCAGCCTTGCCAAGGAGGTCGCCCAGTTTGGCGGCGAGATCGCCGGCATGGTGCCGGACCCAGTCGCCGTTGCGCTGCGGACCCGCTTCTCCACGCCGGGCTGAGGGCGTGGTCGCGAGGCTATAATCCCGGCACGAACGAGTCGTCGCGGGAGGTTGCAGCCACGGACATCATCTTCCTTGTCGAGCGGTTGGAGTCGCTCGCCGCCAGCGCCAAGAAGCTGCCCCTCACCAACAACGTGGTGCTCGACCAGGCCGCGATCCTGGAGCTGATCGACCAGCTGCGCGTCGCGGTCCCGCCCGAGGTCGCCCAGGCCCGCCGGATCACCGAGGAGGCGACCCGCATCACCGAGCGCGCTCGCGAGGAGGGTGACGCGGTGATCGCCCGTGCGCAGGAGCAGGCCGCGCGCATGCTCGAGGATCGCGAGCTGGTGCAGATGGCCAAGCAGCGAGCCGAGGAGATCATCGACACCGCCACCCGCGAGGCCGCCGACATCCGCCGCGGAGGAGACGAGTACGCCGCGGGGGTCCTGATCCGGCTCGAGGGCGAGTGCATCAAGGCGCTGACCAGCATCAAGCGCGGGATTGACATGCTCGACGAGCGCTACCGTCCGCCGCATCCTGTCAGCGCCGAGTCCGATCCCGCGGAGGCCGAGGTCGAGTCGGAAGCGATGGGGTCCGCCGCCGGGTCGTGATCATGTTCAACGTGGCGGGCGTGCTCCAGGAGGCGCCGGGAGCAACCCGCGAGGTTGCGCTCCGCGATCGATATCTCTCGGTTGGGGCTGACGTCGAGCTCGCAGGTCCGGTCGATGGCATGGTTCGATTGCAGCGCACTAATCGCGGGATCCTGCTGCGCGGCTCCTTCGATGCGCCTGTTCGACGCACCTGCTCTCGGTGCCTGGATTCATTCATCGAGACGGTCAGCCTGCAGTTGGCGGAGGAATTCCTGCCGACCGTGGACCCCCAGCGTGGCGTCCCGCTGCCGCCTCCGGCCGCGGACGAGGAGGCGCTGACGATCGACCCGCAGCACCAGATCGACCTGACCCCGGTCCTCCACGACGAGCTGGTCCTCAGCGAGCCGATGCACCCGCTATGCCGGCCAGACTGTCCCGGCCTGTGCCCGGGCTGCGGCCGGCACATGGATGTTGGCAGTTGCGACTGTGCGAGCGACGAGTCGGATCCACGCCTGGCAGCGCTGGCTCGCCTGCTGGAGGGGATGCGCGACTGAGCCTGGGTCGCCTGTCGCCCCGGAGCAGATCGGCGGCTATACTGCGGCGTCCCCTCAACACCGATGTAGGAGTCGCGCGTGGGCGTCCCCAAGCGAAAGGTCTCGAAGGCGCGCCAGGGCGAGCGGCGGTCGCACCTGGCAATCAGCGCTCCACCCCTCGTGGAGTGCTCGCATTGCCACGAGCTGAAGCTCGCGCACCACGTCTGTCCGACCTGCGGCTACTACGACGGCCGCGAGGTGGTCGTCATCGAGCCAACCACGCCGGCCGAAGGCCAGCGCTGAGGCGGGGTCGCTGATGCGCATCGCGGTCGACGCGATGGGCGGCGATTTCGCTCCTCGCGAGATCGTTCGCGGCGCGGTCACCTACGCGGCATCCCACGCCGACGAGGTGATTCTCGTCGGTGACGTGCCCCGCATCGAGGCCGAGATCGCCGAGTTCGGCCGCGGACACCCCGCCAGCGTCTCGTTCGTCGACGCGCCCGAGGTGATCGAGATGGGGGAGCATCCCGCCGCGGCGCTGCGCGCCAAGCGCCGCTCCTCGATCCGGGTGGCGACGGATCTCGTCCGCGACGGCCTCGCCGACGCGGTGGTGAGTGCGGGATCGACCGGCGCCACCATGGCCGCTGCCGTCTTCAGGCTTGGGCGCATCGACGGGATCGACCGCCCCGCCCTCGCCGCGCACCTCGTCACCGCCAGCGGACCGATCCTGATCCTGGACGTGGGCGCGAACGTCGATTCGGACGCCACCAACCTCGTGCAATACGCGGTCATGGGGTCGATCTACTCGGAGCACGTGCTGAAGGTGTCGCGCCCGCGGGTCGGGCTGCTGAACATCGGTGAGGAAGCAGAAAAGGGCGATGCCATCACGCGCGATGCGTATCCGCGCATCCGTGAGAGCGGGCTCAACTTCATCGGCAACGTCGAGGGGAACGACATGGTTGGCCACGTCGCCGACGTGGTGGTGTGCGACGGCTTCGTGGGCAACGTGGTCATCAAGTTCTTCGAGGGGCTGACCAGCTACATCTTCCGATCGCTGCGCACGGACCTGCAGCAGGGGCCGATGGCCCCCCTGGCGCTGCTGGCCCTCAAGCCGGGCTTCGACCGCATGAAGCATCGGTTCGACTACGAGCAGTACGGCGGCGCCCCCCTGCTCGGCGTCCGAGGCGTGAGCATCGTGACGCATGGGCGCGCTCGGGCCCGGATGCTCGAACATGCAATCCGGGTCGCCTCGGAAGCCGCGACCGCAGGCATCCCGCAGCTCATCGCCGACTGGACCCGGGACCACCCGGCCGTCGCCCCGCGAGGCGCCTCCGAGCTCATTGCGGGCGGGACCGAGCCGCTCGTCGCAGGACCGGGAGGCGACGCCTGACCAGCGCGCCATCGCGGCGACGTCGCGTGCGGCCGAGCCCGGGGCTCGAGGCACGGCGGCTGGCGCTTCTCTCGCTGTTCGAGGACGAGTTTCGACCCGCCCAGGCGCTCGCGGCCCTTTCCCGCCTGGTGGACGAGCACACCAGCGACCCGCAGGTCGCGTCGCATGCTCGCGAGATCGTCGAGGGTGTCATCGCCCACCGCTCGGACCTGGACGCGAGGATCGCGGCATTCGCCCCCGCGATTCCGGTCAGCGAGCTCGGCAAGGTCGAGCGCACGATCCTCCGGAGCGCGCTATGGGAGGTGCTATACTCCGCCGCGACCTCGAGCGGGGAGACGATCCACGACGCCGTTTCCCTAGCCCGGACCTACTCCGGGGACGCGGCTCGCCGTCTCGTGAACGGCGTCCTGGGAAGCGTTGCCAGATCATCGCCTGGAGGAGCCTGACGGTGGCCGAAGGAACAACGTTCGACCGACTCAAGAAGCTGATCGTCGAGCAACTCGGCGTCGACGAAGAGGAAGTCACCCCGACCGCCTCGTTCGTCGAGGACCTGAATGCGGACTCGCTTGACCTCGTGGAGCTGATCATGAGCCTCGAGGAGGAGTTCGGCATGGAGATCTCCGACGAGGACGCCGAGAAGATCCAGAAGGTCTCCGACGCCGTCGACTTCATCGAGGAACACCAGCAGTAGCGATCGGGGCCATGGCCAGTCCACCAATCGACGAGCTGGGTGAACGACTCGGCATCGTCCTGCGGGACCCGGAGGCCATTCGCCAGGCGTTCGTCCACAGCTCCTTCCTCAACGAGCACCCGAGCGCGGCGCCGGGGCACAACGAGCGCCTCGAGTTCCTTGGCGATGCCGTCATCGGTCACGTGGTCAGCCGTTTGCTGTACGACCGCTTCCCCGACGAGGATGAGGGTCGCTTGACCGCCCGACGCGCCGCACTCGTGAACCGCGACTCGTTGGCCGCCATTGCCGTGGGGCTTGGGCTTGACCGATACCTCCTGCTTGGACGGGGCGAGGCAGGTGGTGGCGGAGCGGCCCGTCCGTCCCTTCTGGCGGCGACCTTCGAGGCACTCGCCGGAGCGCTGGCGCTCCGCGAGGGATTTGGTCCGACCCAGCGCTGGCTGCGGCGCGTCTTCGGGTCCCTGGTCGCCCCCACTCGGACGGAGGAGCCGCCCAAGTCGGCCAAGAGCAGGCTGCAGGAATGGACGCAGCGTCGTCATCGCCAGAAGCCGCGCTACGAGGTGACCGACGTGAGCGGCCCGTCGCACCGGCACGCGTTCACCGTCGCCGCGATCGTGGACGGGCGCGAGATGGGGGTCGGACATGGGTCCAGCCGCCAGCGAGCCGAGGAGAACGCCGCAGCCGTGGCGCTGACCCAGCTGATCGAGGAAGCTGCGCCGTCGAGAGGTGCGGGGTGACGCGCCTCAAGGAGCTTCGGCTGCACGGCTTCAAGACCTTTGCCGATCCGACCCGATTCGTCTTCGAGCGCGGTGTGACCGCAGTGATTGGGCCGAACGGATCCGGCAAGAGCAACATGGCCGACGCGGTGCGCTGGGTGCTCGGTGAGCAATCGAACCGCTCGCTCCGGACCCGCCGGGCCGACGACGTGATTTTCGCCGGCAGCGAGGGTCGCCGCCCCCAGGGCATGGCCGAGGCGATCCTCACCCTCGACAACAGCGACGGCTGGCTCCCGATCGACTTCAGCGAGGTCTCGATCGGTCGTCGTGCTTACCGCTCGGGCGAGACGGAGTACCTGATTAACGGAACCCGCGCGCGGCTGCGCGAGGTCGTCGACCTGCTGGCGGGTGGCCGCCTCGGCGCCAATGAGCTCGTGGTGGTCGGGCAGGGCACGGTCGACGCCGCGCTCTCGCTTCGCCCGGAGGAGCGACGGCAGCTCTTCGAAGAGGCCGCTGGCGTCAAGAACCTGCAGGTCCGCAAGAACGAGGCGCTCGGCCGGCTTGCGCGTGCGCGCGACAACCTGACCCGCGTGGGCGACCTGATCGGCGAGCTCAAGCCACAGGTGCGCCGATTGGCCCTCCAGGCGCAGCACCAGCAGGAGCACGACTCCTTTGGTCGGCGAGCTCACAGCCTGGTGATCGAGGTTCATCGTCGTCGGGAGCTGCTGGCGCGGAC
>JACDEL010000056.1:6911-16623 GCA_013816405.1 Chloroflexota bacterium | reverse complement strand
CCCCCACTGCTCGCCCGACGCCCAGGCCAACCCCCAGACCGACTCCATTGCCGGCGGCGGCGACCCCGAGACCGGCGACCTCGCTCTCCCCGGGTGCCTCACCGTCGCCACCGGGAAGCACCGTGTCGGAGCCGAGCGGCGCACCCTCCGGCTCCCTGTCAGCACCCTCGTCACAGACTCCGCGCTCGTCGCCGGGCAGCGTCTCCCCGTCACCGGGCGCCATCCCGCCCCGGTCGCGGCCGTTCAGCATCCCGCCGGAGGGGGTCGTGGCGATTGGCCTCCTGGGCGCCGTCGCGGTGGCGGCCGCCCTCGGCGAGCGTCGCCGCCGCCAGGCGGCCGCGGCGTTCCGGGAAGGGGAGGCATCGGCCGTCGAATCGCCGCCGTACGAGAGCGGGCCCGACGAGGCCTGGGCGAGGGGGAAGATCGATGACGAGACGGTCGCAACAATCGAGTACGAGGCCCCCGAGGAGCCGATGGACACTGACCTCCCGGACAGATGAGCGCCGCCGTCACCTGCCCCGGCTGTCGCGCTTCGGTTCCGGACGTCGCGGAGATGCGAGAGCATCCGTATGTCGGTTCCGCGCCGGGCTGCTGGCTGCTCTACAGCGAGGTGCTGGCTCGTGAATACGGCGACCTGCGTTACACGCCCGCGCATCAGCTGACGGTAGACGCCTACGCGGTACTGCATCCCGGCGTTCCCGAGCGACGCACGGCGCAGTCGGTGGCCATTCACCTCGTCGGACTGTGTCTCAGCCTGGAGCGCGGGCGCGGCCCGGGCGAGCTGCCGCGCCTGCGCCAGCGACTCGCCGCACCGAAGCGCATCTTCCCGTGGCTCGAGCCGCCCGCATCGGTGGGGGAGCTGACGATCACTCAAGTCCACGCCGCCGAGACGCCCGAGGCCGACCGCACACTGGTGGACCGATGGGCGCGATCGGCCTGGGAGGCCTGGTCGGCACATCACGAGCAGGTCCGGACCTGGGCCGACGAGCTGGGCTGACCTAGGCCCCAGCCGCCGCCCTCGCATCGGCCCGCAGCTGGCGTCGGAAGGCGACCACGCCGAACAAAAGCAGGGCATGGAACAGCGCGACCTCGATCGTGGCGAACTGGCGCAGGTAGAACGAGGCGAGGTCGGCCAGTGAGAGGGAGACGAGGAGCCCGTACTCGGCCAGGATCGAGCCGAGGCCGTCCCGTCCGGTCAGGATCATCAGCAGCGACCCGGCGAGCAGCAGCGAGCCGGCCATGGCCTCGACCAGGAGGTGGAGCATGTCGAGGCTGAAGAGGCGGGTGCTCACGGCCGGATCGACGGCACCGATCTGCGTGATCGCGACGGTAAGGTCGATGAGTGCCCGGATGCCGGAGATGAGGAGCGCGATCATCAGGGCGGCGCGTGCGCCTCGCCCGCCGATCCAATTGTCCCGGTGCGCGGCCCACCAGTCGAGGAGCGGCTGGAGGCGGCGGATCTCCTCGGGCGCGATGTCGGTGTCGCGTGACCGGACGAAGCCCAGCAGGGTGGTGGCCAGCCGGCGCTGGTCCTCGAGTGGCGCCTGGACAGCCGCCGCGCCGAGCCGGGAGCGCAGCTCGTCGCGCTCCCTCGCCTGCAGGTCGTTGTCGACAGTCTCCTCCAGCAGCTGGAGCGAGGTCAGCAGGAGGCTGCGCGGGTCGGGCCTGGTCCTCCGTCGCACGCGGAGGTAGACGAGGACGGTCAGCAGGAAGGTGGCGTAGATGAGCGGCGCGGCTGCGGGGTAGAAGTAGTCGTTGCGGGTCGTGATGAACTTGCCGACCTCGTCGATGAAGAGCCCGATCCCGATCCCTCCCAGCACCGCCGCCAACCGGTAGATGCGGCGTCCCGCCAGGGCGATTGGGAGGACCGCCGCTACGATCAGGAAGAAGCCACCGAAGAGCGCATGCGCGACGTGCAGCTCGCCGCCCCCGATGCGCGGGTACCCAGTCAGCTCGAGGTACACCCGCGTCGCCATGACCGTGGCCGCGAAGGAGATGAGCGTCAGGAAGAGGTACTGCTCGGCTCCCTCGCGGCGGACCGGCCTCCGGAGCCCGAGCTGCCTTGCGAGCCGGCGCGCCTCATCCTGCATGCGCGGCATGATGCCAGCCCACCTCTATGCCCACGTACGCTGGGCGCACAGACGGGTAGCGGCGTTCCGCTAGACTTGGACCCCATCGGTCGTCATTCCACGCCCAGGAGCCCCCTCTTCATGACATCCACCTCTGCTACCGCTGCGCCCGACTGGGATCGAGCACCGCTCGAGCTCCCGCACCGTACGCGCATCGAAATCTTCGTCGTTGTGCTGCTCGGAATCCTGCTCGCGGCACTCGACCAGACGATCGTCGGCACCGCCCTGCCCGTCATCGTCACCGACCTGAAGGGCAATGACGTCTATATCTGGGCGTTCACCGCATACCTGCTGACCGCCACGGTCAGCGGCCCGATCTACGGGAAGCTCTCCGACCTGTTCGGGCGCCGCATCATCTTCATGATCGGAGTGAGCATCTTCCTCATCGGCTCGCTCCTGTGCGCCGCCTCGGGCGAGATGTGGCAGTTCATCGCCTTCCGCGGCATCCAGGGCCTAGGTGCCGGCGCCCTCTTCCCGGTCTCGCTGGCGATCATCGCGGACATCTTCGCTCCGTCGGAGCGCGGCAAGTACCAGGGCTTCTTCGGGGCCGTCTTCGGCCTCTCCTCGCTCATCGGCCCGGCCATCGGCGGAATCCTGACCGACACCGTCGGCTGGCACTGGATCTTCCTCGTCAACATCCCGTTGGGCCTGGTCGTGCTCTTCGTGATCTGGCGCACGCTGCCGACTCGCATCGAGTCAGGCGTCAAGCGCACGGTCGACTATCTCGGTGCGGCGGTCTTCATCGCGGCCCTGGTGCCGATCCTGATCGGCCTCACCAACAAGCAGTTCGGCGAATGGACCGATCCCGACGTTGGCGGCCTGATCGCGCTCGGCCTTGGCCTGGCCGCCGTCTTCGTGTGGGTCGAGTCGCGCGCGGAGGAGCCGATCTTGCCGCTGGGCCTCTTCCGCATCCGGGCCTTCACCGCCAGCGTCTTCGCGATGTTCTTCGCGATGATGGGCTTCTTCGCGGCCATCGTGTTCATGCCGCGCTGGTACCAGGTGGTGCAGGGCTCGTCCGCGACCGAGGCGGGCTATCAGATCCTGCCGCTGCTCGGCGGGCTGATCGTGTCGGCCATCGTGTCTGGGCAGATCGTGGCCCGCACCGGGCGCTACAAGGCGATGATCCTTGGCGCGTTGGTGGTCCTTGCGATTGGCCTCTTCCTGCTCACCAACCTGCGCACCGAATCCAACCCGCAGCTCGTCTGGCTGTGGATGGGCGTGACCGGCCTCGGCATCGGCCCTGCCTTCGCCGTCTTCACGCTGGCCGTGCAGAACAACGTGCCGGTGGAGGAGTTGGGCACCGCGACCAGCAGCGTCACGCTCTTCCAGCAGGTGGGCGGAACGGTTGGCCTGGCGATCACGGGCACGATCTTCGGCACCAAGCTGCTAGAGGAGATGGGCCCGCAGATGGTCAAGGCCGGCGTGCCGCAGCAGGCCGTGGACGGGTTCACCACCAGTGGCAGCTCGGCGCTGCAGAACGTTTCCGGGGTGGGGGACCTGGGAGCAGCCATCCTGGCGAGCGTTCCGGACGAGTTCAAAGCACAGGTCGAGCCGCTCATCCCGATGATGGTGCAGGGGATCCACCAGGCGTTCTCGATCGCGACCGCCACGACCTTCTACCTGGGGATCGGCGCAGCGCTGGTCGCTGCCGCCCTGGTCTTGATCGGTCTACCCGACGGGCGGATGGGAGAGACCACTGAGGCTGGTGCTCCTGTTGGCGCTCCGACCGCGGAGGCGCAGGGCTAGGGGCATAGGGCGCCGGTCCGAACCGCCACGCCATGTGGCCTTATGACGGGCTAACTCGCGCCGACCGCGACGAATCTCCCTTCCTCAAGCATCTGCTGCACCTGCGGCAGGAGCCCATTGAACGCATCCCGGCTTGTGATCAGGGTGACGAGGACAGAACCGGTCGGTTCACCCAGCGACTCGACCTCCCAGGTGATCCGGACGTAGTCCTCGGCAACGCTCGAGTCGTTCGTGCGCGCGGCACGGCGGCCGGCGACCGTGACGAGCTCGACGCGGGGCGGCAGGGCGTCGAGGTCGTACCGTCCGGGTGAGCGCCACGCCTTGGCGATGGCCAAGCGGAAGGTCCCCGGCGCCAGCGATTTGGTGATATCGCAGCCGACAATCGTGCCGTCGTTCGAGGGAGTGCACAGGTCCGCGGGAAGCGCCCTGTTGCTGACGAACGTGGTCCAGGTCACGTCGGCTCCCTTTTGCGGCGGTGCTGCGACCTGGATCCAGGAGGCGGGCGCGGTCACGCGTAACTCGTAGCCCGCGGGTCCTGGCGGCAGGATGGCGATCAGCGAAGGGCCGGTTTCGAGCAATTGGGGGATCAACACGAGATCCGCTGCGTGGCTCACAAAGTCTTCCGGTCGCCCGCTGATCATCAGCACGGCGACGCCATCGGTCGTGGAGATGGCATACAGAACAAGTTGCGTCTCATCTGGTGCTCCCTCGGAGACCAGCACCCGCAACTCGAGCGCGGGCCCCGCCGGGAGCGAGATCGAGCGCGTCTTGTACGCCGCGTGAGGTGCCGATTCGAACCTACGCAGGAGCAATGACTCCAGCGACTTACCCTCGCGCTGCTCCGTGGTCGAGGGCCCGTTTGCGGTCAAGCCAAAGAAGATTCCCTTCCCGGGCAGGACTTCATTCGCAAGCAGCGTGCCATCCGCGTCCAGGACGCCGAGATACGGGGGCAAGGTCAGGCGCAGGTCGCGGGTCGCGACAAGCGTCGATGACCAACCGGCCGGCACGGCTGGTCGATCCGGCAGCCGAGACGGGTCACGGTTGAGCAGCGAGCCGACCACCACTGCAGCCGATGCGGCCACCAGCATCACGGCAAGCACGGCCAGGACGGCCATCAGCGGCGGCCCGACCCGCAGCCTTGCGCCATCGAGTGCCGATTCGACCTGGCGATCGATGGTCGCGCCGGGCACAAGCTGTCGCGCGCGCTCCAGGCTGAGAACGTCCGTCTGCAGCGCATTCTCGAAGGACTGGCACTCCATGCAGTCCTCGCGGTGCAGGCCAAGGTGGTGCTGATCGGCTGTGCTGAGCGGAGAATCGACGGCCCTGGCCGCCAGCCTGCGGAATGTCTCGTGGCCGGTCATCGGTTCTTCTCCTGTCGCTGGGCCTGGTCGCGCAGCCGAATTCGAGCCCGGCACAGCAGGGAGCGGGTCGCCAATTCGGTGCGCCGCACTGCGCGCGAGATCTCGGGGATCGTGCAGCCGTGGGCCGCCATCAGCAGTGCGATCCGGTCGTCGCCGCGGAGCCCTGCCAGCGCGGTGTGAACCGCGTCAGCGTCTTCGCGGCGGAGATATTCCTGCTCGGCGGATCCCTCGTCGTCGTGGCGCGCCAACCACGGAGCCCAGCGACGAACAACGGCCCTCCGTCGAGCCGCACTCACCGCCAGGTTGCCAGCCACGCGGAACAGCCATGCCCGCGGCTCGAGCGGCAGGCCGCGGACCAGGGACTCGCGCAAGAGCCGAACGAAGGACTCCTGCAGCAGATCGGCTGCCAATTCGCCATCGCGGGTGGCCGTTACGAGGAAGGCGAGGAGCTCGCCCTTGTGTGACTCGTAGACGCGCAGGACGTCGGAGCGGGCCTCGGGATGGGTCCGCAGAGACGGCTCGAGGGCGGCTGTCGCAGTCACGGTGCCAGCGCTGGGTGACTCGCGCGGATCCTGCGGTCGTGACGGGGTGGCCATCTGGGATACGACGCTCATGAGGGCTCAGCGTTGCATGCTACCCCGGGATCAGGAGCGGCCTGCGATCAGGAGCAGTGGCGCCCCCTGCTCTGAGGCGCAATTCCCACCCGGCGGGAATAACTCCCAACCTGCGGCCGCTGCCGAGCTCCGGACCGCCGAATGGCGGCGCAATTTGGCCACCGTGCCCCCACGGAAGGAACCCGGACAAGCAGTGGCGCTTCCGCCGGACTGCTTTGCAGTTACTCCCGCCGGGTGGGAATGGAGCTGCCTGGAGGGCTAGCGGACGCGGAACCTGAGTGTGGTCCGCGGGCCGACCTCGTCGACGCCGATCTTCTCCAGCGGCAACCGTTCGAGTTCACCCTCCTCGAGCGGCCGCATGCCGCCGCCCAGCATCACCGGCATGACGTCGATGCGGAGCTCGTCGACGAGGCCGGCACGCAGGAGCTCCCGGGTGAGACTGGCGCTGCCAACCACTCATCGAGCCCGACCCAGATGCGACCAACGTGCTCGCTGCGCCGATCCTGGCGGCTGCCCTCGCCACCGACTGCCGCTGGTTGGTGACCTTCAACATCCGCGACTACCGGCCGGGCGATGGGATCGCAGTGGTGACGCCGGGCGACTTCATGAAGCAACTCCGGGAGCACCTTCTGTCGCTGGCGTAGACTCTCCCTCCGATGAAGCAGCTGGCCCACTCTCCAATCCGCCGGGCGATCGTGCCGATCCTCCTCGCGAGCCTCGCCGTTGGGGCGCTGCCGGCGGTGCACATCGAGGCACGCGGCCCCGTCCGTGTCGCTGCTTCCGAGGTCCATGTCTCGCTCGAGGGAGAGCGGACACTCGCGCTTCCCATTGCCGCTTCGCACCTCGCCCTGCACTGGGCCGGCCAGGCGGGCGCACGGGTGATGGTCGCCTTCAGCGCCGATGGGCTGGCCTTCGGGCCGCCGATCTCCGTCGAGCGCGACGAGGTCGGGGAGAGTCGCGCCAACGGCGAGACCTACGGCAACCTCCTGCTGGCAGGAGGCGCCCACTTCGTGCGGGTGACCTCCGACCGGCCGCTGGCGCACCTGGCGGTCCTCGCCCTCGATGCCCACGGCTCGAGCCAGGCGTCCATCGGCTTCGGTGAAGTCGCTGCGGCTGCCGTCAGCCAGCCGGAGGTCATCTCGCGCGCGGGGTGGATCGCCGACGAGTCGCTCCGCTTCGATGCGGCTCGCAACGAGATCTGGCCGGCCGTCTTCCAGCCGATCCAGAAGCTGATCGTCCATCACGCCGCAACGCAGAACCGTGATCCGGATCCGGCCGCCACAGTCCGGGCCATCTACTACTACCACGCGGTCACCCAGGGCTGGGGCGACATCGGCTACAACTTCCTGATCGATGAGGCCGGCCGCATCTACGAGGGTCGCCACTCCCGGACCTACCTCCCGGGCGAGACTCCAACCGGGCAGGACGCCGCCGGCAACGGCGTCACGGGTGCCCATGCGCTGGGCTTCAACTCGGGCACCGTCGGCGTCGCGCTCTTGGGCACCCTGACCGGCCAGGACGCCACACCGGCCGCGCGCGATGCACTCGGGCGCCTGCTGGCCTGGATCGCCGGAAGTCACAACCTCGACCCCCACGGGAGCGCGCTCTACATCAACCCCGTCAACGGGACGCAGGCGACCTTCCCGAATATCGCCGGTCACCGCGACGTCAACGCGACCGAGTGCCCGGGTGGAACCTTCTACGCCACGCTGCCGGCCCTTCGCGACGCGGTGGCGGCTCTGATCAGTGGGACGGCGACCCCCGACTTCTCGTTGGCACTCAGCCCGACGAGCCAACCGGTGCGCGGCGGGAGATCCGTGAACTACACGGTCACCGTCACGGCGCTGAATGGATTCACCGGAGCAGTTTCGCTTTCAGTGAGTGGGCTGCCATCACAATCGGTGGGCACCTTCAATCCGACCTCGGTGGCGCCGGGCGGCACATCCATTCTGACGATCAAGACGGCAACAACCCCGCGCGGCACCTTCACGTTCACCGTGACGGGCACGAGCGACAGCCTGTCGCAGACAGCGACCGGCATCCTGCAAGTCACGAAACGGTAACCGCCGATACGGGTGGACCAGGTCGCCGAAGGCCTCGTCCGTCCAATTCATCCGCGATCGACCTCTCACACCTCAGTACGCCTGGTCGTGAGAACCGAGGTTGACGAAAAACGCCTCGTCGCCATCCCAGCGGAACAGGACGCGCAGATCGTCGTCGACGCTGAAGACCCAATAGGCGTCGAGGTCGCCCTTCAGCTTGTGCGTTCGAAGGAGGCGGTCCTGTGGGTCGGCCGCAAAGCGGCGGAGTGCGGCACGCAGCATGGAAGCCTGAGGTTCCCCGAGCTTCATGGCCTTGCGAAGGAAGCGGCTGGAGACCGTCAGCCGCAAGTCAGCCCCGTACCTCGTCCAGCAGCTGCTCTACATTGTCGAACCGTGGCGCCTCGCCGGCCTGATGCTCAGCCTCGGCCTCGCGGACCTCGGCCAGGAAGACTGCCCGGCGAAGGGCGCTGAGCTCTGCCTGATCGCGCTCGTAGCGCTCGGGATTCACGATGTACGCCGCTCTCCGTGAGCGCCGCAGCACGACGGTCGGTTCCTCGCTTGCCTGGACATCGTCGATGACGTCTGCAACGCGTTGCCGCAGGTCGCTGATTGGTATGGTCTTCATGACACGTGCAACTGTACAGTCTGATGTACACCTGTCTACCCCAAGATCGCCGCACACAGCCCGTGCCCGCCGAGACTCCGGAAGATGGAAGTGATAGCAGTAATGCTATCAAGCTCATGCTATGCTGGCCCAATGAACGCCGCACGGCTCATCCGCTACGCACGACGCTCGGCGGGCTTCACCCAGCGTGACCTGGCCGCCAGGACGGGGCTGCCGCAGTCGACCATCGGCAGAATCGAGACCGGTCGCCTGCAGCCGCGCTGGGTGACGATGCAGCGCCTGCTCGCCGCATCGGGTCATTCGCTGGAGATCAGCCAGGCCGGGCAGGGGATCGATCGCTCGCAGATCCGAAGCCTGCGCGCGCGCTCCCCGCGCGAGCGGCTTGAGCTCGCGGCAGCAGATGCCGCGGGCATGGACAGCTTGCTCGCTGCACGACGCCGGCCACCCAAGGAAGGCTGAGCGGAGCCGATGGCGACCCGGGCCTTCGACCCGCTCCGGCTGCTCCAGGCGCTCGATCGCCACGGGGTCCGATTCGTGGTCATCGGAGGCATCGCGGGACGGCTCCACGGCTCACCGACGGTCACACGCGACCTCGACATCTGCCACGCGCGAGACGGTGCCAACCAGGAGGCGCTGGCAGCGACCCTGCGGGAGCTCCATGCGAGACTTCGGGGCGTGGAGCAGGACGTGCCCTTCCGGCTCGACGCGCGAACCCTCGCCGCGGGCGACAGCTTCACCTTCGAAACCGATGCAGGCGATTTCGACGTGCTCGGCACGCCGACGGGAACGTCCGGCTACGACGAGCTGCTGCGCACGGCGGAAGAGCTTGACCTCGACGGGCTGAAAGTCCGTGTCGCTTCCATCGACGCCCTCATCCATATGAAGCGCGCGGCCGGTCGCCGGAAGGACATGGTCGAGGTCGAGATCCTCGCGGCGGTGCGTGAGGAACTGGATCGGAATCCCTGAGCGAGCTGCGCGGCCAGGCCCGGACGATGGCGTCCTGGACCGCGTCCTCGGCGTCATCGATCGAGCCCAGCATGCGGTAGCAGTGCACCAGCAACTCGTGCCGATACGGGTGGACCAGGTCGCCGAAGACTTGAGCCGACCTGTCTGCGCCTGGCGCCCAAACACCCGTGTCCAGATCTGGACCAATGGCTCCAGGCTCAACCGACCGGTCGATACGGAGTCGAGCCCG
>JACDEL010000056.1:0-6901 GCA_013816405.1 Chloroflexota bacterium | reverse complement strand
TCCGGAGTTCCCGGGCGGGCTCGGTTTCGCTAAGCCGAGACCTCAGACATGCCGCCTCAGGGACAGATCAGCCCAGGTTCCCGGTCAACCAGAGGATCAGCAGGATCAGCAATATCAAGCCGACGATTCCACCGCCCATGAACATGGCTGCTCTCCTCGATGCTTTGCGATAAGCCAACCCGATGACGAACGGACCGCGCCTCGGCGGCCCGTCTCGCAGGTCCTTGACCTACATTGTGGTCTGATCGTCCGGGTTCCGCGGCTTGTCAGTCCCACCACCCCAGCCGCCGCCCGGCTGACCGGTGTCACCACCCGGCTTGGCGTCGGGCGCCGGCATGTCACCACCCGGCTTGGCGTCGGGCGCCGGCATGTCACCACCCGGCTTGGCGTCGGGCGCCGGCATGTCACCACCCGGCTTTGCGTCGGGCGCCGGCATGTCACCACCCGGCTTTGCGTCGGGCGCCGGCATGTCACCACCCGGCTTTGCGTCGGGCGCCGGCATGTCACTTTCGGGCTTCGGATCGTTCCACTGCGTCATGACCTTCTGAGCCTCCATGTTCGGGCTTCCGGGAGTCCGGGCGTAGCCCGATCGAATGATTCTACTCCTGGCTTGGGCCTCGCCAGAGTTACGGCATGAGCCTTGATGAGGCCCGGCAATCCCTTGACTGGACCATCAGATCTGATCATGATGACCGGCCATGAGAACCGTAACCGCCATGACCCTGCGTGCCAAGCTCGGTGAGATCCTGGATGCCGCCTCGGCGGGGGAGCGGATCGTGATCGAGCGCGACCATCGGCCCATGGCCCTGCTCGTCCCCTATGAGGATGCTGCTCGGCTCAACCCGGATGAGCAGGAGCGCATCGCGCGCAGTCTGGCGGCACTCGACAGGCTGGCTGCCCTGGGGGAACGGCTGGCGCGGGACTATCCCGTGCCGCCCGGCTTCCCGGATGCCGTGACCTTGATCCGCCAGGACCGCGAGCGGGATGACCTCCCCGAACCCGATTCGTCCCATGGCTGAGCAACAGAGGAAGTTGGTTGTCGACGCATCCGTGGCCGTGGCCATCGTCCGACATGAGGTGGCTGATGCATCGGCACGGGCTGCATTGCGTCGCGCCCGGGAGACGAACGTAGGCCTCCTGGCGCCGTCTCTCTTCTGGCTCGAGATCATCAACGCTCTCGGTCGCCGGCATCGCCTACCACCGTCGGCCGTGCTGGAGGCCGTTGCGGAGCTCGACGCCTTGGGTCTCGAGACGGTCGACCTGGACAGGCCGATGCTCCTGCTGGCCCTCGACGCAGTCGCCCGCCACGGCCTGACCGCCTACGACGCCGCCTACCTGGCCCTGGCCGAATGGGCCGATGCCGATCTGCTGACCGCCGACGCCCGCCTCGCGGCCGCAGCCGGGGATCGCGCGCTGCTCATCGGGGATGACCTTCCACCCCGCGGCATCGCCGAGGCTCCGTGGTCGTACGGGCCAACCTGGGCTGATTGGCCAGGTGCTGCTGCCTACCTCCGCCGCCTTCGCGCTCGCGTGGTCGAGCCGGCCTGATTTGGGGCCGCTAAGTCGTCCCCAGCTCATCGCTTCGGACCCACGGCAGCGGATTGCCGCAGCTGCGGCACTCATAATCGGGCGACTCGTCGCCGATCACGCAGCCGCCCAGCTGGACCTCACCTCGGTGTGCAGCCTCGAACAACGCCGGAGCCGGGTAGCCATAGACAATGGGAACCGCGTCAGTCGAGCCGCAGGTGGGGCAGGGTGGAAGGGCGGTTCTTGTGGGTATGGCGGCATCATGCGCGTCCTCCGCGACAGCTCATCGGTCGCGGTCCGCTCGCGACACACTACTGTCGCGAGCGGGTTCGATGCTTCTTGCATGACCAACAGCAGCAAACGCATCCAACAGCGCCGGCCGGTTCCTGATCATTCGCTCTTGCACAGACCCCATTTGCTTGAGTCAATGCCAGTCAACTTCGAGATCGTTGACTCGCGTACCGTTCGCGTGCCAGAAGGCCGCGAATACGACGTGTTTGAGGCGATCGACGCGCTCCCCTGGGTTGACCAACTCTGCCCGCTGATGCCGCACCAATACGCCGTGAGTTTCAAATCGCCGGTATGGGCATGGGACGTCGTCAACGCAATGGTCAAGGCGACGAATCCGGAGAGCTACCGGGCCTACTTCCGCGGCTACCAGGCGCCAAACCGCTACTGGGACGCGCCGGACGGCTTGCGGTACTGGCGCACCAGGGAGCTCAATCGCTGCAAGCCTGACAGCGTCGAACCGCTTCGCCGGGTTGATTCGGGCGCGAAGCCGATCACGGACTGGGATGGCCCTCGGTATGCGCCCAACGGCATCGGCATCTACGAGGCCGATGCAAAAGGGCGTTGGTGGCCAACTGCGGCAGCCCTCGCGAGCGGCTACCAACCGTGCAAGGCGTGCCGGAGAAGGCGCCACAGTGAGGTGTCTGACGACGAATAGCAGCGACGTCGGCTGCTCACCTGCTCAAGCCTGTAGCAAGGGCAAGCATCATGCCTGATGGACCTTGGTTCGCGGAGACGCTCAAAGCAGAGCTCCTTTCTCCGATTCCTGTTGCGCTGCCCGAGGGGCAGGTCCCCGTCACCTCACTCCTCAGGCGCGAGACGCGAAGCGCGCCCTTCGATTTGGATCGGTTTGTCGTTGCGCAGCAGCCCGTGTACGACGGCGTCCTCGAGGAGCTGCGGCGCGGTCGGAAGACCAGCCACTGGATGTGGTTCATCTTTCCCCAGGTCGCCGGTCTGGGGTACAGCGCCATGTCTCAGCGCTACGCCATTGCCTCGCTGGAAGAGGCGCGTGCGTACCACGCCCACCCGGTGTTAGGTGCGCGTCTCCGTGAGTGTGTCGCCGTCGTATTGGCGACCAAGGACAGGACCGCCGAGGAGATCTTTGGCCCAATCGATGCAATGAAGCTGCGGTCGTCGATTACGCTCTTCCATCGAGCCGCGCCCGATGAGTGCGTCTTCGCGATGGTAGTCGACCGGTACTTCGGCGGCATCGCTGACGGCGCGACGGACGCCTTGCTGAGTTGATGCAGAACGCCCGGGCCGGGCGCAAGTCCCGATGAGCGTCGATCCGGATGTCCTCGATCGCCACCTGCGGGCCATGCTCGGAGCAGGTGCCCGGTTCCGAGACGGACAGCGGGAGGCGATCCTCGCTGCGCTCGAAGGGGGGAAGCGAGCCCTCGTTGTTCAGCGCACCGGGTGGGGAAAGAGCATCGTGTATTGGATCGCCACTCGGGTTCGTCGGGACGCCGGTCACGGGCCGACGATCGTCATCAGCCCGCTGTTGTCCCTCATGCGGAATCAGATCGATATGGCAGCCAGAATTGGGCTGCGCGCGCGCACGATCAACTCGTCGAACACTAAAGACTGGGATCTCATCGAGGAGGATCTTGCGGCCGACCGCTGCGATGTCTTGATGATCTCACCCGAGCGTTTTGGCAACGAGGATTTCACGCGGCGCATCCTTCCGATGCTGCGCTCCGTCGGCCTGTTCGTGGTGGACGAGGCTCACTGCATATCGGACTGGGGCCACGATTTCCGGCCAGACTACCGACGAATCAGGCGGATTCTGGCCGGGTTGCCGGCGACCGTCCCGGTCCTGGCGACGACGGCGACGGCCAACGATCGGGTTGTTGCTGACGTGGCTGAACAACTCGGCGGGTCCGTGGCGACCTACCGGGGCTCCTTGGCCCGGGACACCCTGGATCTTCAGAATATCGTGCTGGCGGATCAGGCCGAACGGCTTGCGTGGCTCGCTGAGTTCGTGCCCTCGATGTCGGGCAGCGGCATCGTCTACTGCCTCACGGTCGCCGACACCGAACGAGTTGCCGGGTGGCTGCGGGCTCAGGACATCGATGCCCACGCCTACTCGGCGGATGTCCCAACGGCGTACTTGGCCAGGGCGAGCTTGGTGCCGCTCATGGAGCCGGAGCGGTCGAGGACGAAGGCGACGTTGACCGGGGTGCGCTTGGGCTTGGGGGAGTTGCGGGCGCGCGGCTTGGGGGCGGTGAGGGTGATGAGCACGTAGCGGCGGGAGCGCGCGCCGGCGCGGACGAGGTGACGGTCGGTCTTGGCGGTGAAGTTCACGCGATACATCTCTTTTCGTGAGGGGAGTTACGGAGAGAGTGTCGGGGGAGGGAGTGACAGGTCTGCTGTCGCGGTGCCGGTTGCTGCTTCTTGCAGGAACGTCCGGATCGTCCCCTTCGGCCTGGCGCCGTGACCGGTGTGCGGGACGATGCACAGTTGCGCATCGGGGATGGTCCTGAACATCTCGACCGCGTGCTCGGGTGTGACCACGTCGCGGTCGCCGACGATGATCAGGGTCGGCGCCTTGATCCTCTGTAGCTCCTCGCGGGTGAAGCTCGGTTCCACGAGCCACATCTGCTGCAAGCGCCCGAGGAAGATCGGCCAGTGGCCAGGCCCGTCCGGGAGACAGTTGGGCGTAATCGTCTGGTACAGGCTCTTCGCTGGGATTCATGGTGCGGGCCGCCTCCTGGGTCTCCGCGGTGTAGCCATCGACGCGGGAGTTAGCCCCGGTGACCACGAGCCGGGTGACGTGCTCGGGGTGATGGATCGCCATGTCGAGGCCGATGATTCCGCCGTCGCTGTAGCCGAAAACGGACGCGCTCTTGATCCCCAGCTGGCGCATCAGCTCGACCGTATCCTCGGCCATGTCGTGATAGTGGAACTCGCGGTCAGGGGCGTCGGCGGTGCGCCCGTGTCCCATCTGCTCCATCGCGACCACCTGGAAGTGGGCCGCAAGGAACGGGATCAGCTCCGAATCAGGGTTGATCGAACCCGACCCACCGTGGAGTGAGAGGAGCGGCGGCCCCGCCCCGTGGACCTCGTAGTACATGTTCAGGCCGTTGATGGCGGCGTACGGCATAGGTTGGCTCCTCAGCGACCGAGGCCGGTGATCTGCTCGGAAAGCCGTTCCGCGATCATGATCGTGGGCAGGTGCGTGAAGCCGGATGGGACGGTCGGCATGATCGACGCATCGACAACAAACAACCCTTCGGTGCCATGGACGCGCCCCAAGCCGTCGACCACCGCGCCGTCATCGGGCGAAGGACCCATGGCGCAGGTCCCGACCACGTGGGGGATCGAGTAGGCGGTCTGGCGGATGGCGTTGGGCAGCTCGTCGTCATCCATTCCAGGTGACAGCGGCTCGGGACACAGGCGCCGGATCTCGGGGCGGCTTGCGACCTCCCAGGCGCGCCGGTACCCCTTGGCGAGTCGCTCCAGGTCGGACGGATCCTCGAGGTGCGGGAGCGTGATGCGTGGCGGATCCGCCGGATCCGCTGACCGCAGCCGAACCGTCCCGCGGGACCGCGGTTTGAGGAGCACCACCTCGATCTCGAACTGCGGCGGATTATCGGGCGGACCCGGATCGGCCACCCAGAACATCAGGTCCGGCGGCGCATCGGTCGAGGCGTCGCGGCTGTGGAAGGTGGCGGCTGAATGCAACACGGGAGTCGTTCGAGCCGCCCCGCGATAGCCAGAGTCGACGGCCGTCTGCGGGTGGTCGGCGAGGTTGGCACCGACGCCCGGGAGGTCGAGCCGCACCGCAATGCCGACCTCTCGCAAGTGCTCTGCCGACCCGATCCCCGAGCGCATCAGGATCGTCGGGCTTCCGTACGTCCCGGCGCAGAGCACGACCTGGCCGGCACCGATCATCGTCCCGTCGAGCAGGCGCACGCCGGTCGCCCGCAGCCCGTCGAAGACGATGTCGGCGACCTGGCTATCCGGCCGGATGGCGAGGTTCGACGGCGTGCGATCCACCGGCAGATAGGCCGATGCCGTGGTCTCCCGGACGCCGTGGCGTGAGCTCATCGGCATCGGGCCGACCCCGACAGCTCCCGGCCGGTTCTGATCGTCGACCGGGGGGAAGCCCACGGCTTCGAGGGCTCGCAGCGCGGCCGCGTGGATATCGGTCCGGTCGAGGTGGTAATAGCGACTGACCGGGATGGGCCCGCTGTCGCCGTGCCATGGCTGGTCGGCGAAGTCGAGGTCCATCTCGAGCCGCTTGAAGTAGGGGAGGACGTCGTTCCAGCCCCAGCCCGCGTTGCCGAGGGCCTCCCACTCGTCGTAGTCGGCGGGGGAGCCGCGCAGGGCGAACCTGGTGATCTGGGACGTGCCGCCGAGCATCTTGACCCGGCGCAGGTCCAGGGTGTTGCCGAAGGCATCGGGCTCCGATATGAAGCCCCAGTCCCAGTCGCGCGTCATGTGGAATGCGTCGCGGATCAGGTCGGGTGGGTCCGCGCGGAGGTCTGGGCCGGCCTCGAGGAGGACGACGGAGCGCGCCTTGTCCTCGGAGAGGCGTGCCGCGACGACGCATCCGGCGGCGCCGCCACCGACCACCGCGACGTCGAATTCTGTGTGATCAGTCATGGGCGCCTGACCTCCGAGGAAATCTCGCGGCTCGCAGCTAGGGCGTCGGGGGAGCCGGCTGCTCTACCTTCACGGGTTCACGTAGGCGGGACACGACGACCTGGATCGCATCCGTGAGTGGCAGTGCCGCGCCGGCGGCGCGGAAACGCTCGAACTCGGGCTCCCCGAGCGCGCCTGAGCATCAGCCACGGCTGCTTCAGCGGTGCTCAGTCGATCACGGGGGACGCCCATGTCGGCGATGGCGGCTTCGTAGGCGCCCCACGCCAACGCGGCATCCGCAAACCGAGAGCGGCAGGCGAGGATCACGGCCGCCGTATCGATGGCGGCTGCTGCCGCCATCGCGTCCTCGGCTGCGGCGAGCTTTTCCAGCCCAGCGGCGAGCTCTCCGGCCGCGCCATCAAGATCGCCCACCTCGACGCGCCAGGAGGCAAGGTTTGCCAAGGCCCAGCCCTCGAGGTCGATCGCTCCGAGTTTGCGC
>JACDEL010000055.1 GCA_013816405.1 Chloroflexota bacterium | reverse complement strand
GTGCTGGCCGGGCGCTTCGTGCGTCTCGAGCCGATCGAGGAGCGCCATCGCGACGACCTGCTGGCCGCCGCCGCACAGGATCCTGCGACCTTTCGCTACATGTCCACCGACCTGTCGGTCGGGGACTCCGTCTGGGATGCCTACCTGGCCGATGCCCTGCGCTCCGAGTACGTGACCTGGGTCACCGTCGACGCGGCCACGGGGCGAGCCATCGGCTCCTCCCGCTTCGGCGACATCGCGCCGGAGCATGGACGGGTGGAGATCGGCTGGACGTGGATCGCGCCTTCGCACCAGCGGACGGCGGTCAACACCGAGGCGAAGCTGCTGCAGCTCGGCTACGCCTTCGAAGACCTGGGAGCTTCCCGCGTTGCGCTGAAGACCGACGGGCGCAACCTGCGCTCCCAGGCGGCCATCGAGCGGCTCGGCGCGCAGCGCGAGGGGGCGCTACGAAAGCACATTCGCATGCCCAATGGCTTCATCCGCGACACGGTCTACTTCTCGATCCTGGCCCATGAGTGGCCGGCGGTGAAGACGCGCCTTGAGGAGCGCCTTGCAGAGACTGGCTAGAAGGCGACTTGTCAGGTTCCGCCAGTCGGGTCGCACCGATCATGCGACGAAGGCCCGCGGTCACCCGATGCTCACTGCCACACCACCGAGTCGAGCATCGGCTGGAGCGCTTTCAGTGCCCGGTCGAAATGCTCAAGGTTGTCCTCGTCGATTGCCTTGCTCTGGCCGTTGTCGTTGCCGGGCGTGAAGAGGTTGATTCGGATCAGGACTTGCTTCTCGCCGACCATGACGATGAACAGTCGTTGGTGCTGCCCGGGTCCCATCCCCAACGGGATGTCGGGAAACCCCTGGATCGGACTGAACGTAACGCCGTCGGCGCCCACGACGATATCGATCCGCGTCGCGTCGCGGCCGCCAATAGTGGTCTTCACAGGCCCGGAGACGACAGTCACGTCCGGATTTCGCGATCCAGGCGCCCAGATCCGGCGGCGTGTCCACGAGGACGTCGGGCCGGTTGACGTCGAAGACCTGATCAGGACGGTTGAATTGGATCTCGGCCGCCCAAGCGCCGCCCCCATGTGCTACCAGGGGATCAAAGCCGAATGCGAGACCGATGAAGGCAGGCGCATTGACGCCGACACTGGCTCGCAGGGTGAGCGTGAAGCTGAGGGGCGGGTCGAAGGTCGTGGCGTACCGACCATTATCGGCTCGTCCTTCGGCTGGAAGCTGTCGCGGGTCAGGCCCGTAGACCTCCGCGGATGCCGTCGTCCCGCCGGCGACGAAGCCGCCCGCCACGAGAAGCTCGCCGTCATCAAGCAGTGTGGCCGTGTGGCCATCTCGGGCCGTCGCCATTGGGTTGGCCTGGCGCCAACCCTGCATGCTCGAGTCGTAAAGCTCCGTCGACGACAGCGATTCCTTCGATGGTCCCGCCTGGCCGCCCGCGACGAGAACGAGCCCGTTCATCAGGGTTGTCGCAGAGTGGCCGAGCCGTGCCTCGTGCATGCTGCCGGTCCGCTCCCACGCACTGTCACCGGGATCGGACAGGTCGGCCGAGTCGAGGGCTCCGCGATCCGGGTCGTACCCTCCGGTCACGAGAAGCTTGCCATCGCCGTCCAGCGCGGTGGCATGGAACTCCCGCCGCGATGGAAGGTCGGCGGCCTGCGACCACGTGCCGGATTCGGCGTCGTAGATCTCCGTGGAGGAGGATGCGGTCTGGGTCGTAGCCAACACCTCCCACGACGACTACGTCGCCGTCGTCCAGCAGCGTCGCGGTGGCCGAGTCCAAGATCAGGGGGAGTGCTCCAGTCGCAGTCCATGCGCCGGCCGTCGGATCATAGAGCTCGCTAGGCCCGGGACTGCCGCCCGCGACGAGGACCTTGCCGTCGTGGAGCAGGGTGGCCGTATGGGCGGCGTGGCCGTCGAGCATCGAGCCGGTGGCCTGCCAAGTCCCCGAGGCGGGGTCGAAGAGCTCGGCCGAGGCGAGGTAGTCGCCAGAGCTTGTTAGCCCGCCAGCAACGAGCACCTTGCCACTGGGAAGTAGTGTCGCCGTATAGGCCCAGCGCGACATGCCCATGCTGCCAGTCGCCGTCCACATCCCTGTCTGCGGGTCGTAGATCTCGGCCGAGGCAACGGCCGCAGCGTGGCGCTCGACCTGTCCGCCCGCAACGAGGACGCGGCCGTCGGCAAGGAGCGTCGCCGTATGACCCCCGCGTGACGCGGACATTGACCCGGTCACGGTCCATGTCCCGCCACCGGCTAAGAGCGTCGGGCTCGGTGCCGGCATTGAGGCGGCGGGGGACGCAGACGCCCCGATGGATCCGCTCGGAGTTGGTGTCGGACCCGCCACGCAGCCGACCAGGACGAACACGACCACAGGCACGATTGCGCGTCGGAAGAGCGGCGAAGGGGATACTGCTCTGTTCACCCAATCGGCCGCCAGGTCTGCCCGCCATCTGTCGTCTCGAGCAGCCGCGACCCGAGCGTTCCGTTGCAGTACGTCCCTCCCGTGCGGGGCCTGCCCTCGCTGTCCGTACAGGAGATGCGCGCCCATCCATGATTCACCGAAGCAAAGCTGAACTGCTCAATTGATCCGGGGTACGCGTCGGGGAGGACTCCCTCCCGCCAGCTGGCGCCAGCATCCAGGGTGGACCAACACCGAGCACCCGACCCATCGCTGCAGCCGACCCAGTCCGTCGAAGTGAGCATCTCGAACGACGCCTGGACGTTCGGGATCTGGTTGATGAAGCGCCACGAGTGCCCGTCATCTGAACTCTCGTAGAACGCCGTCCAGGATTTCGACGTGGGGGACGCAATCGGGTCTTCGGAGACACGCACGGCGATCAGCCAATGGGTGCTGTCAATGCGCTTCCCGGACAATCCCTTGAACAGGCCCGCCGGTGAGGCAGCGTCGGTCGGGAAGGAGCGCTCAAGCCATGTCTGGCCACCATCGGTCGACAACCACAACCGGTCATCGAATGGCAGGTAGTCGTACTTGCCATTGGAGTACGAGAGCACGCCGCGCTCGTCCGGGAACCCGAATTTGAAGAGGAACGCCCCCACGTCCGGCTGTTGGGGGGTCACCGGTCCAGTCCAGGACGCGCCGCCGTCAGTCGTCTGGTACAGGAGGTTGGCTGGATCGGAGAAGAAGGTGGCGGTACCAACGGTCGTGGATTGCATCGCGAAGAACCCGAAGTAGGGACTTGCCGGCACGCCCGTCACCGTTGTCTCGACCCACGACGCTCCGCCGTCGTGCGTGGCCGCAAGCGTCCATGGTTCGCCGCTGAAGGATAGGAAAACAGTGCGGTCGTCAACGATGCTGGTCACAACAGATTCTCCGCCCGTGGGCAGTTGGACCTCGGTCCACGTCAGACCGGAATCCAACGTCCGATAGAGGGAGGATTCGGTCGCGACCCAACCAACGGTGTCGGAGACGAGTCGTGCTTGGTAGGTTGCGAGATTGCCAAACGTGCGGGCCTGCCCGGCCGACGTGGGGCTCGGCGTCGCTTCTTGCGTCGCGCCGGGCGTGCCAGTCGCATCAGGTTCCGGTCCGATGTCCTGCCATGGCCGCGTAACGAGGACGAACCCAAGGATGACGGCCGCGACGACGGTTGCCGCGGCGAGACCCATCGTTGCGAAGCGGCTGATGCCAGGTCGGGCCAGCTCAGGCATCGGCTCACCCCTGACCCGCACCAGCCAGGCCGGGCGTGGCCGGCTGCGTGCCGTCGCGGCGCGGACCGACTCAAGCAGGTCCTGTCGCTGGGCGGGGGCGGCGTCTGCGTCGAACCAAGATCGGAGCAACGCGTCGAAGTCGCGATCAGCGGTCACGCGATGCCTCCTGTCGACATGGCCGATGCGCGATCGTGGGCATCGAGCTCGGCTCGGAGAGCCTGGGTTGCGCGGTTCAGCCGGGACTTCATAGTGCCGACGGGGACGCCGATGATTGCGGCTGACTCGGCCAGCGGTAGATCGAGGTAGTAGTGGAGGACGAGCACAGCTCGTTCCTGCGGCGAGAGAGCGCGAAACCCGCGTTCGAGCTGATCGCGCGCGGCCACTAGCCGCTGATCCTCATCGGCCGAAGGCAGGTCATGCGCTGGCAGGAGGGGCATCTCGGCTCGTGCCCGGTTGCACTCCTGGCGTGCGGCGCGATAGCAGGCGCGGACGGTGAGCCGATAGAGCCAGGCGTCGAATCGGGCGGGGTCGCGCAGCCCGCGGATGTCGCGCCATGTGGCGATCAGCGCGTCCTGGACGGCATCGTGCGCGAATTCGGGGTTACGGAGAATCAGGTAGGCGACCCGATAGAGGCCTGGGATCGCGGCCGCGGCGAGCTCGGAGAATGCTGCGTGATCGCCGGCTGATGCCTGGACCACCAGATCGAGCTGCATCCGATCACCCTACGCTTGGCGACTTGAACGACCGCCTTCGCAGGGTATGGGCATCGACGCGACCGATAGGTTCCATCTTCCTCAGTGGATCGGTCAGGGCGCCTCGTGGATCTCCTGGGCAGCCCTGATCCCGACTCCAGTGCCCCCTGGATCCAGGCGTGGTACAGGGAGCAGTGCTCGCCCGCGAAGTAGATCCGGCCCTCCGGCTTGACGATGTCGGCCTGCAGCTCGGTCTGCTGCTCAGGGGCAAACAGCGCGAAGGCCCCGTTCGCCCATCGGTCGTCATACCAGGCATGCGAGGCCCCCACCTCATACACCTCGCGGATGCGCGGGTGAATGCGAGACACATCGTCGAGCGCCTCCTCGAGCCGCGTCTCCTCGTCCATGGCTCCCCAGCGCAGCGCGTGCTGGCTCCAGGTGTACGAGGCGAGCAGCACGCCGCGCGAGGTGGTGGGATCGGGGGTCGGGTAGTTGATGCGACGGATCGGCAGGTCCGTCACGGTCGCCCCGCCGTAGATCCCATTATCGGTCTCCCAGATCCGATCGCTGACCTGGAAGAGGATCTTGGTCGAGGCCGAGTAGTTCAGCTGCCGGATCGCGCGCTGCTTCTCATGCGAGAAGGAGGTCAGCTGCTCCACCTGGCGCAGGACCGAGAACGGGATGGCGCAGATCGCGTAGTCGGCGCGCTCCGTGAATCGGTCCGCCTCGGTCTTGAAATGGACCGTCACCGAATCGGCGTCCTGGTCGGTGGCGAAGACCTCCGCGCCGAAGCGGATCCGGTCCTGGAGCTCGCCGTAGAGGGCGCGAGGCAGCATGTCCGTTCCGCCCACGATCTCCTGCATGTCTTCGAACGACTTGCCGAGATCCTCGCGCAGCTCCTCGATCACGGCGTTGTTCATGTCCGCTTCGACGAAGTTGATGACGCCGTACATCTCGATGGCGCCCTCGGAGAAGCCCTTGAGCACCAGAAACTCGCGGAGCGAGTACTGGTCGTAGTCGCGCACGATCTGCTCCCAGCCGGCATCGCCCTCCCGGTCGAGCAGCTCGCGGAGGTCGCGGGTGGCGTCCTGCCAGAGGTCGTCGACGCTGCGGCCGCGCTCGTGCTCGGCGACGTCGAACGGCAGCTGGCCCGGCTGCTGGTGCGCCTCCTCGGCGGTCATCCGCTTGCCGCCGACGTGCACCAGCCCCTTTGGGTTGCCCATCATGAATGGGCGCAGCGACAGCCCGAACAGGTTCCAGTACTTGAGCGTCAGGTCATGGACGCGCGGGATGCGCATGGCACCCGCCTCCGCGTACAGGCCCGGGGCGAAGCTGCGCAGCGTGTAGACCCGACCGCCGACCCGGTTCTGGGCCTCGAGGATCAGCGGGTCGTGGCCCTGGCGGGCCAGCTCGAAGGCGGCAACCAGGCCAGCCATTCCGGCGCCGATGACGACCACTCGCTTTCGCCGTCCCTCGCGTGGCTCGAGGCCCTGGTGGGGGACCGACAGCACCTCCTCGGCGACCGGCTCGTCAGAGGGGGAGGCGGCTCCTCGGGGTCTGGGACGAGGACGTCACCGGTGTCGGTCTTCATGCCGTGAATCGTATCGGCTCAGGCCTTGTCGGGATTCTCCGCACGGTACTCGGCCCACGGATCGTACTCGGGGTCCGGTGGCTCGGCCGCCGGGCGCTCAGCCTCCGGGACGTGGCGCAGGTTCACCCGCACCCGGTACCAGAGCGATGAGCGGCCCCGCATCCCGTCGACCATCACGTCGTCCCCAGCCAGTAGCTTCGCGGCCTTGCGATGGCGCTTCTTCCAGCGCTCGAGCCCTTCCATCGCAGCCGGCCTGGTCTTCGCCTGCGAGATCACGATCAGCGGGTGCGCAGAACGGCGCCTGCCGGTCGGGGCGGCCGTGCCATCCGCGCGGCGCGCAGGTGGCGATGGCATGGCCGGCGCGACGGAGCCCACGCGTCCCTTGGGCGCCTTGGGATCTCGCGGAGCCGGCTGGTCGGCCGCCATGCGTCGCTTGGACGGCTGGACCCGCGGCGGCTCGCCGGGCTGCTTGGCGTAGTTCGGCGGCCACGGCGCGTCGCCCAGCCCGCCCGCCTCGTCGCGGGCGGAGAGCTCGAGCAGGCCGTCCAGCGACCCGACCGCCTCGTCGATCCCCGCCTCGACGTCGCCGAGCCGGGAATATCGGTCCGGCATGGTCTTGACGGTGAAGTCCGCGAGCTCAACGGTGGGAACCTCGGACCAGAGGAGCGGTGCGGAGACGCGGGCATCCGGCACTGGCCGCACCGAATACGCCGAGGCAACCGTGCGGTCCTTGGCATTCTGGTTGTAGTCGATGAAGACCCCGTGCCGCTCCTCCTTCCACCACCTGCTGGTCGCCAGCTCCGGCACGCGGCGCTCGACCTCGCGCGCCAGCGCGAGGGCCGCTCGGCGTACCTCGCTGAAGGTCCAGCGCGGCTCGATGCGGGCATAGACGTGGATCCCCCGTGATCCCGAGGTCTTCGGCCAGCCAGTCAGGCCGTGGTCCGAGAGGACCTCACCCGCCACCATGGCCACGTCGCGCACCACGCTCCACGGCACGCCGGGACCGGGATCCAGGTCGACGCGCAGCTCGTCGGGGTGCTCGAGGTCGTCGGCGCGAACCGGATGCGGGTTGAGGTCGATGCAGCCGAGGTTCACGACCCAGGCCAGGGCGGCGCCGTTGCTGACCACCACCTCGTCGGCGGTCCGCCCGGATGGGAACGAAAGCTCCACCGTGCGCACGAATTCGGGAACGGAGGCCGGCGCCCGCTTCTGGAAGAAGGCCTCACCGGCGGCGCCGTTGACGAAGCGCTTGAGCGCCATCGGCCGGTCCATGACCCCGCGCACCGCACCCGGCGCCACGGCGAGGTAGTAGTTGACGAGGTCGAGCTTGGTGATCCCGGCCTGCTCGAAGAAGAGCTTGCCCGGATTGCTGATGGCAACCTCGAAGCCGTCGATCTCGAGCTGGACCGATGCGTCAGCCGGCACCACGACAGGGTAGCCTCTCACCGATGGTCGAGCGCTGGAAGCGGCTCCTGGAAGCGGCGGATGGCTGGGCGGCCCGGTGGCGGACCACCCGGGTCGGGCGCCGCGCCGTCGCAGGCTTCGCCCTGCACGACGGACCGAGCGTGGCCAGCAGCATGGCCTACTTCGCCATCCTCTCGCTCTTCCAGGTCATCGTGCTGGGCGTGATCGTGTTCAGCCTGCTGATCGGTGAGGGCGAGGCGCGGCGAATCGTGATCGGACGTCTCGAATCGGCCCTGCCGCTGGAGGCCGGGACGGTCACCTCCGTCGTCGAGAGCATCATCGAGTCGCGCGGAGGGGTGACGATCGTCAGCGTTCCCCTGCTGGCCTGGGGAGCGATCGGGTTCTTCGGTGCCCTGAGCACGGGGGTGGGTCGTGCCTTCGCGACCTCGACGCGGCGGCCGTTCTGGCAGGACAAGCTGATCGCCCTGTTCCTGCTGGGTGGGTCCGGCCTGCTGACCCTGATCTCGGTCGGCATCGGCCTGGGGGAGAGGATCGCCGCTCGGCTGGCCGGTGGAATCCCGGGGGGCAGCAGGGGAAGCCAGCTGCTCGTGGACGTGGTGGGCTTTGCCGTGCCGATCCTGCTGGTCCTGGTCGCCCTGGTCGTCATCTATCGCGTCGTCCCGAACCGGAGCGTCACCGTAAGCCAGGTGCTGCCCGGCGCGATCGTGGCCACCCTCCTGTTCACCGCGCTGCGCTCCGGCTTCACCTGGTACGCGACCGACGTGGCCCGTTACGAGAGCTTCTTCGGCCCCATCTCGACCGTCATCTCGCTCCTCGTCTTCCTCCATTTCGCCAGCATGGTGGTCCTGTTGGGCGCCGAGATCGCCCGGGCCAACGTGCTCGAGGATGACGAGCTGATGGACAAAAAGGTGGACTCTTGATTAGAACGGGTGGTACCTTTCGGCCACGTTACGCGCTCGGCATGCGCGGCTAGGATCGCGACAGGAGCACGTAGCGGGACATCTGGGCCGATGAAACAAGCACAGACGATTGTCGTATGAGGCGACGATCTCACCTGGCCATCATGGTGATTGCCCTCCTGATGGTCGGAACGAGCATCGTCACCACTTCCCCTCGCGACCAGGCCCAGGCCGCGGATCCGCTCGCCGAAGCGAAGGCGCAGCGGCAGACGCTCGAGGCGACTCTGAGCGCACAGCGCGCTGCGCTCACCCAGCTCAAGAGCAGGGCGTCGACGCTGGCCGGAAAGCTGGATGCGGCGAGGGCGCAGCTCGCATCGGTGACCGCGGAGTACAACCACATCAGCGGGCTGCTGGCCGAGGTGCAGGCCGAGGTGGCCGACATCACGGCCCGCCTGGCTGACCTGCGCGCGCAGGTCGCGAGCCTCGACAAGCAGCTCCAGGGGGTCGCGATCGAGATCATCGCCCAGACCGACGAGCTGCACACCCGCGAGTCGCTGCTGCAGGACCATATGCGCTCTGCCTATGAGCGCAGCCAGACCTCCGTGCTCGAGCTCCTCCTCTCCGCCGATTCGCTCGACGCCGCCACCAACCAGGTCAGCTACATGATCACGGTCTCGGACCAGGACAAGCAGCTGGCCATCGATATCAGGGAGCTGCGCGCCAGCCTCGAGACGAAGGAGGAGACCCTCCGCGCCGGGCGCCTGGAAGTCGCTGCCGCGCAGGATCAGGCGAACGCTGAGGCAAAGGTTCTCGCGCAGCGCGAAGCTGAGCTGGCGGCGATGCAGGCCGAGCTGGCCAGGCTGAAGGCAGCCGCCGACCAGAAGCAGGGAGAGCAGGCGGCCGCGCTGAACAACGCCCTCCAAGCGAAGGGCGACGTCGCGCAGCAGATCGCAGACAGCCAGAAGGCCTTCGACGCGCAGACCAAGCTGGTCGCCAAGCTCCAGGCCGAGGAGGATGCGCGGCGCCAGGCGCCGTCGGCATTCGGCTTCAAGTGGCCCGAGCTCACCTTCCACGTCACGCAGGAGTGGGGCCCCACCGGATTCGTCCTGGAGCCGCCGTACGCATACGGGGGCAAGTACTACGCGCACTTCCATGGTGGGATCGATATCGGCAACGGCTGCGGAACTCCGATCCTCGCCGTGGGCGCCGGGACGGTCAGGGCATCGGGCCAGCCTCTCTGGCCCTGGGATACGGGGTACGGCGTCGTCATCAGCCACGGCTCCGGGGTCCAGAGCTGGTACTGGCACCTGCGCGCGCAGGTCGTCGTGAGCCCAGGCCAGGTGGTCAGCCGCGGGCAGGTGATCGGCTATGAGGGCAACACCGGCAACTCAACCGGCTGCCATCTCCACTTCGCGATCAACGACCACGGCATCTGGCAGAACCCCCGGGTCTACCTGCCCTAGGCCGATCCCGCGGCCGCCGGCTCGGCCGCTCGCGTCGCGGGGCGGTACATCCTCTCGACGTACTCGCCCAGCATGCGGGCGGTGCTGAACTGCCAGATCGCCGCCTCGATCGCCTCGCGCATGGTGTCGATCCAATCGCCGGGCATGCCCTCGCCATCCCGGGCGTAGTAGCGCGGCAGGACCTCCTCCTCGAGGAGCCGATACAGCTCGGCCGCATCTGCCTCGTCCTGGGCGACGTCGTCGGCGAGCGTATCCCTGCCGCCGATCGCCCAGCCGTTTCGCCCGTTGAACCCCTCGTCCCACCAACCGTCGAGGATGCTGATCGAGGGGATCCCGTTCATCGCAGCCTTCATGCCGGAGGTGCCCGATGCCTCCATCGGCCGACGCGGGTTGTTCAGCCAGATATCAACCCCGCCGACGAGGAACCGGGCGATGCGCATGTCGTAGTCCTCGAGGATGAAGATCCGACCGCGCAACGGTTCGGTGCGAGAGAGCGTGAAGATGCGCTGGATCACCTGCTGGCCGGGGCGGTCCGCCGGGTGTGCCTTGCCCGCCAGCACGAGCTGCACCGGGCGCTCGCTATCGGCCAGCAGTCGCGCCAGGCGGTGCTCATCGTGGAAGAGCAGATCGGCGCGCTTGTAGGTCGCGAAGCGTCGAGCGAAGCCGATGATCAGGGTCTCCGGATCGAAGGCGGCGTGGAGCTCGCGCAGCACGTTCGGAGACTCGCCGTGCCGCGCGAACTGCCGTGCAAGGCGGCTGCGCATGAACTCGATCAGCTCCCGCTTCTGCTGTCGGTGCGCGCCCCACAGGTCGGTCGGGAGCACCTGTGCCAGGTTGTCAAACACCTCGGGTCGCGGGGCGTCGCTGCCGAGCGAGCGAGCGGTGGCGCGCTCGAAGAGGCGCCGCAACGGCCGACCGATCCAGGTCGCGGCGTGGACGCCGTTGGTGATGGCTGAGATCGGCTGAGGTCGCAACGCGGCCCAGGTGGCGTTGGCGGTTTCGCCGTGCAGCCGGCTGACCGCGTTGGCGGCAGCGGCGTGCCGCAGCACGAATGCGGTCATGTCGAAGGGGGGCTCGACCTCGTCGCCCAGGCCGCGTCCGAGCTCCATAAGCTGCTCGGCGGACATGGCACAGGCTTTGAGCCACGGGCTCAGCAGCCTGCTGGCCAGCGCGCGATCGAATTGCTCGTTCCCGTCCTTGACCGGGGTGTGGATCGTGAAGACGGAGTTTTGCCCGACCCGGCGCAGTGCTTCGTCTGCTCCGAGGCCGGGCTCCGCTTCAACCAGCTCACGGGCGCGTTCGAGGAGCAGGAATGCGGAGTGTCCCTCGTTCAGGTGCCATGCGGCCGGCTCGATCCCCAGCCCGCGCAACGCGCGCGCGCCGCCGATCCCCAGCACGATCTCCTGGCAGAGCCGCATCTCGCGACCGCGCACGTAGAGGATGTGGGTGATCGGGCGGTCGCTGCCCTCGTTAGCGGGGATATCGGTGTCCAGCAGGAGCAGCGGCACGCGACCTACCTGCGCCAGCCAGACCGCGGCGTGGACCTTGCGATCCGGGAAGTCGACGCTCACCTGCAGCGGAGAGCCGTCACGGCCGCGCGCGCGCCGCAGCGGCAGCATGGCTGGGTCCAGGTCAGGCTGTGCGTGCTCCTGGTGTCCGTCCGCGTCGATCTGCTGCCGGAAATAGCCGCGCCGGTAGAGGAGACCGACTCCCACGAACGGGAGCGCCGCGTCGGACGCTGACTTGCAGTGGTCGCCGGCGAGGATGCCGAGCCCGCCGGAATAGATCTGCATCGACTCGTGGATGCCGTACTCAGCACAGAAGTATGCAATCGGACCGGGCAGCGTCGCAGACGGGTCCGAGTCCGTCGCTGCCCGATACCAGGAGTCCGACCCGTTGGTGAGGTAGCGTTCGAACTCGTCCAGGACGCGGCTGGCATCCACCATGAAGTCCTCGTCGGACAGCAGCTCCGTCCATCGGCCCGGCTCGACCGCAGCGAGGACGGGGATCGGGCTCCGGTAGCGTGACCAGGCCGCCGAGTCGATCCGCGCGAAGAGCGCCCCCGCTCGGGGGGTCCAGCTCCACCACAGGTTGTACGCGAGCTCGCCCAGGCCTTCGAGCGCGGGCGGAAGCCCGAAATCGTAGCCTGGCTGACTGGGCACGCGGACCGCGGACGTCATCGAAGGCCGATCATAGGGAGTCAGAACTGCATCCCGCCGCGTCCTCGCGCGAAACATGCCGTGGGTATCGTCGTTTTTCGTGTCATGGCGTACCCTATCGGACCCGTGATGGACGGCTACTCGGTGCAGGAGGCAGCCTCAGTCCTCGGGGTCGCTGAAGGGCGCGTCTGGGAGCTCTTGGCCAGAGGCGTGCTGCTCGGCACTCCCGAGGGTGATTCCATGCGCGTTTTCCTGAAGGCGCAGCCCGGACCGATCGCGTCCGCAGGCACCCACGACGAGTCGCCACGCACGAACGGCAATGGAGGCTCGCACGGAGCTTCAGGCGAAGCAAGCGCTTTCCGAGAGCTGCTGACCGAATTTCGTAACCTGACCGAGCGATACGGCCAGGCGCTGCTCGCCCTGGGGGAGGCGCGGGGCGAGGTCGCCGGGCTTCGCTCGCGAGTGGACCAGCTTGAGGCACGCCTCGACCTTCGGTTGCCGCCGCCCGTCGAGGCGCCGGTCGCGTGGGATTCGCTGAGCGTTCCCGCCTCGACGCCCAAGAAGGCACGCGCGACGCCTCCGCCTGCCGCGCCCCGTGCGCCGGTTCGACGCAAGCTGAAGCCGAAGTCGCGCCAACGCAAGGGACGCTCTCCGCGTGAGGCTGTCGCCGGCTCTCCCCGCAAGGCAGTGGCTGGATTCGCCGAGGCGCTGGCGCGCGCCCAGGATCCGAACGCCGCGGACCTCGGGGGAGGACGAGCGGAGACGGAGGCCGTCTCGGAGAGGAGCGCTGAGCCCACCGCCGCGACTGCGGTAGCAGCGGAAGAGCCGACGCAGGCGGCCCTCGAGGCCGCGGAGCTCGCAGCCGAGGAGGTCGGATCTGCCGAGATCCGGGCCGGCGAGCCGACCGCCGAGGTCGAGGCGCCGACCTACAGCGCCGTCGTCGTAGAGCCGGACTGGTTTGCGGACGGCGACTTTGCGTGGCTTGACGCGGCGGAGATGGAGGGAGGCGCTGCGAGTCCGGCCCCTGCGGCGCCAGATACGACTGAGCAGGAGCCCGAACAGGCCGCCGAGCCTGAGCCGGACGCGGCAGCAGCCGAGCCCGAGCCCGAAGTGCAGGCAGCCGAGCCCGAGCCGGAGCCCCGACATTTGCAAGAGCAGGAGGTCGCCGCCGAGCCGGCTCCCGAGCCTCAGCCCCAGTTCGAGGCCGAGGCCGAGGCGGGATTCGGGCCCTGGCAGCCGCCTGAGCCGGAGCCCGTGGAATCGCAGGAGCCGGACACGCCGGCGGAGCCGGCCCGCGCGCCTGAGCCTCAGCCCCAGTTTCAGGCCGAGGCCAAGTTCGAGCCCGAGGCCAAGTTCGAGCCCGAGGCCAAGTTCGAGCCCTGGCAGCCGCCTGAGCAAGCTGCCCCGGAACCTCCTTCTGAGCCTGAAGTCGAAGATGCGGCGGAACCCACGACCATGAGCGCGGCCGTCGCGCTTGAAGAGGTCGAGGAAGAAGTCATGTGGCTCGGTGGCGAGTCGGAGCCGAGGCCAATCGTCCGCGATGAGCCCCAACCGGACTACCGCGCTGAGGCAGACGGGTGGCCGGAGGTCGATGCCGCCCCAACGATAGAGGGTGTGCGGCCCCCGCTGGCCATGACGGAGGATGAGCTTGCGCGACTCGCCCTCGACGAGGGCTGGGATGACACCGAGGTGGCCGCGATCCGCGCAATGATCACGCCGCCAGCGATGTCAACGGTCGACCTGCCTGGGGCCGCGGAGCTTCATGAGGCGATGGCCGCCCTCGAGGCGGTGCCGGTCCAGGCCGATCCCCCCTACAACGCATCTCGCCAGTGGGCCAAGTCAGCGCCGGACGACGAGGAACCGGCTCGGCACGACGACTGGGCGTTCGAGGCCGAGCCGGCCCCGCCACCTGAGCCCCTCACCCGGCCCGCGGCAGACCTGACCTCCAAGCTGCGACGCAGCGTCGAAGACACCAACTGGCTACGTCGCCGGCAGGGACCGGCGGCCGCCGCCTATCGCAGGCTCCGGCGCCTCCTGCCCGGCTGAGAGACGGAGAGCCCCACGCTCGACTTGCGCTAGAAGGTTCGTGTCTGCATAATGGTTTGCGTGACACGAATGATTCACGATACGAGAAGTGTCGCCGCTGACCTGCTCGACGAGCTCGGGCCGATCATCGCTGGCGAGCGCGCGGCGTTCGCGCAGCGCTGCCATGAGCGCTCCGTCAGCATGACGCACCTGCTTCTCATGACCCTGCTGGAGACACACGGCCCGCTGCCGATGAGCCGCGTTGCCGAGCTCCTCGGCTGTGGCCTCCCCACCGCGACCGGGATCGTATCCCGCATGGAGGAGCGCGGGCTGGTCGAACGCCAGCATGACTCCGAGGACCGCCGCGTGGTCACGCTAAGCCTCTCGCAGGAGGGCGCGATCGAGATCCGCGAGCTCCAGCTCAGCCGCCGGGAGCGCATGGCGACCGCCCTGACCCATCTCTCCGAGCCGGAGCGAGAACAGCTCCTGGCATCGGTTCGATCGCTACGTGCGGCATTCAACCGCGCGAATTCCCAAGGAGACAACGCGTGACCGCCGCCACCCAGCCGATGGACGCACCCGTCCACGTCGATCCCCGCGCCAGGACCGAGATCCTGATCGCAATTCTGCTCGCCATGTTCCTCGCCGCCCTCGATCAGACGATCGTGGGGACGGCATTGCCGACGATCGTGACCCAGCTGCGGGGCAACGACTACTACACCTGGGTCGTCACCATCTACCTCCTCACGGCCACGATCAGCGGCCCCATCTACGGCAAGCTATCCGACCTGTTCGGGCGGCGGCCGATGGTCATGATCGGCGTCAGCCTGTTCCTGGTCGGGTCCGCTCTCTCAGGCCTCTCGCAGGAGATGTGGCAGCTCGTGGCAGCACGAGGCCTGCAGGGCCTGGGCGCGGGCGCCATCTTCCCGATCGCGCTGGCGGTCATCGGCGACCTCTTCACCCCCGCCGAGCGTGGCAAGTACCAGGGTCTGTTCGGTGCGGTCTTCGGCATCAGCGCGCTGATCGGCCCCGCCCTCGGCGGCTTCCTGACCGACAACGTCGGCTGGCACTGGGTCTTCTTCGTGAACCTGCCGATCGGCGCCGTGGCGCTGGTCATCATCTGGCGCCTCCTGCCCCCGATCAAGCACCCGGAGCGGGCGCGCAGCATCGACTATCTGGGCAGCGCGGTCTTCGCGGCGGCATTGGTGCCGATCCTGATCGGCCTGACCAACAAGCAGAACCTGGACTGGGCCAACCCGGAGGTCGGTGGCCTCATCCTGCTTGGACTTGCGCTCTCTGCGGTCTTCGTCTGGGTGGAGTCGCGGGCCAGCGAGCCGATCCTGCCGCTCAGCCTCTTCCGAAACCGATCCATCAGCGTCTCGCTGGCGGCTGTCTTCCTGGCCGGCTTCGGCTTCTTCGGCGCGATCATCTTCATCCCGCGCTGGTTCCAGGTCGTCCTCGGATCCAGCGCCACCGAGTCCGGCTACCAGATCCTGCCGCTGCTCGCTGGCTTGATCATCAGCTCGGTCATCTCCGGGCAGGTCATCAGCCGGACCGGCCGCTACCGATGGCTGATCGTGGTCTCCATGGCGTTCCTCTCGGTTGGCCTGCTGCTGATGACCCAGCTTCGCGGTGACACGAGCCTCCCGCAGATCTGGTTCTGGATGGTGATCGCCGGGATGGGCATCGGCCCGACCCTCGCCGCCTTCACGATAGTGGTGCAGAATGCCGCGCCGTTCGCCCAGCTTGGCGCAGCAACCGGCGCGCTGACCTTCTTCCGCCAGGTTGGCGGCACGGTCGGCCTGGCGATCGGTGGGACCCTCTTCGGCTCCGCGCTCGCGACCGAGATCCCACAACAGCTGGCCAAGGTCGGCGTCCCGGCTGAGCTGACCCAGCGGTTCGCAGCGTCCGGCGCGGCGAGCGACCTGGGTGGCGTGGGCGGGCTGGCCAAGGTCCTGGCGAACGTGCCGGAGCAGTTTCGGGGAATGGTCACCACCGCCGTCCACGACGCCTTCAGCCTGGCGATTGCCAGCGGTCTGTGGGTGAGCGTCGGAGCCGCCCTGGTTGCCCTGGTCGTCACCGCGATCTGGCTGCCGGAGCTGCCGCTGCGGGCGCATCACGGTCCGGCACGGGCTGCCGGGAATGCCGAGGACGGATCCGAACCGGCTTCCATCGCGGCCCTGGAGTAGCCTCGGCTTTGTGAGCCACTACGACCCCTTGACCGCGCTTGTGGTGGTCGACGTCCAGAACGACTTCGCGGACCCGGCTGGCAGCCTGTACGTGCTGGGCTGTGGTCCTGCGTTGGCGCGCATCAACGACGAGGTCAGCCATGCCGAGGCCGACGGCGCCTTCGTCGCCTACACCCAGGACTGGCATCCGCCGTCCACGCCCCACTTCGCCAAGGACGGCGGCGTCTGGCGGGTGCATTGCGTGGCGGATACTTGGGGCGCCGAGCTCCACCCGGCGCTTGCTGTCGCCGGACCCAGCGTTCACAAGGGGAGCAACGGCGAGGACGGCTACTCGGGCTTCACCATGCGCGACCCGGTTACCGGCGAGGCTCGTCCCACGGCCCTCGAAAGCCTCCTGCGGGACCGCGGCGTGGAGCGGGTCGTGGTGTGTGGCCTCGCGACGGACTACTGCGTGCGCGGCACGGTCCTTGACGCCCGCCGCCTCGGCTTCGAGACGGTGGTGCTGACACAGGCAGTGGCCGCGGTTGAGCTGGCACCCGGCGACGGCGAGCAGGCCCTGGCCGAGATGGCCGCGGCGGGCGCCAGGCTCGACTAGCCCGCTTCGGCTATGACTGTCGCCGCGCCCAGGTGAAAGTCGCGAAGCCGATCACGACAGCCACGAATCCAAGCACGATCCAGGTGCGGTCGGCGGTCATGAAGCTTCGCGGCGCAAATGGCAGGTTCAGCCCCTGCGCGATCCAGACCGCTCCGCCCAGGGCGACCAGGGTGCCGAGCAGCATGGCGGCGGTTCGCATGCCATTCAGGATAGCGCCGCTTGAGTCCCGCGACTCAGCGAGGGGGACGGCTCGGCAACAGGGTGGAGACTGCCGCCACGCCGATCGCCACCGTTGCCAGCAGCCCGAACCCGAGCGCGACCGTTCCGCGGTTGACCGCGTCTCCCAGCACCAGGCCTGCCAGGCTGGCACCCAGGACCCCGCCGAGGTATCGGCCGCTGTAGTAGGTCGAGGCTGCCATGCCCACCTCGTGCGCGTCGACCGCATCCAGGGCCGCCGCCTGCCGTGGCG